>NZ_JAOCCT010000055.1:0-19171 GCF_029840555.1 Stenotrophomonas sp. GD03877 | reverse complement strand
TTCGCGGGAACACTACTTCGCCGGCGACATCCACATGTCGATGACAGCGCTGAACACCTCCGTCCCCGCGCGGTCGCGCACGCTCACCGTCACCGGCAGCGCATAGCCCTCGGCCGCGACCACGATCGGCTGCGCCGGCAGCGCCACCGCCTGCAGCGTGCCACGCGCCTTGGCCAGGTACTGCACCTGCATCCCCTTTGGAATCCAGCGCATTCCCTTCGGCAGTGATGCATCGACCATCAGCCCGGCGGTCAGTTCGGCCAGGTTGCACATCGCGATCGCGTGCACCGTGCCGATGTGGTTGCGCACCTTGCGCCGGTCGGCCAGTGTGCCTTCGCAGCGGCCGTGTTCCAGGCGGGTGATGCGTGGCGCGATGCTGGCGAAGTAGGGCGCCTTGAAGCAGACCGCGCGCGAGAACAGCCAGTTGCCGGCGGGCCAGCGCTGCAGGCGGTGGTAGAGCGAAAGCAGGGGCGTGGACATGAGCGGTTTCCGGTCGGCGGATAGAACGACGGCGGGCCGAGGCCCGCCGTCGAGGCAACGCGTGTCGCGGGCGATCAGGCCGCCTGCGAATGCGGGTCCTTGTGCTGGCGGTCGTAGTAGCTGGCCGCGCGCAGTTCGTGGGTGTCGAAGTCGTCCACGGTGATGGTGTCCAGGGTCAGCGTACGCAGTTCTTCCAGCAGGCTGCGCTCGTCCTGGGTGATCACGCCTTCGGCCACGGCCTCGTCCAGCTGGCTCTTGAAGTCCAGCGCTTCGATGCCCTTGCTCTTCAGCGCCTTGAGGAACTTGCGCTCCACCGGCTCGGCCATGATCGCCTTGCTCAGGTAGCTGTTGATGCGGCCGCCCGGGTTGTTCTCGCACGGGGTCAGGAACACGCCGCTGGCGAGGCGGTCACGGGCTTCGTTAGGGGCCATCAGCAGGGCGGCGACGCGACGGCTCAGGCGGTCGCCCGGGGCCTCGGCACGACGGCCCAGCGGGAAGATCAGCGCCCACATCAGCCAGCCGATCGGACGGATCGGGAAGTTGCGCAGGGCCGCCGACAGCGACTCTTCGATCTTGTGCACGCTGTCATGGAAGGCCCAGGCCAGCAGCGGCTGGTCGGCCTGCGGTGCGCCTTCGTCGTGGTAGCGCTTGAGCATGGCGCTGGTCATGTAGACGTGGCTCAGCACATCACCCAGGCGGCCGGACAGCGATTCCTTGAACTTCAGCTTGCCGCCGAGGGTCATCATCGAGATGTCGGCCATCAGCGCCAGGTTGGCCGAGTAACGGTCCAGCTTGCGGAAGTAGCGGCGGGTATAGGCGTCGCCCGGGGCGGCACCGAAGCGCGCGCCGGTCAGGCCGAACCAGAACGAACGCACGGCATTGGAGAGGCCGAAGCGGATGTGGCCGAACAGGCTGCGGTCGAAGTCCTGCAGGCCGGCGCGGGTATCCGGATCCTGCGCGGCCTTCATTTCCTTCAGCACCCACGGATGGCAGAGGATCGCACCCTGGCCGAAGATCAGCAGGCTGCGGGTCATGATGTTGGCGCCTTCCACGGTGATCGCGATCGGTGCGGCCTGCCAGCTGCGACCGGCGAAGTTGCGCGGCCCCAGGATGATGCCCTTGCCGCCGATCACGTCCATCATGTCCGAGATCACTTCGCGGCTCATGTTGGTGCAGTGGTACTTGGCGATCGCCGACGGCACCGACGGCACGTCGCCACGGTCGACCGCAGCCGCAGTGGCCTGCGACAGCGCGCTGATCTTGTAGGCCTTGCCGCCGATGCGGGCCAGCGCTTCTTCCACGCCCTCGAAGCGGCCGACCGACAGGCCGAACTGCTTGCGGATGCGTGCGTAGGCGCCGGTGACGGCCGCACCGGCCTTGGCACCGCCACTGGCGGTGGACGGCAGCGTGATCGAGCGGCCCACGGCCAGGCACTCGTTGAGCATGTTCCAGCCCTTGCCGGCCATGGCTGCGCCACCGATCAGCTGGGTCAGCGGAATGAACACGTCCTTGCCGCGGATCGGACCGTTCTGGAAGGTCGAGTTCAGCGGGAAGTGGCGACGGCCGATTTCAACACCGGCGGTGTCGCGCGGCAGCAGGCCCAGGGTGATGCCGATGTCGCGGGTATCGCCGATCAGGCCATCCGGGTCGTACATGCGGAAGGCCAGGCCGATCAGCGATGCGACCGGGGCCAGGGTGATGTAGCGCTTGTCGAAGGTCAGCTTGACGCCGAGCACCTGCTCGCCGTTCCACTCGCCCTTGCAGACGATGCCGTAGTCCGGAATGGAGGTGGCGTCGGAACCGGCGAACGGACCGGTCAGGCCGAAGCAGGGCACCTCGCGACCATCGGCCAGGCGCGGCAGGTACTGGTCCTTCTGTTCCTGGGTGCCGTAATGCACCAGCAGTTCACCCGGGCCCAGCGAGTTGGGCACGCCGACGGTGGAGCTGACCACCGAAGACACCGAGGCCAGCTTCTGGATCACCTTGTGGTGGGCCAGTGCGGAGAAGCCCAGGCCGCCGTATTCCTTCGGGATGATCATGCCGAAGAACTTGTTCTTCTTGATGAAGGCCCACAGTTCCGGCGGCAGGTCGGCATGGACGTGGGTGATTTCCCAGTCGTTGACCATCGTGCACAGCTCTTCCACCGGGCCATCGAGGAAGGCCTGCTCTTCGGCGGTCAGCTGCGGCTTGGGATAGTTGAGCAGGATGTTCCAGTCCGGATCACCGGTGAACAGTTCGCCCTCGAAACCGACCGAACCGGTTTCCAGCGCGATGCGCTCGGTCTGCGACAGCGGCGGCAGCACCTTGCGGAACACCTTCATCATCGGGCCGGTCAGCAGCGGCTTGCGGATGAACGGCAGCAGCAGCGGCACGGCGATGACGGCCAGCACAGCGGCCGCGACGATCGTGGCGGTCTGGTTGACGTAGGGAATGAACCAGCAGGCGGCCAGCAGGGCCACGCTGATCAGCGTCCAGGTAACCAGCCGCATGCGGTGGTAGGCGACGAACGCGCCTGCCAGCAGCAGGGCGAGGAAGGGAAGAACGATGCTCATGAGCGTGCTCCGGTGACGTGCTCGTTTGTGGCGGACGAAGCCGCAGCGTCTGCTGCGGGCAACACGTCCAGATAGTCCAACACAGTAGCGGTAAAGGCGTCGTTGTCATCGCCGGCGACCATGTGCGTGGCCTGCGGCAGCTGTACATGGCGCGCGTGCGGCGCCAACGCCAGGAATTCGGCCACGGTCTGCGGCGTGACCAGGTCGCTGCGGCCGCCGCTGACCAGCAGCAGCGGGCACTTCACCTGGCGCGCGGCCTCGGCCAGTGCGTCCTGGTGCTGTTCGCTGTCGCGGGCCAGTTCGGCCACCAGGCGCGGATCCCAGTGCCAGCGCCAGCGGCCATGGCCGTCCTCGCGCAGCAGCGCACGCAGCGACTGCTCGGATTTGCGCGGGCGGTGCGGCATGTAGGCCGAGATCACGTCGGCGGCCTGGGTGAGCGAGGCGAAGCCGTCGGGATGGGCGGTCATGAAGGCCAGGATGCGTTCAACACCGGCGGTATCCCAACGCGGGGTGATGTCGACCAGCACCATCGCCGAGAACAGGCCCGGCCAGCGCGATTCGGCCAGCAGGCCGAACAGGCCGCCCATCGAGGCTGCGACCAGCACCGGCGGGCGCGGCTGCTCGCCGGCCAGCACGATCAGGTCATCGGCGAACTGTTCGCCGTGGTAGGGCAGGTCGGCGGCATTCCAGTCCGAATCGCCGTGGCCGCGTGCGTCATAAGCCAGGGTCTGCAGGCCGGCTGCAGACAGGGCACGCGCGGTGGCATTCCAGGCATGACGGGTCTGGCCGAAGCCGTGCGCGAACAGCACCCGGCCACGACGACCGTGGTCGCTGGCAGTGGCGGCGAGGCGGGCGCCATGGGCCGCCTCCAGGCGCAGGTCATGGAACGCAGCGGGAGTAGGGGACGTAACCATACTTGCTAGTATGGATCGCCTGTGAGGGAAGTCAATACTGTATCGTATGGTGCAGTGCGACAGGCCTGCAGGAGAGGCCTTTGACGGTTTCGCCCGCAACGGCGTACTGCAACGAACCCCGGCGTATGGTTAAATCAGTCCATGAATCAACCTGACGCTTCCGCCGGCGAACCGCGCGCCGGCCGCAACAGCCGCCTGAGTGCCGAAGACTGGGCCCAGGCGGCCCTCGACCTGATTGCTGAACAAGGCGTAGGCGCCGTTGCGGTGGAACCGCTGGCGCGGCGACTCGGCGTGACCAAGGGCAGTTTCTATTGGCATTTCCCCTCGCGTGACGCCTTGTTGCAGGCCGCGCTGGAACGCTGGGAACTGTTCGAACAGGAACAGGTGTTCGGCAGCCTGGAAGACGTACCGGACCCGCGCGTGCGCCTGCGCCAGCTGTTCCAGATGGTGGCGCATGAAGTGCAGCCGCACATCATCTACAGCGAGCTGCTGAAGGCATTGGACCATCCGATGGTGCGGCCGGTGATCGACCGCGTGTCGCAGCGCCGCCTCGACTATCTGATCGCCTCGTTCCGCCAGGCAGGGCTCAGCTCGACCGATGCACGCCATCGCGCACGCCTGGCCTACGCCGCCTATGTCGGCTTCCTGCAGCTGTCCCTGCAGCTGCAGCAGCCCAAGCAGGCGCGCGAGGATTTCGAAGCCTATGTCGAGCATCTCATCGAGACGCTGATTCCGAACGGTTGAAGTTGAAAGCCTGCGGCCGATAGCCGGCTGCCCGTCGCTTGACAGCAAGTGCTGGATGATTGAATGTTCAGGATGCCTTCACGGATCTCGGGCGAGGACAGGGATGTTCCACGGAATCAATCAGCAGGCATTGCCGGCCTTCCAATCGTTGCCCGGCACCATGGCATACGCAGAGATACAGCGACGCCTCGAGGCCTTCCGGATCGCCTTGAACGCACCTCGGATGCGCTTTTCCGCGCATCCGTTGTTGTTTGATCGCAACGACTACGAGCAACTGGTTGACGGCTTGCAGCTGGTTGCATCCGGCCTGCAGCGCGTGGTCGACGAAGCATTGCGCCGGCATGCGCGTAGTGACCTTCTTCAGCTAATGGGGGTCGACCCTGCATGGGCACCCTTGGTGGACTGGGAGCAGCTTCGCAGCGGCCAACATCGCGTGATGCGTGCCGATCTGTTGCCTTGCGCCGATGGCATGCGGATATGCGAGCTCAATTTCTCCGCAGCGGTGGGTGGCTTCGAATTGTTCGAACACTATCGAGCGTTCGCCGACGTGCTTGGCTGGGACGCAGAGGGTAGTCAGGCGGTACCGGTAAACAATCTTGCCAGCATGTACGCGCGAAGCATCGTGCGTGAGGGCTACCTTAGCCTCCATCTGCTCGACTGGAGCACGCACTCGGCAATGGGTTATCCCAGTGGCGATCTCAGCCAGCAGTGGTTGCGGCGTTCTCTGCCTGGACTGGACATTTCGGTGCATGATGAACGTAGTTGGCGCCATGCGCGGCGCTCGGGCATGGATATGAGCAGGACACTGGTCCATCGTCGCTTTACCTATGACGACGTGCTTTCTGATCACGATGTGTACCTGGACATCCTCGACAGCGGTGCGAGGTTCTCCAATGGCCTTGAAGCCGAACTGCTGATGAGCAAGGCATGGCTGGCATTGCTGTGGGATGAGGGCTACCGGCAGGTACTGACGCCGATGGAATGGGGGGCAGTACAGCGCTGGGTGGTGCCCACGCATTTCGTCACTGTCGACGATGTAGCCGCTTTGAACGAATCCGACAGCAACATCGTGTTCAAGAAAAAGTACGGCTACGGCGGGCAGGATGTCGTTCCCTCCGGTAGCGCCGCCGCTGCCCTGTTGGCGCGCCGGTTGAGCACATCTGGAGCTGGCGACTGGGTCCAACAGCCGATGCTCGATGTTCCGGAACTGGTCCATCTGGACGATCGCGACCTTGGCTTGGCGCCTCACCGTACAGTGGTGGGCGTGTACTTGCATGAGGGCGCGGCCAGCGGTTGCGTCGTGCGATCAGCGGTTGGCAATCGGGTTGTCAATGCCAGCAGTGGCGCCAGCATCGGCTGGGCACCGGTACTGAACCCCGATGAGCGCGGCGCATTCCTGGAGAAATTTTCTGCCCTGGCTTGATTGATTGCTTTCCCAAACGAAAGGAGGACGCTGCATGAGTATGGTATTGGAAGCCTCGCAACTTTCCCGCTACGCGGATGAGTTGAAAACGACCGGCAGTACGTTGATCCCGATGGGCGTTGTGTTTGACGCCTCGACATTGAAAGAGCTTGAAAGGCTCCAGTCGTTGCTGCCTGAAGAGGCCGTCACGCAGGGCGACGCAGGCGACACGCACGACATCTACGTGCGTCGCATCATGGTTGATCGGCAAGGCGAGGTTCCGCAGGTGGTCAATCGCCCGCACGCAGACCAGATCCTGGGGATCCTCAACCGGGAGGAGTGCCGGAACGCGATTGCAGAACTGTTCCAGTCACAGGATGCCTTCCATATCCGTCGGGCACAGATGAACCGCATGACGGCGGGTTCCTTCATCGGCCTGCATCTGGATGCTGCCAGCAATCCGGACTATGACTACTCGATGATCATCCAGTTGGGGCACGATTTCGCAGGCGGTGATTTTGTCGTCCACGACGATGCCGGTGCGCGCCATGCCTATGCGGCGACCTACGGCACGGTGCTGCTTACGACCTGCAAGTTGCGGCACGAGGTGGCACGGGTGACGGCCGGCGAGCGCAATGCGCTGGTCTATTTCTATTCGCGGCACGATGGCGCCAATCGTCGCCACGACGCCTGACGTTGCCCGTCATCCGGCGTCTGTTGCCGGAACTACATCATGAAGTGAGCGTCGTGAGGCTGGAGGTGCGTGTGAGCACTGCGAATGGATTGCCTTCAAAATCCATTTCCTCGACGATGCTATAGCCGACGGCGTTGGCCAACGCCAGCGCCGATCGGTTGCGGAGATCGGTAATCGCTGAAGTGGCTTCGATCCGAGCAACGCGATCCATCCATTCCAGCACGCCGGCAGTGGCCTCCTGGGCGATGCCGCGTCCCCAGCCACGACGCGACAACGTGCAGCCGAATTCAGGCAGGCCAGCGGCCTCTCCAGGCAGGTCACGCAGGGTAAGGGCGAAGCCGAGCTCTCCGTAGAATCTTCCATCGTTGCGATGGCGGATGGTCCAGTAGCCGTATCCAAGCATTGCCCAATGGCCTGCATATCGCAGTATGCGAAGCCAGGTCTCGTGCCGGCTGAAAGGGTGGTCGCGGATCATGCGCAGGACCGCCGGGTCTGACCACATGCTGGTGCAGTCATCGAGGTCATCCCGGCAGTGGGGCTGCAGAATGAGGCGTTCCGTAACTATTCGACGTTCCATGTGAAATGCCTCAGCGGATGAAAGGGACTTGTTCACAGCGACGCTGGCAGCAGGTCGAATGCCAGACTGATGCGCGGTCGCGTTCCGTGGTACGGCGTTGTGTGATGGAGGAACCAGGAGGGGAAGAGAAGCATGTCGCCGCTGCGGGCCACATGACGATGCGCGTGCGGTTCGCCCGCTGTGTCGATGTCCCTCGGGGCATGCCCAAACACGAGATCCCCGTCTCCCCTGGCAGAGTTGCCGGCATCGAGGTAAAGCACCCCACTGATGCGGCCGGCGGGATGCAGGTGTGGATCCTGATGTCCTCCATCGCCATGCAGCACCGTTGCCCAGGCCTGCAGCGTCCATCGTGAAGGCAGGCTCAGTCGCCAGGCGTCGAGAGGGGCGCCGAGCAGGCTTCCGCGCAGTTGCAGCAGATAATCGTGGAGTGCGTTGCTCACCTGCTGGCCGAATTCGTGGAATGGGCTTGCTGGCGCCAGGTCGAGCATCGCACTTTGAAGGCCGCCAAGAGTGGTTTTGCCCGCAGGCTCCCAGCGTAATGACGGCAACTGCAGCACCGCATCGATCAACGCTGTGATGTCCAGATCAGTCCTGATCTGCCGCAGCAGGAGCGGGTAGTCCATCAACCCGAGGGCATCCTGCAGTTTCAGAGCGCATGCGGACAGATAGCGCCCGGCCCAGCAGCGCTGGTCGTGGGGATGTTCTGAAAGAAGGGTCAGGAAACGTGCATGAGCCGACGCCGCATCACCGCCGCGCAGCAGGGCCATGGCCCAGTCTGCGGCCAGATCGGTGTTTCCGGGAGAGCCCTGTGCAAGCCGGTGGAACAGATCCAGTGCCAGAGCATGTTGACCCGCTCCGCTGAGAGCGTTGGCCAGGCTGTGCTGGATGCGAGCGTCAGCAGGCGACTGCGTTGCAGCTCGTTGCAGCCAAGGCAATGCGGCCGCGTGATTGCCACGCCGCAACAGGACAACACCGATGTTGGCGACAGCCGACGTTTCATCTGGCGCGATCTTCACGATGCGCTGGAAGTCTTCCTCTGCGGCGGTCAGGTCGTCATCATGGGCCAGCAGCGCTGCGCGACGTCGCAAGGCTGGCAGAAAGCGCGGCTCAAGGCTGAGTACCCGATCAAGCTGCTGCTTCGCGTGTTTCCAGTCGCCAATTTCGATCAGAAGCAGCGCCAATTGGAATGCCAGCCTGGGATGGGTTTGCGCAAGCTGCTCATCCTGCAGGCGAAGCAGCGCCCGGTCTTTCTCGCCGGCTAGAAACAACATGGCGATCTCGCGCTCCAGTTCCACATCAGGGATATGGTCCAGTGTTTCCATGGGTGTTCACTCCCCCAGCAGGTCTTGATAAAGCGCTTGAAGATCGGTAGCCGCACGTGCTGCCGAATGCAACGCACTGTCCTTGTTGCGGACGGTGACCCGCTGGCGGAGTTCTGAAAGCGCAGCCGGGTTACGGAGCAGTGTCACTGCGCGCTGCACATAATCATGGTGTCCGTTGCAGATCAGTTCGGGCATTCCCAGTTGCCTGTTCACACTGCTCCCCAGTCGCGAAAGCGGTAGCTCTCCGGGGCAGGTCAGCAGTGGCAACCCTGCCGATGCTGCATCAATCGCAGTCGCACCGGCCTGGTAATTGAATGCATCAAGGAACAGATCGCATGACGCCATGCATTCCAGGTATTGCTCGGCCGGCATCGGCGACAGCAGGCGAAGCCGGTCGCGGTCTCCGCCGAGCAGGTCCCACGATTGCAGGAATCCGCGGTGTGCCTGTGGTGCCAGGCAGACCAGCAAGAGTGCATCAGGCACCTCGCGCAGGATCTGCGTCCAGCACTCCAGCAGCGATCTGCTCAGTTTATGGCTGCTATTGAAGCTGGCTGCTACCGGTGGTGCATGGGGTAGCTTCCAGCGCGCACGGTCTCGTCCAGGAGGAGAGTGGGGCTCTGCTGCTGGAAACACGCTGCCAGCCAGGCGAAGTACCCGGTCGGAAAACGGCCATGAGGTGTCTGCCGGTGCCAGGCTGTGGTCGAGGATGATGCCATCAAGCCATGGCGATTGTTGTCCGGAGAGGTAGCCCAGCCATCCCAGTTGCATGCGCGCTGGTCGATATGCCAGAGCTCCAGGCCGACCTCCATACGTTGGGCCGTTGAGATCGATGAGAATATCCAGATCCGCTTCGTGCAGTCGCTTTGCCAGCTCAGCGTCGCTCAGCGCGCCAACGTGCTCGATGTGTTCTGCGCCGTTGATGGACGCCGGCTGCCGGCCGGAATCGTACACATGCACTTCGAACCGGCTCCGATCATGCGCTGCGAAGAATCCGTGCAACAGGGTGCCCACGGTGTGGTGGTGCAGGTCACTGGAAAGGTAGCCGATTCTTGGGCGGCCGTGCCGACGGGCAGCCGCCCGTGGCAACGGTTGCCGGCCGGCCTGGATCGATGCGGCCGCATGATCCAGCAGCTGCCTGTGCAGGTCGTTGCCCAATGGCAGCGTCGCGAAGGTGAATGGTTGCGGTACGTCGTTGGCTGTGGGCGTGGTCACGCGCAACTGTGCAATGAGCCGCGCCACGATCCGGTCCGTGGCATCGAACTCGCACAGCTGTGCATGGACATGCGCGAGCCAGCACATTACGTCCATACGTGCGGGCTGCAGCGTGTGAAGTTGCGCCAGTACGTCACGTGCGGATTCCCACCGGCCGAGGTGCTGAAGGCACTGAGCGATGTTGATGAGCTCCATGGGAAGTTGGGCGGCTACAACTTCATAGCTCTTGATCGCCTCCTCGTACCTGCCCGTTTCCTGCAGGGCGAGACCCAGCAGGTGGTGGGCCTCAAGAAGGGTGGGATCGAGCGCGAGCGCGCGTTGCAGGCTGTCGACAGCAGCCATTTGTTGGCCCGTGCGTTGCTGGAGGTCACCAAGCAGCATCCATTGCCATGCTTGCGGTTCTGCCGTCGTGATTGCCTGGCGTGCGGGTTCAAGCGCCTCTCCCGCACGATGGCTGTCACGCAGGCAGATCGCAAGAGGGGCGCGTGCCGGTTGCCAGGCGGTGGACGCGGGATGGATCTGCTGGAACAGTACTGCGGCTTCTTGTGCGTGGCCGAGTTGCATCATGCAAAGGGCTGCGTCGTAGCGAAGAACATCGTCAGACGGATCCAGCAGCAGTGCTCGCCTGTAGTGCGGGAGGGCGTCATCCAGCCGAGCTGCATGGTGATAACGGCGAGCCTCAGCGGCCTCATTCACGTACTGCCTCCAACGCCCAGCCCATGTTTACCCCGCGATACATCAGAGGTTCAAATCCTGAATTCATGCCTTGGGCACCCAATGCGTACGCCAGGCGCTTCATCTCGTCCTCGCTTCGGGTCGCCCGCATGAGCTCCTGCAGGCGAGCGGCTTCCTCTGCAAGCAGGGCACGACCACTCTGAAGTCGCCGCAGGGCGGTCGATGGATCCTGCGCTGCGGGGCCCAGCGCGTCCTGCAGAATGCCGACGCTCCGGCCCAGGACCGGCAGATCCCGCTCCGCCAGGGCACGGTCGACAAGCGCGCCTGCCGCCTCGTTGAAAGCCAGGCGGGATTGCTCCGCAGTTCTGCTCCCCGAAAGAAAGGAGGGGCCACTGGCCTTGGCCGCGTACAGTTCCTTGATCACTTGTTCAGCCCGATCAAAGATGCCGTCGCTCCGCAGTACATCGGCGATGGCTTGGGCTTGGCGCGATGAGATGCGCGAGATTTCGCTGTTCGTGCTGTGCAGGATCCACGCGATTCGCCCTCCAGGCCCGATCAGCCGGGAAAACTCCTGAAGTGCTGGGCCCTGAGCTGCATACTCGAATGCATACTGCGATGCCAGAAGGTCCACACTACCGTCTGCCAGCGGAATGGCGTGCATCGGCGTACGAGGCAGGAAGGTGATTCCGGAGAAAAGCTCTCTGCCATTGGCGACATTCGAGCGGGGGTCGACATCGGCCAGGTCGGTGCCCACCACTTGAAGATCGGGGCGGAACCGATGGATCAAGAGGGCGATGGCGCCGTTGCCGGTGCCAACGTCAAGCACACGCGCGCCTTGTGGCAGAACCGCGGCGTTGCGCTCCCAGAAGAGACGCAGTTCGCCATCGTAGTTTCCTTCGATGCCGTGACTGCACGAATGAAGCACGCCGGTGCGCCAGAGCTGGGTCCAGTGCGCTGCCTGCGGGAAGGAGTGGGGATCTGCGCTCATTGCGGCGCTTCCGTCATGCATTGTGGCGGGGCCCGGTGCACAGGTTATGCACATCATGGGAAGTTGACGCAGCTGCAAGACTGCCCAAAAGCAGCGACCCGCACAAGCGGGTCGCTGCACTACTGCTGACAGGCGTGGATCAGAAGTTCTGTTCGTAACGCATGTACGGGGTACGGCCCCAGATGTTGTACAGGCTGTTGTCGTAGTACGGGAAGGAGTTCAGTGAATCGTTGAACGGCGGCAGCTTGTTGCCGACATTGCGGACGCCCAGAGTCACCTTGCCCTTCCACGGCGCATTCCAGGTCAACTGCAGATCATTGGTGATCCAGCTCGGCAGGCGCGTGTCTTCCGAACCGCTCTTGCCGATGTAGTTGGTGATCGCCGCAATGCTGACGTCGCCGTAGCTCCAGCCCAGGGTGAACTGCGCGCGATCCTTCGGATAGCCGCCGGTGCCCAGCAGTTCAACCTTGTCGTTGATGATCGAGGTTTCGGTGAATTCGATCTGGTGGGCCCAATTCAGCCTTGCCATCAGGTCCCCGTAGGTGCCCAGGCTCTGGCGGAAGTTCAACTCGGCGTCGATACCACGGACCTTCTTCGAAGCACCGTTGTCGATCGGCAGCTTGATCTGGAACGGGATACCCGGCAGTACTGCGCCATTCGGTGCAGTGATGTCCGGACCACGATCAACGCCATAGCCGGGCTGGCCTGCGTCACCGTAGCGCCATGCCAGCGGACGCGGCACCGAAGTGATCACGTTGTCGATCTGCACATCGTAGTAGTCGACTGCCATCGACAGTGCTTCGGTCGGGCTGAACACGAAGCCGACGTTCCAGTTCTTCGATTCCTCCGGCTTCAGATTGCGGTTCGAGGAAACCAGCCACTGGTACTGGCTGCTGGTGCTGCAGGGATCAACCGGGTACGGCTGGTAACCGGTATTGCCGGTCGAAGCGCGGACGGCGGACAAGGCCTTGCATGCGAGTTCGTCGCCGCCGTTGTGGCCGATCGCACTCAGCACCGGGCTGTTCAGGTTGGTCGTGGAGTTGGAGCCGTACATGTCATCCAGGGTCGGAGCACGGAAGCCCTTGCCCCAGGAGCCACGAACCAGCAGCGAGTCGATCGGACGGAACTCCAGCGATACGCGCGGCGAGAACTTGCTGCCCAGATCGTTGTAGCTGTCATAGCGGCCGGCCACAGTGGCGGTCAGGCTGCTGAACAGCGGGATCAGGGTTTCGAAGTAGCCTGCGTAGTAGGAGCGCTCACCACCCGTACCTGCACCTGCCGAGCCGAACACGTTGCCTGCGGCGCTCTGTGCGTCGTAGGCCATGGACAGGCGGTCATCGCGGTACTCGAAGCCGGTCACGAAGCTGACGGCGCCGGCGGGCATCTGGAACAGGTCGAAGGAGATGTTGCCGTCGGCCGAGACCGTGCGCTGTTCCGATTCCACGTACACGGTGTGTGCGATCTTCGGAGCCGCAGCGGCCACGCTCGGATGGGTGGGATCGAACGGGTTGTACTCGCCCGAATCAACCATGTCCTGCAGGATGCTGCCGATGCCGTAGTTGTAGTTCACCGAGCTCTGGCGGACACGTCCATGGCCAACACCGACTTCCCAGTCGGCGCCGCCGAACAGGTCCAGCGTACCGCGCAGGCCGAAGTTGAAATCGCGATAGGTATCGCGACGGACGGCATCACGCGTACCCAGCGGGGTGAACCGGTAGGACAGCACGCCGTCCTCGCCAAACGGATTGAATGGATTGTTGGCTGCGATGGTCAGCGGACGGCCGCCGCCGGCGTTGTCGACCGGGGCCGACGCATAAACGCCGACGCTCTTGGTATCCGACGCAATTGCACGGAAGAAGAAGGAGGTGTTGTCGGTCAGCTGGTAGTTGCCGTTCAGCAGCAGCGAGTCACGCGACATCGAGGCTTCGTTGGCCGAGGTCGCGCCGTGGTCGAAGCCGCAGCGGGTCGGGCTGATGCGGACGCTGTTCTCGAAGGTGTCGCAGTTGGCGACGCTGGCGCTGCCGGTGCGGGCGCCGGAGAAGGTCGCGCTCGAGTTGTACGGGCTGAGGCCCCAGGTCAGCCCTGCATCAGTGACGTATTTCTTGATGTCACGGTTGTACATCAACTCGCGTTCCTGATGGTCGATCACGAACGTCAGGTTGCCACGGTCGGAGCTGATGCCACCGGACAGGCTGCCGGTGCGACCGGCCGGGCCGATTTCAGGATTTTCATAGCCTACGCTGAAGCCCAGGCCTTCATAATCCTTACGCAGGATCACGTTGACCACGCCGCCGATGGCATCCGAACCGTACACTGCACCTGCGCCTTCGCGCAGGATTTCAATGCGCTCGACGGCGGCCGTCGGAATCAGGTTGATGTTCTGCGCACCGCCACCGAGGGTCGGCGAGGACGTCATGCGACGGCCGTCCAGCAGGACCAGCGTGTACTCAGAGCCGAGGCCGCGCAGGCTGATGGTGGCTGCGGAACCGGTTGCCGAGCCCGACGACTCACGGGTGGAACCGAACGAGTTGTAGATGTTGTTGCGGAGGAAGTCCGCGACCGAGATTTCGCCGGAGGTTTCGATGTCCTGGCGGGAAATCACGCTGACCGGGCTGGGGCCTTCAACATCCGTGCGCTTGATGCGCGAACCGGTTACTTCAATACGGTCGAGCTGGGTCGTACCCGCCTGCCCTGACTTCCCTTCCTGGGCACTGGCGGTAGCCGCCGTACCGGCACTTGCGATCAGCGCGAGGACAACTGCATCGCGCAGCTTGCTGGTCTTGCTGTTCATTGGCTCTCTCTCCAAGGATTCTTGGTGGTGCTGCTGAGTGCTTCACGCGGGAGGCGAAAGGCGCCACCAAAACACGTGAAGCTGAGCCGATACTAACTGCCCTTTTCCAATAATTAAAGGGCTGTTAATGACTTGTGTGAAATAGATGAAGGCAGGCCTTGGACTGGCCTCGTGCCGCAGTCGCAATGCCTGGTGTGACGGGCGTTTAGCGCGTTGACCCAACGACTCGCAGCCGTTGGGCCTGGCGACCATGCGGGGCCGTATGCTGCGCCGCAGCTGGAGTTACAGGTCCTGTTCGTAACGCACGTACGGCACGGTGCCGTCGTCGTTGCTTTCATTGCGTGGGGAGAACGGATTCTTGCCGCGGCTGATCACGTTCTCGGCGCCAACGGTAAGCTGGCCGGACCACGGGGTACGCCAGGTCAGGCCGATGCCCAGGCCTTCCCACTTGCCGGGCTTGCCCGGTACGTCGATCACGCGGCCGATGATGCTGCCGGTGAAGTTGCCGTAGCCGGCGCCGATGCTCAGGCTCTTGCTGTCCCAGCGGTCGACGATGGACGGCGCGGCGTCGGCCAGCGGTACCAGGCGGGCCTTGGCGTAGGTACCGGCAATCGAGACAAAACCCTCGCGGCCGATGTTCTTCTGCGCGAATACGGTCAGGTCGTTCTGCTCGGCGCGCAGCGAGGGTGTCTTGTTCGGGCCTGACAGCCACGCCGGCAGCGTTTCACGGCCGGTGCCCGCGGTGATGCCGAGGCGGCTGTTGCCGCGGTTCAGCGCGGCGGTGCCGGTGAAGCGGCGGCTGTTGAGGTCGTCGTCGTCACCCAGGCTGGCCAGCATGCAGTGACTGGCCAGGCCGCTCATGCTGGTCCCGCTGCTGCTGTTGCAGAGCAGGCCCAGTGAATCGCCGGAGGACAGGCCGAAGGCCGCATCCAGCGAGTTGCGGCCGAAGTGCCAGCGGGCGCCGGCGGCCTGTTCACCCGTGGGCTCCAGGTACAGCAGGGCCTCGACCTTGCCGCTGCCCTTGTTCCACACCGGCAGCACGGTCCGGGTGTCCTTGCTCTGCGCGTGCACGCCCGTGATCGCGCCAAGGGCGATCAGCAGGGCCAGCGGTAGACGCAGGAAGGTACGCATCGGACCAGTTCAGACAGGGACGGACAACTGAAGTTCCCGCAGAGACGGGAACTTGATCCTAGGGTGTTTATGAATTCTTAACAAGCCTTGATCCCCCCAGATGCAAGACAAGCCGTTTACTGAAGCCGTTCAGGCGCCGGTACAGTCCCCTCGGCACCGTGGAACAGTATGCCGAACTCCGTCAAAGGAAAGTGATACTCCCGCCCGCAGAATTCGCAACGGACCTCGACGGCGCCGGTGTCCGCGGCCGCGGCACGGGCCTCGTCTTCGCCCAGCGACTGCAGCATCGATGCGACCCGCTCGCGGGAACAGGAGCAGGCGAAGGACAGCGGCTTGTGGCCCATCAGTTCCGGCTTCTCTTCGTGGAACAGGCGGTGCAGCAGCTGCTCGGCCGGGGTCGCCAGCAGCTCGGCCTTGCCCAGGGTCTCGAACAGGGCGCTGGCACGCGCCCAGCCGTCCTCGTCACCCTCGTCGCCCGGCAGCTTCTGCAGCAGCAGGCCGGCGGCGCCTTTGCGGTCGGCCGCCAGCAGCAGGCGGGTCGGCAGCTGTTCGGACTGGCGGAAGTAATCCTCGAAGGCCTCGTCCAGCTCCGGCGCGGTCAGCGCGACCAGGCTCTGGTAGCGCTGCGGCTCGCGTGGGTCCAGGCCCGGGTTCTCGATGGTGATCGCGAGCAGGGCGTCATCACCCAGGCGGGACAGGTCGCGCGGCGCATCGGCGCTCTCGCTGAGCTGGGCGATGCCGCGCAGGGTGCCGGCGGCGGTGCACTCGGCGAACAGGGTGCGCAGGGCGGTGCTGCTGCGCAGCTGGATCGAGAGGCGGCCATCGATCTTGGTGTGGCCGGTGAACAGCGCCGAGGCCACGCAGGCCTCGCCGAGCAGTTCGGCGGCGGTATCCGGGTACTCGGCGTGGGACAGGATCTCCTGCCAGGTGGCCTGCAGGCGCACGTGGACGCCACGGACGCCAGCGTCGGGAAGCAGGAAGCGGATCAGGGAATCGGGGTTGGCGGTCATCGGCTCACATCGCGCGTAAACGAGGGCGGTTGCCGGATAATGCGCCGACAACCAGATAGAAGAAGGATGCACCAGTAATGGGGGCAGGGGGAGAGCAGCACAAGGTGGAGGCCATCGCGGAAGTCCCGCGCCGCAGGCGCTGGCGCTGGAAACGGCTGCTCTGGCTGCCGCTGCTGCTGGCCGCTTTCAGCTGCCTGCAGGTACTGGTGCTGCGGTTCATCGACCCGCCGGTATCCACGGTCATGCTGTGGCGCTATGGCGAGGCCTTGGGCGAGGCCGACTGGTCCTATCGCCTGCACTACCAGTGGCGCGACCTGGACCAGATGGCAGCGAGCCTGCCGATCTCGCTGGTGGCCGCAGAGGACCAGCGCTTTCCCGACCACAACGGCTTCGACCTGCAGGCCATCGAGAAGGCCCGCGACCACAACGCCAAGGGCGGGCGCCTGCGGGGGGCCAGCACGATCAGCCAGCAGGTCGCCAAGAACCTGTTCCTCTGGCAGGGCCGCAGCTGGGTGCGCAAGGGCCTGGAAGTCTGGTACACGGTGCTGATCGAAGCACTGTGGCCGAAGGAACGCATCCTGGAGATGTACGCCAACATCGCCGAGTTCGGCGATGGCGTATATGGCGCGCAGGCAGCGGCACAGACGTTCTGGGGCAAGGACGCGGCCCGGTTGAGTCCGGCCGAGAGTGCGCGGCTGGCGGCGGTGTTGCCGGCACCGCGACGCTACAACGCGGCCAAGCCAGGGCCGTACGTGCAGCGGCGCGCGGCATGGATCCAGCGCCAGGCACGGCAGCTGGGCGGCGCGGCATACCTCTTGGAAGATTGAGGGCACATGCCAACGAGGCGGCAGGCCATGCGCCTGCAGGCAACGTACAATCCGGGCATGAATCGCGAACGCCTTACTTTCGTCATCGCCGCCTACAACGAGGAGCAGGCGCTGCCGTGCCTGCATCCCCGCCTGTGTGCCGTGCTGGACGGAATGCCCGACATCGATGGTCACATCCTGTATGTGGACGATGGCAGCCACGACGGGACCTGGCAGGTGATCGCAGGATTGGCGCAGGGCGACGCGCGCGTATCGGCGTTGAAGCTGTCGCGCAATTTCGGCAAGGAGGCCGCGCTGACTGCCGGCCTGGATCTGGTGCGCGAAGGCGCGGCGATGATCCTGGATGCCGATGGCCAGGACCCGCCGGAACTGGTGCCGCAGTTCGTTGCGCGCTGGCGCGAAGGCCATGACAATATCTATGGCACGCGCATGGCCCGCGATGGCGAGGCCTGGATCAAGCGCGCCACGGCGGCGGCGTTCTACCGGGTGATCGGTCGCCTGTCACGCACGCCGATCCCTGCCGATACCGGTGACTTCCGCCTGCTGTCGCCGCGCGCGCTGAGCGCGCTGCGCGAGATGCGTGAACGCCACCGCTTCATGAAGGGTCTTTTCAGCTGGGTCGGATTCAAGCGGATTGCCGTGCCCTACCACCGTCACGCGCGCGTGGCCGGCTCCAGCAAGTTCAGCCTTTGGCGGCTGTGGAACTTCGCGCTGGAAGGAATCACCGGGTTCTCGACCGTTCCCCTGCGGGCGGCGACCTACATGGGCCTGGCCACGGCGGCGGTTGCTTTCGTATTCGGTGTATGGGTGATCGCCAAGGCGGCCCTGTACGGTGACCGGGTGGCGGGTTGGCCGACGATGATGGCGGTGATCCTGTTCCTGGGCGGGGTGCAGTTGATCGCCCTGGGCCTGATCGGTGAGTACCTGGGACGGCTGTACGAGGAATCCAAGCAGCGCCCGTTGTACCTGGTTGACGCGTGGCTAGCATCCACCGTGGCAGACTCGGCCCTGCAACCCACCCTCGGAGGGCAGGCAGATGACCACGGTACGGCAACTGTTGGACGGCAAGTCTCCTGAAGTACATGCGGTCGCGCCGGATGCGGCGGTGATCGATGCGATCCGGTTGATGGCGGAAAAGGGCATTGGCGCGGTGCTGGTGATGGACGGGCCGCGGCTGGTCGGGATCCTTTCGGAGCGCGATTACGCGCGCAAGATCGTGCTGCGTGATCGTTCGTCGCGTGATACGGCGGTGGCCGAGATCATGACGGCGAAGGTGGTGACGGTCTCGCCGGGCGAACAGGTAGAGCACTGCCTGCAACTGGTGACCGATTACCGCATCCGCCACCTGCCGGTGGTGGAGGGGGCGCAGGTGCTGGGGGTGATTTCCATCGGCGACCTGGTGAAATCGGTGATCGATGCGCAGCGGCGCGAGCTGGATCAGCTGCAGCAGTACATCGTGGCGGGGTGAGGTGTTCGCTGGCGGGCCTGCGGCCCGCCGGCCCGCTTTTTGAAGTCAGAGCCAAAGCAGAAGCAGCGCCTTCATGATACGTCGGAGAGGCGGAGGGCATGGGCGTGCAGGACACGCCGCAAGTACGTCCTTGTAAGCTCGATGGCGCCATCCATGGCGCCAACGGTCCTGCACGCCCATGCCCTCCGCCTCTGGACACATTTCTGCGAGCGCGGTGCGTACATGCGCGGTGCCTCGCCTTTGGTAGCTGCCAACCTTGGTTGGCAACAGCTTTTGACTTTGCTTTCTTCTTTTGACTTTGAATTTCCCTCGTTCCGCGTGCGCAGGAAACTGTCGGGAGCCGGAGCAAGGCGGCAGGCAGGACCGTGAGGCGCATGGATGCGC
>NZ_JAOCCT010000054.1:0-21562 GCF_029840555.1 Stenotrophomonas sp. GD03877 | reverse complement strand
GATACAAACAGGACAGACGCGGCCGCGTGCAGGATGCAACGCTACCCCCACAGCGCAGGATGCGAGGGGGCGGCAGCAGGCCGACAAGGACGTAACGATTGCCCGGTACGACACATGGCTGTGTCGCCGGGCAGTTTCATTTCCGGCGCCTGGTTTTGCCGCGGCCACCACGGGCCGATGGTGTACGGTGGCCGCTCCGCATGGAAAGGACCCCCGCTGGATGCTTCCGCACCGCCCCACGACCCTGATGCTCGCCCTTGCACTGGCCCTGCCGCTGCTGGCCCATGCCGCTGCGCCTACGCCGGCCGCCAAGCCTGCAGCTGCCGCTGCGGCCACCGCCGAGGTACGCGGACCGACCGACCTCAAGCCGGGCGAATACCTGTGGCATCCGGAAATCTCGCCGACCGGCCCGATCGTGCTGGTGGTCAGCCTTGATGAGCAGCGCGCCTATGTCTACCGCAACGGTATCGCCATCGGCCTGACCACGATCAGCTCGGGCAAGGCCGGGCACGAGACGCCGACCGGTGTGTTCACCATCCTGCAGAAGGACAAGGACCACAAGTCCAACCTCTACAACAGCGCGCCGATGCCGTACATGCAGCGGCTGACCTGGGACGGCATCGCCCTGCATGGCGGCAGCCTGCCCGGGCATCCGGCCTCGCACGGCTGCGTGCGCCTGCCGCAGGCCTTCGCGCAGAAGCTGTTCAGTGAAACCCAGCGCGGCGATACCGTGGTCGTGGCCGATGCCAAGAGCTCGCCGATGACCCTGGCCTATCCGTCGGTGCTGGCGCCGGTGAACGCGCGCGGCCAGGCCCTGCCGGAGACCGAGGGCGGAGCCCCGGCACAGGCCTGGTGGAACGACGCCGCGGCGCCGGCCGGGCAGGTCGGCATCCTGGTCAGCCTGCACGACCAGCGCCTGTACGTGCTGCGCGACGGCGTGATGATTGGCGAGTCGCCGCTGAAGGCCGACGCCTTGCCGGCCTTCCAGGGCACCACGCTGTTCGTGATGGGGCAGGGTTACAGCGACACCCCCAGCCCGCTGGACGTGAACCAGCGGCTGCACCAGTGGACGGCCTATCCGTTGCTGGGCCAGGACCGTGCCCAGGCCACGCCGGACCTGCTGGCCACGCCCTCGCTGCCGATGGCGCTGCCGACCGATTTCGCTCGCCAGCTGTACCAGGTGCTGGTGCCGGGCACGACCCTGCTGGTCACCTCGCTGCCGGCGGTCCGCCCAAGCCCGGCTGAATCCGGAATGCAGCCGGTCTTGGAATCTGAGCCGCCAGGGTCCACCCTCAAGGGCAACTGAGTCCCCTCGTTGTGCCCATGACTGCATCCCGCCTGTGCCGGCTGGCCGCGTTCGGCCTGCTGGCGACCTCGGCCAGCGCCCCGGCGCTGGCACAGACGCCCGCCCTCGCCACCTCTGCCGATGATCTGGCTGCCCTGCTGTCGCGCAGTGCGCCCAAGGCCGACCGCCACGTGCTGCAGCTGGCGGCGCACGCCATGCGCTGTGCGTTGCAGCGGCCGGAACTGGGCATCAATGGTGATCGCCTCAGCGTGATCGATTACTCGCGCCCGTCCACCGAGCCGCGGCTGTGGGTGTTCGACCTGGCCCATCAGCGCCTGTTGTTCGAGGAATGGGTGGCGCATGGCCGCAACAGCGGCGAGAACCGCACCGAGCACTTCTCCAACCGCGACGGCAGTTTCATGTCCAGTCTCGGCGCGTTCACCGCGCAGGAGACCTACATGGGCGGCAATGGATATTCGCTGCGCCTGGCCGGTCTGGAACCGGGCTTCAATGACCGCGCGCGTGACCGAGCGATCGTCATCCATGGTGCGCCGTACGTGAACCCGGCTACCGCGCAGCTGCAGGGGCGGCTGGGACGCAGCCTGGGTTGCCCGGCGGTGCGGCTGTCGGTGGCCAAGCCGCTGATCGATGCGTTGCGTGGTGGCACGATGGTGTTTGCTTACTACCCCGACCAGGATTGGCTGAAGCACTCGCAGCTGCTGGCCGGCGGGTGCGGTGGCCAGGGCACGCTCGCCACGCGGTGATGCACGACGGCGCGCGGCATGATGCAATGCGTGGATGAACATCGACTCCCTGCTGCACACTCCGAGCCAGGTCATTTCCAGCCTGGACTATCGCCGCGAACGCTGGCGGAATGGACTTGGCTGGACCCGCGAGATCCTGCGCCTGCCTGCGCAGGGGGATGACTGGGCGCTGCGCCTGTCGGTGGCCGAGATCGAGCAGGACGCCGCGTTCTCCGCCTTCCCCGGCGTGGAGCGCGAGCTGGTGCTGCTGCAGGGCAATGGCGTGCGCCTGCGCTTCGACGATGGCCGCGTTGCCGAGGTGCTGCCGCCGCATGGACGGGTGCGCTTTGCCGGCGAGGAAACCCTGCACGGTGAACTGGTCGATGGCACCACCCACGACTTCAACCTGATGTGGAAGCGCGAGCTGCTGCAGGCCGAACTGCTGCACCGGCCACTGGTGGGCGCGATGTTCTTCTTCTGCGAACCGGGCGTGGCCTGGGCGCTGCATCTGCTGTCCGGTCAGGCAGAGTTCGGTGCCGACAGCGGCCTGCCCGCGCTACGGGCCGGCGATACCGCGTGGTTGGCGGCCGGCGAACGTCAGCGGCACGCGTTGCAGGGCGGTGGCGAGTTGTTGGCGATACGGGTCTGTGCAGCGGCGGGATGATTCCTGGGCGCCGGTGGGCCCCACGCCATGCGTGGATGCGGCGACCTCAATACACATCGCGCCGGTAACGACCGGCCAGCAGTAGTGCTTCCTTGCCCGCAGCACCCAGCACCTGCTCGATCAACGCATCCACCGCCGGGGCCATGCCCTGCAGGCTGCCGCAGACCAGGATCGTGGCGCCTTCATCCACCCACTGCCGCAGCGTTGCCGCTTCGGCCAGCAGCCGGTCCTGCACATAGCGATGCGCGCCGCCGTCGCGGCTGAACACGGCATCCAACCGTGCCAGTGAGCCGTCGGCCAGCATTGCCTGCAGTTCTTCACCGAAGTGGAAGTCGTGGGCGGCGGTGCGCTCACCGAACAGCAGCCAGGTACGGCGTGCGCCACGCTGGGCACGTTCGTGCAGATGTGCGCGCAGGCCGGCGATGCCGGTGCCGTTGCCGATCAGCAGCAGCGGTACATCGAAGGGGACGCCATGGAAATTGTCGTTGCGGCGCAGGCGCAGCTGCACCGGTTCGCCGATGGCCGCGTGGTCGCACAGCCAGCCGCTGCCGATGCCAGGCGTGCCGTCCGCGCGCAGCTGGCGACGCAGCAGCAGTTCCACCGCACCGTCGGCCATCACCGAGGCGATCGAGTACTCGCGATGGGGCAGCGGTTGCAGGGTCGCCAGCAATGCGGGCAGATCACCTGGGGGAACCAATGAGGGCAGGTGCGAGCGCGCGACGCGTGCCAGCAACGTCTGCCCGTCATCCAGCACGGTATCCGCATCGAAGCGTTGTGCGTCCAGCCAGGCACGCACGGTGTGCGGTGCGTGCTGCGGGCCGATCTCGGCGATGTCACCGGCCTGCCACTGCGCATCTGCATCGGCCGGGGGCTGCAGGCGCAACCAATACACGGGGCCGCCGGGGCTGCCCGGGTTCAGATGCTCACGTTGTAGCAGCGTCCACGGCTGGTACTCGGCCGGGCTCCAGTCGGGCAGTTCGCTGGCGCCGCCGCCGAGCTGGCCCAGCAACTGCTGCCAATGGCGCAGCGCGGCCGGATCGGCGTTGTCGACTTCGATCGCATCGAACAGCGGATGCGCACCATGCTGGCGCAGCCACTGGTCGAGCTGGTGGCCGAATCCGCAGAAGTGGCCGTAACTGCGGTCGCCCAGTGCGAGCACGCCGTACTGCAGGTGCTGCAGCGCAGTCGGTGAGGCCATCACCCCGCGCAGGAACGGCAGCGCATGATCGGGTGGATCGCCTTCGCCAGTGGTGCTGGCGATGAACAGCGCGCGCTGGCTGTCGGCCAGCAACGCGGCGTCGACCTCATGCAGTCCGCGCACGCGCACTGGCACGCCGGCACCGCGCAGGGCCTCGGCGCTGCGTTCGGCCAGCTCACGCGCTAAGCCGGTCTGGCTGGACCAGACCAGCAGGATCGGTGCGACGTCGCCACAGGCGGCATCGTCGCGCGGTCGCCCACGCCACCACAGTGCGGCGCAGGCCAGCGCATACAGCGCGGTGGCGATGATCGCGATCTGCGTTTGCCGTGCCGGCGGCGCGCCCTGCCACCAGGCTTCACCCAGATGCAGCCGCAGCAGCGCCCAGCCGATCACTGCCAACAGGAACAGAGCCAGTGCGTTGCCGAGCCACGCGCGCGATGGACGTGCGCTCATGCGTCCTGCTCGTCGAGCAGGCGCTGGAAAGCGCTGCTGAGGAATTCGCGGGGGCCTACGGCGGCCCGTTGCAGGTAACGCACGGCCAGCCCTTCGCGTTCGGCCAGCGCCATGCCCTGTTCGTGGCCGAGCACGGTCAGTGCGGTGGCCCAGGCATCGGCGTGCATGGCGTCGTCGGCCACCACGGTGACCGCTGCGGCGACCAGCCGCACCGGTCTGCCAGAGCGCGGGTCCAGGCTGTGACTGTAAGCCTCGCCATCGGCCTGGTACTGGTGCCAGCGATCACCGGAGGTGGCCACCGCCTTGTCCTCCAGCGCCAGCACCCGCGGTGGTGTTTCGGTGTGCGCGTCTTCTTCCGGTGCGGATTCCACCAGTACGCGCCAGGGGTGGCCGTCCGGTTTTCGGCCGTAGCCGGCCAGTTCGCCACCGACCTCGATCAGTGCAGCGGCGATGCCCTGATCGCGCAGCCAGGCGGCCACGTGATCGACGCCGAACCCCTTGGCGATCGCCGACAGATCCAGTTCCAGTCCGCCCGGTTGCAGCAGCGCATCGCTGCGCCATTGCAGGCGCTGCCAACCGCAGCGCTCGCGCGTGGCCTGCACGGTGGCGGCATCGGGTTGGCGGCGTTCGCCGGCATGTGCACCGAAACCCCACAGTGCCACCAACGGGCCGACGGTGGGATCGAATGCACCATCGCTGGCGGCGGCGATGGCCTGTGCGCAGGCCAGCACCTGGCGGGTCTCAGCCGGCAGCGCGCACCATTGGCCCGCGTTGGCGCGGTTGTAGCGGCTCAGGTCCGAGCCGGGCTCCCAGGTGCTCATCTGCGCGACCACCTCGTCCAGCCGCGCCTGGATGCCGGCATGCAGCGGGTACAGGTCGCGCTGGCGCGGCGCGACCAGCGACACGCTCCAGGTGGTGCCCATGGTGGTGCCACCGAGGCGGGCGATGTCGAGCAGGGGATCGGTCATGGTGGTGTGCTGCAGATGCGATGCCGGGGCTGCCCGGCATCGCGGTCCACGTCATTACTGCGGCAGCACTTCCAGCGTGGCCACGTAGCTCAGGCGGCGCTTGGCGGCCTGCTTCACCGAGGTCTTGTTGTCCTCGGTGCCGGTTTCCAGCCAGTACATGCCAGCTTCCGGCCAGGTCACCTTGATCTCGCCCTTGGCATCGCTGGTGACCTTCAGTTCGTCCTGCGCGTTGCGGTAGCGGGTGGCGCCACGCACGATCTCGAACTCCAGGCCGGTGGCCGGCTTGCCGTCGACCAGCACGCGGAAGGTGGCTTCCTCGCCGGCGAACAGGTCGTTCGGGTGGCCGACGGCGACCAGCTCGATGCCACGGTTGGTGGGCTTCAGCGCGGTGTCGTTCGGCGCACCGTTGGTGACGAAGGTCTCCACGCGGCCGACCGACTGGCTCACTTCCAGCTTCTTTGCGTCCTTGGGCAGTTCGCCGAAGGTGGCGACGCTGCCGCGCCAGCGCTTGCGCTCGCCGTTCTGCTCGTAGGTGGCGAACAGGCCGTCATTGACCGACGCGATGCGGTAGGTGCCCGGCTGCTTCAGTTCGATGTCGAACACGCTGCGGTACTTGCCGGTGGAGGCGTTCTGCGGCTGCACGGTGCTGCCGTCCGGCGCGGTGATCACCAGCGATTCCAGGCGCAGCGGCACGTGGTTGAAATAGAACAGGTCGTTGGAGACCGCACCGTCGACGGTGATCCACGGCGCGTTGCCGGCGATCACGGTCTGCGAGGGCAGCAGCCAGGCCTTGTGGGCCAGGGCGGAGAAGGGAAGGGCAGCGGCCAGGGCGGCGGCGAGGACGAGCGTGCGCTTCATGCGGAGGACTCCAGTGGATGCGGGTGATGCGGCAAGGAAGAGGGGGCTACGACTTGATCCCCTCCGTCCCCTCTCAGGGTTTGACGGCGAGGGTGACCTGGCCCAGTTCGGTGGCGCCCTGCGCCTTGCCGTTCTGTGCGGCGGTGGCCGGCCAGGTGAAGGGAATCTTCAGCAGTTCACGGCCGCCGACTTCGCGCACCGCTTCCACCACCAGGGTGTAGTTGCCCGGGGCCAGCTGCTTCAGTGCCGGCTGCTTGTCGTTGAACGACAGCGCGTGCTTGCCGGCCGGGCGGGTCGGGCCGGTCACGCCGTCCACCGGCACCTGCAGGGTGCGGCCGCTCTTGCGCCACCACTGGCGCAGGTCGGGCAGCCACTTGGTGCCATGGCCTTCGCTGTTGCTGGTCTGCTGGTACCAGACCGACAGGTTGGCCGCGACCTTCTGGTCGGCGCCTTCCAGCCACACCGCCACGTACGGGCGGTGGTACTCGGCGACGTTGAGCTTGGGCACTTCGACGTTGATGTCGAGCGTGGTGGCATAGGCCGGCGAAGTGGCCAGCAGGCCGCTGAGGGCGATGGTCAGGGTGACGCGCATGGGGCGGCTCCAGGAACGAAGGAAAGTCAGTGGATCAGCAGCAGGGCGATCAGCAGCGGGATCATCAGGCCGAGGCCGACCAGCGGCCAGGTCATGCGCCGCTGCCGCGCATGCAGGTGCAGCAGGAACAGGCCGGTGATGCAGAACACCAGGCAGGCCACGGCGAACAGGTCCAGGAACCAGCCCCACGCCGGGCCGGCATTGCGGCCCTTGTGCAGGTCGTTGAGGTAGGACACCGCGCCGCGCGAGGTTGATTCGTATTCCACCGCGCCGGTCTGGCGATCGATGCTCAGCCAAGCATCGCCACCGGGGCGCGGCAGCGACAGGTAGATCTCTTCGGCCGACCATTCGGCCGGGCGGCCGCCAATGGCGATGCCCAGCTGCGTATCCAGCCATTGCCGCGCCGGGCGCGGGATCGGCGCGTTGCCGTCTTCGCGGGTGCCCAGTTGGCCCAGCAGTTCGGCCGGCAGCTCCAGATGCTGGTTCTGCACCTCGGGCTTGGCCTCGATCTTCGCGGCATGGTTGAGGGTCAGGCCGGTCACCGCGAACAGCAGCATGCCGATCAGG
Organism: Stenotrophomonas sp. GD03877; assembly: GCF_029840555.1. Classification (NCBI taxonomy): domain Bacteria; kingdom Pseudomonadati; phylum Pseudomonadota; class Gammaproteobacteria; order Lysobacterales; family Lysobacteraceae; genus Stenotrophomonas; species Stenotrophomonas sp. GD03877. The sequence goes on along the minus strand of NZ_JAOCCT010000054.1, from coordinate 14,234 downwards.
CACACCGCCGAGCTGATCCAGTGCCACTGGTGCAGCGTCCGCAGCCAGAAGCCACGGTTCTGTTGCTGCTGCACGGTGGAAGAGGCAGGACGGCTCACGGCACGGTTCGGGGCGGACGGGGACTGCCCATTACATCATTGATGAGAATAGCTCGCAATTGCGTGTCGTTCTGTATCCCGGAGGGGGCTTTAGCGGTTGCCGGCCAGCGGCCGGCACTACCGCCACCGCGGGTCGGTAGATCCACGCCATGCGTGGATGAAGCGGTGCCGACCAAGGTTGGCACCCACCAGAGCAGGGCGGTGCCAACCAAGGTTGGCACCCACCAAGGCGGTGCGCGGCGATCAGAACTTCGCGTTGAGCGAGATCCAGTAGCTGCGGCGCTGGTCCTTGGTCGCATAGTCGTCCACGCAGTTGAATTCGCTCTGGCTGATCAACAGGCACGACTGCGAGACGAAATCCTTGTCGAGCAGGTTGTTGACCCGTGCGTTCACCGTCAGCCAGGGCGTGGCCTTCCAGCTGCCACCGAGATGGAAGATCGTGTAGTCCTCGTAGTAGCGGGTGTGGCTGGCGCCGCTGGCATCCAGCAGCGTGTCGCGGTAGCGGTCGTAGCGGCCCTCACCGATCAGCGACAGGCTGACCGCTTCATTGATCTGCCAGTTGAGGCTGGCGTTGGCCATGTGTTTTGCCGGCATGGTGCCGCTGATCGGCAGCCCCTTCTGTGCGCCACTGGTCTGCTCACTCTTCGTCCAGGTGTAGTTGCCGCGCAGCTGCAGGGTGTCGAGCAGGTCGACATGACCGGCCAGCTCGGCACCGCGGGTCTCGGCCTTGTCGATGTTCACGCTCTGGGTGAAGGTGCTGTAGCCCAGTGCTGCCCAGCCTGGGCCGATGTCCACGCAGTAGCCGCTGCCGGCGCGGGCCACTTCGCAGTTGGGGAAGGTGCCGCCGCTGGCGATCTTGTCCTCGAATTTGTTGAAGAAGCCGGTCACGTTGAAGCCCCAGCGCTGGCCCTCGTAGTAGGCGGCCAACTCGTAGTTGGTGCTGGTTTCAGGCTTCAGGTTCGGCGAACCCACCAGCGGCAGCACGCCCTGGCCACCGAAGCCGGTGATGCCCGGGAACAGCTGGTCCGGACGCGGGGTCTTGTAGCCGGTGCTGACGCCGCCCTTGAAGGTCCACGCGTCGCTGGCGTTCCACACCAGGTAGCCGCGCGGGCTGACGTGGCTGCCGAACACGTTGTGGTCGTCGTAGCGCAGGCCGAAGGTGGCGGTGAGGCTATCGGTCAACGCCCAGTTGTCCTCGGCGAACAGGGCCCACATGCGGTGCTTCTGCTTGGTGTTGCTGCGGTAACCGGCGCCATCCATGCCGAACACGCCATCGATCATGTCGGTGTCGTTGTACTGGCCGCCGACGGTCAGCTTGTGCGCGCCGAAGTCGAGGTCGAGCATCGTGTCGAGCACGTAGCCTTCCAATTCCATGGTGCGCAGCGGGCGCGGCAGGAACGCCTGCAGGCGCGCCATCTCGCTGGGATTGAGTGCGGTCAGCGCATTGCCGCGGCCGGCCGCACAGTTGTTGGCGGCACCGGTGCGGCGGCAGACGTCATTCCACAGCGTCTGCAGGTTGGCGCGCTCGTCCAGGGTCAGCGGCAGCGAGCGGCCGAGGTTGCTGCTCTTGCTGTGGGTCAGCGAGGTCTGCCAGGTGCCGAAGCTGTAACGGCCCTGGTGGGTCAACGACAACTGATCGCGCTCGTAGCGCTGGTAGGCGGTGTAGCCGACGCGCGGCTGCACTACGCGGCGGGTGACGGTGCCGCTGCCGTTCGGGTTGGGGATGACCGCGTTGCCGACGCGCCACAGGCTGGCCAGGCTGTCCAGCGTGCCGGTCTGGCCTTCGCTGTTGTCGTACTTCTGCCGAGACACGTCGTAGTCCAGCCACAGTTCGTGATCATCGTTGACGCGGAAGTCCAGTCGTACGCCGGTGTTCCAGTTGGTGTTGGCAACCGACTTGCCACCGCCGCCGAAGCCGATGCTGCGCTCCCACAGGCTGCCGTCGGGCAGGGTCAGTGCATCCCACTCCGGATTGGACGCCTTGGCGTCGTAGTAGCTGCCGCGCACCGCCAGGCTGAGGCGGTCCTTCAGCAGCGGGCCGCTGAGGTACAGGTCGGTGGTGCGTGCATCACCGAACTGGTCATCCTGCTGCACGGTGAAGCCCTGGGTCACGGCGCCGTGCCAGCTGTCCTGGTTGCGTCGGGTGATGATGTTGATGACGCCGCCCATCGCATCCGAGCCGTACAGCGTGGACATCGGGCCGCGCACCACTTCGATGCGTTCGATCGCGTCCAGCGGCGGCAGGTAGGCGAACTGGCCGCCACCGAAGTTGTTCGGGTACAGCTGGCCGACATTGCTCTGGCGGCGGCCGTCGATCAGCACCAGCGTGTACTCGGACGGCAGGCCGCGCATGGAGATGGTGGCACGACCGTTCTTGTCGCTGGCTTCCAGGCCGACATCGATGCCTTCGACGTCGCGCAGCGCGTCGACCAGGTTGGTGTAGGGGCGCTTGCTGAGTTCTTCGCGACTGACCACGCTGATGCTGGCCGGTGCATCGACCACCTTCTGCTCGAAGCCGGAGGCGGTGACCACCACCTTGTCCAGCGTCTGCGGCGCGCCGGAAGCGTCACCGTGGGCGAAGGCAGGGGCGGTCATGGCCGCCAGTACGGCACTGGTCAGCAGGGTACGGGACAGGGACGAACGGACACGATGGCGCTGGGCCATGGCAGTAACCTCGAAGGATGCAGGGTGGTGCAATGCCAGGCGCGAGTGGCGCGGCATGCACGGGGAGGCCCGGTCAGGGGCGGCAGGGATGAAGCAGGCAGCGGTGCGCTGACGCGACCGCGCGGGCGGTCACGCAGGGCCGTGGATCAGGCGAGCGGCGGCGCCTGGCCGCGTTGCTGGCGGCGCCCGGGCGCGTCGGCCCAGGGCGTGTCCGGAGCGGCCAGCGGCCAGTCCGGGCGCACACCGGGCATGGCCGGCGTGGCGGGTACGAGTTCACGTTCGGTACGCAGCCACTGGCTGGCCAGCAGCAGCGGCGGGTGTGCCTTCTCGGCTGATTTCACCGGCGCGGCAGCACAGCGACGCAGCTTGGCCGGGGCTTCTTCCTGCAGCGGGGCTTCGCCGCCACGCTCTTCCAGCGGCGGCTGCACTGCCTGCGCGGCGTTGCCGGCGTGGGCCTCTGGGAGCAGCGGCAGAGTACCCATCAGCAGTACCAGCATCGCCACCCACGCCAGCAGGCTGGCCAGCGCAGGACGCTGGCCGCGCATGGCGGTGCCCATCTTGCGATGGATGAGTGGGCGAGGGCGAAGCGGGCGCAGCAAGCAGGGGTCCCCAGGGGTCTGCCGGCAGTGGCCGGCATCAACGGGGCGTGATTGTAATGAGAGCTGTTAGCTGTTGCAAATGAGAATGATTGCCAAAATGTCGCAGGCCGGCCCGGCAAGGCTCAGACTTCGCTCCAGCGCCGCAGCAGATTGTGGTACACGCCGGTCAGCTGCAGCACCGCTTCGGCGTCGCCGCCGGTCTGCCGCAGGCGCTCGATCGAACCGTCCATTTCCCACAGCAGGCGGCGCTGCACATCGTCGCGGACCATGCTCTGCACCCAGAAGAACGAGGCCACGCGCGCACCTCGGGTCACCGGCCGCACCTGGTGCAGGCTGCTGGACGGATACACGATCAGGTCGCCCGCCGGCAGCTTCACTTCATGCTCGCCGTAGGTGTCGCTGATGATCAGTTCGCCGCCCTCGTACTCGTCCGGCGCCGAGAGGAACAGGGTGCAGGAGATGTCCGAACGCAGCTGTTCGCCGTTGGCCAGGTTCATCACCGCGCCGTCGACGTGGAAACCATAGGTGCCGCCGCCGCTGTAGCGATTGAAGCGCGGTGGCAGGTACTTCAGTGGCAGCGCGGCGCTGAAGAACAGCGGGTGCCGGGCCAGTGCGACGAGGATGATCTCGCCCAGTTCGCGGCGCAGCGGTGAGGCCTCGGGCAGCTGCTGGTTGTGCTTGGCCTGTGCGCCCAGATGGCCGACGGTCTCGCGGCCATCGGTCCAGTCGGCGGCATCCAGCCGGCGGCGGAAGTCGGCCACCTGGTCGGCGCTGAGAATGTCGGGGATGTGCAGCAGCATGCGGGACTCCTCAGAGGGACGGCGGTGCGACCAGGGCGCGCACCTGTGGATGCGGCGATGCGGCCAGTTCCGGCACGAGGTGCGCCATGAACGCCGGGCTGCCGTGGGCCAGTGCAAGCCGCAGCCAGTGCACGGCCTGCTCGACGTGGCCGGCCTGCAGCAGGATCGAGGCGTAGTTGGCCTGGCCGCGGAAATCACCGGCCTCGGCCGCGCGCTGGTACCAGTCCAGCGCCGCCTGCGGATCGCGCTCGATCTCCAGTCCGTCTTCGAGGTGGCGGGCCAGCAGGTTCATCGATTTGGCGTGGCCCAGGTGCGCGGCGCGCGTGTACAGCGCCAGCGCCTGCGCGCGGTCCAGCGGCACGCCGCGGCCGGTGGCCAGCAGGTTGGCCAGGTTGTACAGGCCCCAGTCCAGCCCGGTGTCGGCCGCGCGGCGGTACCACACTGCGGCCAGTGCCGGATTGGCCGTGGTGCCCTGGCCCAGTTCGTGGCAGCGGCCAAGCATGTTCATCGCCATCGGCGCGCCGTTGTTGGCGGCGGTTTCGTACCAGAGCAGTGCCGCCGAGGCGTCCTGCGCGGTGCCTTTGCCTTCCATGTGCATCTGCGCGAGCAGCAGTTGTGCCTCGACCTGGCCGGCCTGCGCAGCGTCGCGCACGCGTGCGAACGCGGCTGCCGGGTCGTGCTGCAGCAGTTCGGCCAGGGCGTCGCTGTCGATGGGGGTAAGGGTCGCCATGGGGTGAGTATCGCCGGAAACAAAAACGGCGGCAGGAGAGCCTGCCGCCGTGGTGGAGCGAAGTTACATCAGAACTTCACGTTCAGTGCCAGGGTGGCCGAGCGACCCGGGGCGATGCTCGCGTAGTGCGAGGCATAGGCCTTGGTGAAGTAGGTCTTGTCGGTCAGGTTCTGCACGTTGAGCTGCAGGCTGATGTTGTCCTGGATCGCGTAGCTGGCCATCGCGTCGAAGCGGGTGTAGCTGGCAATCCACTTGGTGTTGGCCACATCACCGTACTGCTTGTCCGAGTAGAACGCACCAGCGCCGATGGTCAGGCCGATCGGGAAGCGGTAGGTGGTCCACAGGTTGGCGCTGTGCTTGGCGGTGTTCGGGAACACGTTGCCGTTGTTCGGCGACGGCACGTAGACGTTGGACGGGCAGGTGCGGCCCACCGGTGCGCCACAGACAAAGCCATTGTCCTTCAGCTCGGAATCGAGGTAGGTGTAGCCGCCGTACAGGCTCCAGGCGTCGGTCAACTGGCCGTTGAAGCCCAGCTCGAAACCGTTGATCTCTTTCTTGCCGGCGTTCTGGCTGGTGCCGTTGTCGACGGTCACGCGCGCGTTGTTCATCACGGTGTGGAAGATCGCAGCAGTCAGGTTCAGGCGGTTGTCCAGCAGGTCCCACTTGGTGCCCAGTTCGAGGTTCTTCGTGTCCTGCGGCTTGAGGTCGGCAACGGCCGCGCTCAGGCCGTCCGAACCGTCACCACCGTCCATGCCCGGCGGGGTCGAGGAGGTGCCCCAGGACAGGTAGATGCTGCCGTTGGTGGCCGGCTTGAACACGACGCCGGCCTGGTAGTTCAGGAAGTCGTTGCTGTTGCGCACGCGGGTCGGTGCCTTGCCGGCCACCGGAGTGGTCAGGGTGGTACGGAAGTCGTCGTAGCGCAGGCCGAGGTTGATCATCCACTGCTCATTGAGCTCGATGGTGTCGAACACGTAGGCCGAGGTGGTCTTGGTGCGCTGCTCGACGTCCAGCGCCTTGTCGCTGCGATAGACGATCTGACCGGCCGCCCACGGATCGTTCGGGTTCGGATTGTTGAAGTCGGTGCAGTTGTAGCCGGTGGCCGCGCCGGACACCTGGCAGCGAGTGCTGTTGGCGCTGTTTTCAAGGGGATTGGCGGTGCCCGGCGACATCAGGTAGCTGCCGCGGGTCATCTTCTCGTCGCTGTACTCCACGCCCGCGCTGTAGCTGTGCTTGAGCGCGCCGGTCTGGAAGGCGCCGGTCAGGCCCAGCTGGTCCGCGAAGCTCTTGACGTCGACGGCGCGGCTGTTGGTGCGGCGCCACAGGGTGCCGTAGTTGTTCGGGTTGCCCTTGCTGTCGTCGGGCTGGGTCCACAGGTAGTCGTTGCTGGTGTTGCCCAGGCGCGCGATGTTGCGCAGCTTGTGGCCGCCGAAATCGTAGCTGGCGTCCAGGGTGCTGATATCGGCGCGGGTACGCTGGAAATCACGGTCGACCAGGCCGTAGTAGTTGTTGCGGTCCGGCACCATCGGGCGGCCGTCGCCGTTCTTGGCCACGTTCGGGCCGCTGGTGAACGGGTTGTTGTACGGGAAACCACCCGCGTCCGGCAGGTCATCGCTCTGCATGTGGTAGTGGCTGGCGATCAGCTGCGCCGGGCCGTTCAGGCCGAACGCGATCGACGGCGCGATGCCCCAACGGCTGACATTGGCCGCATCACGACCGGCGATGTCCGACGCGTGCTTCATCAGGTTCAGGCGGGCGGCGATGCCATCGCCCAGCACGTAGTTGGCGTCCACGGTGCCGCGTGCGTAGCTGTCGGTGCCGATGCCCATGCTGGCGCTGGTCTCGTTCTTCAGCTTCGGCGTCTTGCTCACCAGGTTCAGGCTGCCACCACCGGAGTCACGGCCGCCGTAGGCCGAACTCGGTCCCTTGACCACTTCCACCTGCTCCAGGTCGAAGATCTCGCGGGTCTGCGAGCCGACGTCGCGCAGGCCGTCGACGAAGACGTTGCTCTGCGAATCGAAGCCACGGATGAAGGGGCGGTCACCGGTCGGGTTGCCGCCTTCGCCGGCACCGAAGGTGATACCCGGGACCATGCGCAGCGCATCCTGCAGGTTGGTCGCACCGGTTTCGGCGATCAGCTTTTCCGACACGATCGACACCGACTTCGGGGTGTCCAGCAGCTCGGCAGTGAACTTCGGCGAGGACGGATTGAACCAGCTGCCGCGCACCTGCACCTTGTCCAGGTCGGTGGCGTTGCGGGAGCTGGCATCGGCGCTGTCGGCGGCCTGTGCGGCCAGCGGTGCGAAGCCGGCGGCCAGGGTGGCGGTAGCGAGCAGGGAAACGCGCGGGGCGTGCTTGCGGGACGTGATGTGGGTCATGGTCTGGGTGGCGGTGGCTTGGATCAGAAAAGGGCGCGGGCCGAAGCGCAGGCAGCGCGACGACATGTAGAAGGCGGTATCTGTAGAGCCGAGCCGACGCTCGGCTGGCAGGAAACGTAAACAGGCGCACGGCAAAAGCCGCAGGTCGCCTCAGCTGGCGTGCGGTGCGGGCGGTGCGTGGCCGGGGTTCAACCGCAGTGCGGGATCGTGCAGCTGCCAGCGCAGGGCGTTGGAGCGCCATAGCGGAACATGCGCGACCAGGGCGGCGCGCGGGGGAGCCAGTCCGGTACAGGGCGTGGTGCCCTCGCCATCCAGCGGCGGCTCCGGTGCTGGCGCGGCATGGTGCGGGCACGCGTCCGCCGGCGGGGCCGGCATCGGCATGACCTGCTGCAGATCATCAGCGTGTGCCTGCCAGCCGTGGGCAGCCGGGTTGTTGCCGCGCCCTTCGTGCAATGCCGACCAGCCCAGCAGCAGCGTCAGCAGCACGACCACAAGCAGCGGCCACCCTTGACGGGCAAGCTGGCACAGCGTGGCGGTGGGCGCGGGCGAAGCCATGGCGCGGGGGCAGAGTCGTTACGAAGATGTTACGTAGAATAACATCAACGATAATGATTCGCATGTGCGGGGCGTGGCGGCCTCCCGAGGCGGCCACGGGGCGCCCTGGAAGGGGCCTCATGGCCTTCCGGTAGATCCACCCCATGGGTTGATGCTCTCTGGCGGGGCGCCCCGTGGATGATCTCTCCGGGCGGAGCGCTGCCTCAATCCCGGTCGTCGCGGGTCCAGACAGCGTCGTGCTCGCGCTTCACCGGAAACTTGGGCACAGGGCTGTAGGCCGGCGCGCACAGCGCGCGCCCGTCACGCACGTCGAAGCGCGCCCCGTGCAGCACGCACTCCACACTGCCTTCGGTGGTGTTGAACTCGCCCGAGGACAGCTCGAACTCTTCATGCGTGCACTGGTCTTCCAGGGCGTACAGCTCGCCGTCGAGGTTGAACACCACGATCGGCGTGCCGGTCACCTCGTCGAACACACTCTTCATTTCACCCGGCAACAGCTCGGCGCCGGCACAGACGAAGGTCCAGGCCTCGCTCACGCGACGGCTCCGGTCAGCGGCTTTTCCAGGATCTCGAAGCGCAGGTCGTCGCGCTTTGGAATGCCGAAACGCTCGTCGCCATACGGGAACGGCTTCTTGATGCCGGTGCGGCTGTAGCCGCGACGCTCGTAGAAGGCGATCAGCTCGTCGCGCACGTCGATCACCGTCATCTGCATCACCGGCACCTTCCATTCGCGTGCGGCGTGCGCTTCGGCAGCGTCCATCAGCTGCTTGCCAACGCCGCCACCCTGCTGGGCCGGGTCGACCGAGAACATGCCGAAGTAGCCCTTGCCGTCGAGATCGGCGACATGGGCGCAGGCCACCAGCTGATCCCCGCGCTCGGCCAGCAGAATGGTGGAGCGCGGGCGGTCCAGGTCGGCCTGGATGCCTTCGGCGTCGATGCGGGCGCCGTCCAGCAGGTCGGCTTCGGTGGTCCAGCCGACGCGGCTGGCATCGCCGCGGTAGGCCGAGGTGACGAGGGCAATAAGGGCGGGGATGTCGGCCGGCGTGGCGGCGCGGAAGGTCAGGGTGCTCATGGGGACATTCTATGTGGAGCGGGGAAGGGCACGGGAGGCTGCTGGCTGACGTGACTTTGCCGAGTGTGGCCAATACGTAGACTTGACGCCATCTTCATTATTCGTTCATATCTGTGACCAGCACCCGCCCACCGTGAAGCAACGCGTGGCTGTCTGCCGGCGTGGGTGCCGCCTGGTCGAAGGCGAACTGCCGTTCGGCGCAGGTGGGGCACACAGGGACGTCGATCCAGGGAGGATCTGCATGCAGTCTGGCCTCATTTCATATCCGCGCGCCGCAATGGCTGCCAAGGGTCTTCTTCTCGGTGTCGTTGCCCTGTGCGTGCTGGCACCGGTCGGCGTTTCCGCCCAGATCGTTCCCACCTGGCGGCAGGAGTACGACAAGCGACTGAAGTACGGGGACCTTGTCGAACCGCTGAAGGGCGAGATCTTCGGCGAGCAGGTCAACCTCTATGACGGTTCGATCAGCTTCAAGGCCACGGATGTTTCGATTCCGGGCAATGGTGGGCTCGCGGTTTCGCTCAGCCGCAGTTATGGGGATGTCAGCGGCAGTGCAAATGACAAGGAGTATGGAAACTGGGATCTCGACATTCCGTCGCTTTCAGGCACTTACGGAGACCAGCCGGAAACTGCGATCGGCGGGCATTGGACGCCAAGCGCCCGTTGCTCGACAGTTTCCGCACCTCCGTCGCTGGATGTCTGGAACTACAAGCATACCCAGACCATCAATTTTTCTCCCCACACCTATTGGGATGGGGTGAGGCTTTCATTGCCGGGCGGAGGCGGTGAAACCGTCCTGGCGGGCAGCGGGGACGCGCGCCAGCCAACTCCGCAGGTTGGCACGCCAACGCCCTGGAACACAAAAGGGGGATGGTTCTTCTCCTGCCTCAATGCGCTCAAGAGCGGCCAGCCGGGCGAAGGCTTTCTGGGCCACGCGCCGGATGGAACCAAGTACTACTTCGACTGGATGGTGGCGCGCGAGAACGAGTCTGCCGTTCTCCAGCCCTACGACACCATCACCCATGCCACGCTGAAACGGAAAAAGGTCTTCCTCTATCCATCCCAGGTTGTCGATCGTTTCGGTAACTGGGTCCGCTACGAATGGAGTGGCGGGCGGCTGGATCGAATCGTTGCCAACGATGGGCGCAGCATCAGCCTTGCCTATGACTCCCAGGGCCGCATTGCAACGGCAACGGCAGCGGGCCGCACCTGGACCTATGGCTACACCCCGGCCGGTGTGTTGCAGTCGGTGACGCTGCCGGATGGCACCGCTTGGCGTTACGACCTGCCTCCGGTCCACGTGACGAAGAAGTACCCCGAATATACCGGGCAGGACCCCTCAGCCTACATGGACTACCCTGGGCTGTGCGCGAAGACGAACAAGATCGTGCAGACCGAGGTGACAGCCTCCATCACGCATCCATCAGGTGCGGTGGGAACCTTTGTATTCCGACCTTTCCGGCACGGGCGCAAGAATGTTCCGTTCAACTGCCAGACCTCCGGCGACGAACAGTTGCTGGCCGACGGATGGAATCTCACGCCCCTCTATCGGGACGCGATGTCTTTGGTAGCAAAGCGGATAAGCGGCCCGGGGATGCCCACCGCGCAGTGGAGCTATCAGTACACCAATCTGGGGTGGCAGTACGACAGGAGAGTCGACCAGGCTGGGTGGCCGATGATCCCGGTGGGGCAGGCAGAACCCAAGATTACAATTGAAACTCTGCCGGACGGGGTCATTCGGACCTACGAATTCGGGAAGGAAGTCGGCTACAACGACGGTCGATTGTTGTCCACGACCACCAGCTCGGGTGGCGCGGTGGTTCGCACCGAGCGCAGCAACTACTACCCGGACGCGCAGCTTGCCAGCGCACCGTTCCCGGGCGAGGCGGGCCGGAATCTCAAGTACGGGGCCAGGGAACTGGGAGAGCATTTGAATCGCCCAGTGCAGAGCACAGTCGTGAATCAGGATGGCGTGCAGTTCACCCGCACCGTGCAGGCCTTTGATGCATTTGCGCGCGAAGTCACCGTTGTCGAAGCGAATTCCGCCGGCCAGAGTCGCACCAGCAGCACCAGCTACTACGACAATCCCGCGCTGTGGGTGAACGGCCAGGCGGCGCGCAGTGTGCTCAATGGCATCGAGCAGTCCCGCACCGAATTCGATACGGCCAAAGCACTACCGTTACGCGCCTATGCATTCGGCCGTCTGGCGCAGCAGGTGACCTACGCAGCCGACGGCACGGTTGCCTCGGTGGCCGATGGCCGCGGCAATACCAGCCATCTGTCGGGATGGAAGCGTGGTGTTCCGCAGCAGCTGCGCATGCCGGCCACGCCCGAAGCGCCCAATGGCGCGGTGCGCACGGTTGTCGTCGACGACAACGGTTGGATCACCTCGCTGACCGACGAAACCGGCGCAACCACCAGCTTCAGCTACGACAGCATGGGCAGGCTGCGCAGCCAGCAGTTCCCTGGCGGCGACAGCGTGAACTGGAATGGCGTAACCATGGACCTGCAGCGGCTGGGTGGCGCGCAGCTGGGGGTGCCCGCCGGTGCGTGGAAGCACTCCCGCACGCAGGGCGGGCGGCGCACGGATACCTACCTGGATGCGATGTTCCGCCCGGTGCTGGTGACCGAAAACGCCAACAACGTGCTGGACAGCGCCGTGGTGACCCGTTACGACACCAGCGGCAAGACCGTGTTTGCCTCGTATCCCACCCGGCAGTTCTCCGATATCAATGCCACCCTGACCGGCACCACGACGCAGTACGACGCGTTGGGCCGCCCCACCGTGGTCAGTCAATCGTCCGAGCTTGGGGCACTGGTTACCCGCACCGAGTACGTGGGCAACCTGTCGGTGAAGGTGACCAACCCCCGCGGGCAGGCTACGACGACCCGTCATCTTGCCTACGACCAGCCCAGCTACGACATGCCGCTGACGCTGCAGCACCCGGAAGGCGTAGTGACCGAGATCCAGCGAGACACGTTGGGCAAGCCGCTGGCGATCACCCGCCGCAGTGCAGACGGCAGCCAGTCGCTGACACGCCGCTACGTCTATGACGGCTACCAGCAGCTGTGCAAGACCATCGAACCGGAAACCGGCGCGACCGTGCAGGACTACGACGCGGCAGGCAACGTGCTGTGGTCGGCGGCCGGCACGGGTTTGACCAGCACCACCGATTGCAACCGCAGTGAAGCCCTGGCCAGCGGACGTGCGGTGAAGCGCAGTTACGACGCCGCCAACCGCTTGTCGACCCTGATCTTCCCGGATGGGCGCGGAAATCAGAACTGGTCCTACGCGCCTGATGGTCTGCCTGCCGAGATCAGTACGCAGAACGACCCGGCCCGGCCGATGGTCGTCAACCGCTACCAGTACAACCGCCGCCGCCTGCTCAGTGGCGAAACCCTGCAGCATCCGGATTTGGGTAATCTGAGCCTGGCCTATGGCTACGATGCCAACGGCACACTGGCCAGCAATACCTATCCGGGGGGGCGTGTCGTCAGCTATGCGCCGGATGCACTGGGTCGGGCGACGACGGTCGGCGGCTATGCGAAAGAGGCCAGTTACTTCGCCAACGGCGCGTTGGCCCGCTTCGTATATGGCAACGGGATCGTGCACACGTTGACCCAGAATGCCCGCGGACTGCCTGACCGCAGCCGCGATGCCACTGCAGCGGCCGCAGTGCTGGATGACAGCTATGACTACGATGCTGGCGGCAACGTGATGGCCATTTCCGATGGCCTGCCCGGGGCGCCCGGCAACCGGGACATGACCTATGACGGCCTGGACCGGTTGCGGACGGTCACTGCACCGGGCTTCGGCAACGCATTGTATGAGTATGACGCGCTGGACAACCTGCGCCGTGCCAAGGTCGGCAGCCGCGATCGTACGCACTATTTCGATCCGACGAATCGGTTGGTCAACGTGATCGAAACCGGAACCGGGGCAACCGTGACCGGTCTTGGCTATGACGTGCAGGGCAATCTTTCGGTGCGCAATGGCCAGGCTTTCGCGTTTGACTACGGCAACCGGCTGCGTGCGGCGGGTACAGCAGAGAGCTACGAGTATGACGCCCACGGGCGCCGGGTGAAGGCCAGCGCCAGTGGCAAGGGGGCAATCTACTCGTTCTACGACAACGGCGGTGTGCTGCGATTCCAGCGCAACGAACGTACCGGCAAACAGACCGACTATCTCTACCTGTCAGGCAGCCTGGTGTCCCAGGTGCATGGCGAAGCCGCACCCAGCGTTCCCGCGCTGAGTGCGCCGGGCTACATCACCCAGGGCAGCGTGAACCTGACCTGGAGCCCGGCCGGTGGTGCCAACCGCTATGAGCTGCAGCGTGCCCTTGCGGGCACCTGGAGCACGGTCTTTGATGGTGCGGCGCAATCGTTCACCAGCACCGGCCTGATCACAGGAACCTATCAGTTCCGCGTGCGCGGCTGCCGGGCGGTGTGCGGCGGATGGAGCAATGTCGCATCAGTGGCCGTGGCACTGGCGCCATCCACCGTACCGACCTTGAACGTGCCTGCCACGGCCTTCAATGGCAGCTACAGCGTGGGCTGGTCTACGGCCTCCGGTGCCGAGCGCTATGAGCTGGAGGAAAGCGCCAATGGTGGCGCTTGGGCCCAGGTGCACAACGCCATCAGTCAGTCCAAGGCCTTCAGTGGCAAGGCAGCGGGAAGCTACAACTACCGGGTTCGCGCATGCAATCCGGTGGGATGCACGGGATACAGCGCCACGGCCGCAGTGACGGTGGTGTATCCGCCTGCCACTGCGCCAGGTCTCTCTGCGCCGGCACGCGCTGCGCCGGGCAGTATCGGCATTGGCTGGAACGGGGTGGCTGGTGCCACGCGCTACACCCTGCAGGAAAGCAGCAATGGTGGCGGATGGGTCACGCTGTTCGACGGCAACGCGGGTTCCTATGCCACCGCTGCGCGCGGGGTCGGCAGCTATGGCTATCGGGTTGCCGCCTGCAATGGCGCAGGCTGCGGACCGTGGTCGGCCACGTCGACGGTAGCAGTGATCGGACCGCCGACGATCGAGCCGGTGATCAGCGCGCCGGGCCTGGTGAACGTGCCGCAGTACAGCCTGAGCTGGTCGGTGCCGGCCAACAGCGAGAGCTTCGTGCTGGAGGAGAGTGCCAACGGTGGTGGCTGGACGGTGGTGCATAACGGCGGCGGGAACAGCTTTGGTGCCAGCCGTGGCAATGGCAGCTACGCCTATCGCGTGAGGGCATGCAATTTCGCGGGGTGCAGTCCCTACTCGGGCATCGCCAATGTCTCCGTGGTGCTTCCTCCCGCGGCCACTCAGATCTACGTGGCCGAGTGGCTCAGCACGCGCAAGGCGCCT
>NZ_JAOCCT010000053.1:0-22428 GCF_029840555.1 Stenotrophomonas sp. GD03877 | reverse complement strand
CTGGTTCTGCTGTTGTTCCAGTTGCTGATCGCGGTCCTGTGCCAGGCGCTGTCCCGCGGCTTGCTGATCAATCCGCTGGCTGCTCTGCTCCAGCGGCGTGTTCATCGCCACCGCCGTATCCACCGACACGCGCAGGTGTGCCGGGTCGCCGCCCTGGCCCTGCACCGCGAAGCTGCGCGAGGCGTCGGCATTCATCACCACCTCGTCGATGCGCTTGCCGCCTGCAGCGTGCATCTCCGCAGCCAAGCTACCGGCCAACTGCGTACTCATCACATCCGGCACGCGGCCGACGCGAACGTCCTGCGCATGCACGCCACGGATCGCGTCGTTGAACAGCGGGTTGCCCAGGTGGTTGGCATCGTCCATGCGCAGCATGCTGGTGTGATGGCCGTTCTTCTCCGCCTCGCGGCGCGCCGGTTCACCGGGCTGCAGCGGGCCGCGGATGTGGTCGTACAGATCGATGGCGCCTCCCGGGATGCCCCGTGCCGCGCGGGTGACGCCGCGACGCAGTGACTCGACGTCATCGCGGTACTCCTCGATCATCTTGGCGTTGTCCTTCGCCAGTTTCTGCGTTTCCGGGTGCTTCAGCACCGAGCCTTCGTCGAGGAAGTTGCCCAGTTTGTGCGCGCCGAACGAGCTGGTCGCCGCAATGATCGGCCGGTCCGGAATCAGATCACGCAGGGCGTGATTGCTGAAGCCGTTTGCCGCGAGCATCTTGATCTCGTCGGGCTTGGCGTAGATGCGGACCTGGCCGAAATGCGGCGAGGCGGCGCTGACCGGATCGGACGCCATGACGTGATTGATCATGGTGTTGCCGCCTTCCGGAATGCGGTAGCTGAGGCTGACCGCGCCGTAGGCATTGAAGGTCTCGCCCTTGACGTTGAAGTGGTGCGAGGTGATCTGGGCCAGGGCGCCGCCGAGGGAGTGGCCGGTGACGGTGACTTCGGGTGGACGCTGCCCGAGATCCTGCCCCTCCTTCTTGGCGTAAGCGAGGGCGCGTTGAGTCAGCGCGATGGCGTCCGGAGCCTGCACGTTGGTGCGGGCAACGACCATGCCACCATCGGTGAGAATCGCATCGCGTGCGATTTGTTCGGTGCCACGATGTGCGACGACAATTTCATTGGTGTCGACTCGCTGGTAGATCGTTCCCTGATAACCGTTCAGTCGATTATCAACGTGCTCGAGAATCTTGTACTTGTGCCCGTTGATCGGGACGATCTCTTCTTGACCAGGTGCACGACGACCGACCGCATAATCCTTGTATGCATCTTCGGACAGCGCTGCATAATCTTGGCTGTTGAGGCTCATTGGCGGACCTCGCTGGCTTCAAGCGAAGCGGAGAACAGCGCATTCCGCAGTTCCGGGCGGAACTTGGTGGGATCTTCCTGGCCGCTTGCGCCGTAATCAGGAATCTCATTCACGCGCGGATAGTCTGCGCGAGGATAGTGGCGAGTCTCGGTCTCGCCCTTGACGAAGGGTGCTGCCTCAATGAACGACAGGAAGCGGGTTTCACCCTCGGCGCCGGTGGCTTTCAGCATCGCGCCGGCGCCGCTGAATTCCCACTTGCAGACGCCACGACCGTAGTAGTCCTCATCCAGCATCCGGTCGAGGTACACGGTGCCGCGATACTCCCCCTCAGCGACCTTGCGCAGCTCCACCGGTTCCTGGCTGGTAATGCGGGCGGCAGTGCCGGTGGCCGGTTCGATGTGGCCGCACTGGTCTTCGTTGGTGACGTCGTACTGCGCGACACCTTCAACCACCGCGAAATCACCGGGGGCATCCTTCAGGCGCAGCACCAGTTCATAGGCCTTGCGCGGGCTGGGGTTGAGCTTGGCGAGGCCACGCCCACCCTGGGCGACATCGGCTTCAGCAGCGGCACGTTCCTGGTTCATGGCGGTCTCCGGATTGCAGGCGGTCAATAGAAGCAGAGCAAGGCACGGGATCATCTTGTGGCGCAATGTCGGCCTCCTTGGGGGTAGGGATGGTTGAACTGGCAGCTCATGGCGCGAGTTTCTGCACAGTGGTGGTGGTTGAGAACAGCGCGTTGCGCAGATCTTCGCTGTACCCCGACGGATCTTCCTCGCCACTGGCGCCAAAGTTGGCGACAGTGGCGGCGCGCGGATAGATAAGGTTTGGGTAATAAAGCGTAAGAGGTGAGTCGCTCTCCATGCGCTCCTTGTCGACGAACGTCAGGAATCGCGTATCCGCCTCGCCGGTCGTAGCGCGCAACATCGCACCGACTCCCGTCAGCGCCCAATGGCAGACACCACGGCCGTAGTAATCCTCGTCCTGCATGCGGTCGAGGTAGAAGGTGCCGCGGTACTCGTTCTCACCGACCTTGCGCAGCGTGACGAGCTCCTGGCTGGTAATACGGCTGGCGGTACCGGTCGCCCTCAGGACCCGGCCGCAGTCCTTGTGGTTGCTGGCGTCGTACTGGGCAACGCCCTCGACCACCGCGAAGGGACCAGGGGCATCCTTCAGTGTCAGTACCAGCTCGTAGCCCTGCTGCGGTGACGGGTTGAGCTTGGCCAGGCCGCGTCCACCTGCGGCAACGTCACGCTCTGCGTCCGCGTAAGGCGAGCAGGCCGTCAGTGCCAGCAAGAGGCCCATCGGTACCAGATGGCGTCCCTTGCGTGTCGGCATGGCTACATCCATGGCGGTATCCTGCATCGTGCGTCCGTGTCCATATATCCTTCCCTGGTGACAGGTTTATCGATTATGGAGTGTTCTGGAAACCCGACGCCAGCGACGGCAGGGCGTCTGCGACGGAATTTTGACGCATTCAGCGTTCGGTGGTGTCGCCGAATCGATTGCGGCACGGGCGATTCGAGGTTCGCGGGGCGATTGCGCCTCGCGCTCGACATTTCGCCGCCAATTTGTGACAAAGGTCGCAAATTCACCCAATGCTCACGCAAGCGAACATTACGCCATGAACTACACCATCCGTGCCGAAGCCATTGATGATCACGCCACCCTCCATGCGCTCACCGAGGCCGCATTCCGGGATGCGGCGCACAGCAGCCATACCGAGCAGTTTATCGTCGATGCCCTGCGCGCCCGCGGGGAGCTGAGCGTTTCGCTGGTGGCCGAGATGGACGGCAAGGTGATCGGCCATGTGGCGGTGTCGCCGGTGACGATCAGCGATGGCAGCACGGGCTGGTTCGGCCTGGGACCGATCTCGGTATTGCCCGCGTGGCAGGGGCAGGGCATCGGTGCGGCCCTGATGCACGCCGCACTTGAAGCGCTGCGTCAGCAGGGTGCACATGGCTGTGTATTGCTGGGCGAGCCGGCCTATTACGGTCGCTTCGGCTTCCGTGCCGAGCCGGGCCTGGTCCTGCCGGGTGTGCCTGCAGAGTACTTCCAGGCACTTTGCCTGCAGCCTACGTTGCCACAGGGCGAGGTGCAGTACTCACCGGCCTTCGAGGCGACGGCCTGATCCGGGCCTGGCACGTTCCCGCTCAGGGCGCGCGCCAGACGGTCGGTTCAGGTTGTGGCTTCGGAATGCGGTAGCCGCCGATATGTTCAAGCAGTTCATTGGTACGGCGCTGCTCGACCAGTACCTCACGCAGCAGGTTGCGCACGGCGAAGATGGCGAACGGCACCAGGATCCAGACCAGGCTGATGCCCAGCGCAAACAGGGTCAGCAGGGCTTTTGCACCATCCATGCACGGCGTTCCTTGGTCGAAAGCAGCCACGCTAGCACGTGGCCGCTGCCGACGGATGTCAGCCGTTATGCCGAAGATGGATGAGCGGATACGGACGGCCCTGCGAATCGAGCGGTGAGCGGCCGCTTTCGACGAAGCCCATGCGCAGGTAGAAGCCGACGGCCTGTGCGTTCTGTTCGTTGACGTCAGTGCTCAGCTGCGGATGCTGGGCAAGTGCATGTTGCAGCAGTTGCCGGCCGATCCCGGTGCCACGTACGTCGGGATCGATGAACAGCGCTTCCATGTGCGTGCCGTCGATCAGCATGAAGCCCAGCGGCCGATCCTGTGCATCGACAGCAACGGTCATCGGCGCCTGCGGCAGGAAACCGGCGACTTCGGCATCGATCGCCTGGCGATCTTCAGTACTGAGGAAGTCGTGGGTGGCGTCGACGGCGCGGCGCCAGAGGTCGACGAGGGCGGCGCCGTCGTCGGCGCGCGAGGGGCGCAGAGTGGTCATGGGTTCACCAAGGTGCTTCGGAAGGGTGCGAAGTATGAGGCTTTCCGGTAGCGCCTGCAGGCGAAGATTCATCCCGCGTCGCGGTGGCGGATGAAGGGGCTGTAGGCCGTGGACTCCGCGCGCAGCGCCACGCCATCCTCGAAGTCCCCGCTGTTGTTGAAGGGCACGTTTGGCCATCGTTGCCAGCGTGCCAGCCGTTCGCGGTAGTCGCTGGTGGCCGCCACCAGTGCGTTGTCGTGCGCCTGCACGCGATCTGCTGGCAGCCCGGAGCGCACGCCATGCACCACGAATGGCTCCATCACCTCGAAGCCGACGTAGCGCAGGCTGTACATCAACGGCCACAGCAGCAATCGGGTGTCGCCCTCGCGGCCGTCCACCGCGCATGCCCGCGCCGATGAGCCGGTAGTGACGCTCAGCAATGCACGCTTGCCCTGCATCACGCCATGTTCGTGGCGCTGACGGCTGTTGTACATCGGTCCATATACCAGCACGCGGTCAAGCCAGCCCTTGAGGATGGCTGGCGCCGCGAACCACCACAGCGGGAACTGCAGGATCACCAGGTCTGCGACCCGCAGCAGGTGCAGGTGACGTTGCACATCGGCGGGTAACTGCTCCAGTTCGGCGCTGTGGCGTTGTTCGCGCTGGGCATCGAAGCGCTCGGGCTGCAGGCGCCGTGGATGGTGCCAGGCCGCTTCCAGCGGATCGAAGCCTTCCGCATACAGGTCGACCACATCCACCTGCGAGTGGTCGTGCCTCAGCTGCTCTGCCGCCTGCGCGGCGAGGTGGGCATTGAAGGAGCGGGGTTCGGGGTGGGCAAGCAGGATCAGGGCGCGCATGGGGCGAGGTGTTCGAGGAGTGTGCGACCATCCTCGCGGTGCCGGCATGCCCCGGCAATTACGCACCTTGAGGTAACCATGGCCTATCCCGGAGACGTGTATGCCGCCGACTGCTCGGCGCGCGATGCGCTGGCGCTGATCTCCGGCAAGTGGGTGATGCTGCTGTTGCCGGCGTTGGCGCAGGGCCCGCAACGCAACGGCGCGTTGCTGCGGAAGATCGAAGGCATCTCGCAGAAGGTGCTGACCCAGACTCTGCGACAGCTGGAGCGCAATGGGCTGGTCGAGCGGTGTGACCGGGGCAGCAAACCGCTGCATGTCGAGTACCGTCTGACCGAGGTCGCGCACGGTCTGGTCGAGACGTTGTCCGCCCTGGACCGCTGGGCCGAGCACAATTTCCCGGCGCTGGATGCGGCCCGCGAGCGCTTCGACGCGCGCTAGCGGCGCCTGTACGGCCCGGGGCGTACAATGCGGCCCCGGCGGCCATCCTGGCCCTGCACACACGCGAGAACCGCCATGACCGACGCCCTGGGCGTGCCGGTGCACGACACCGATGAACACTGGATGCGCCACGCGCTGGCGCTGGCCGAGCGCGCGCAGCGCGAGTTCGACGAAATTCCGGTCGGAGCCGTGCTGGTGGGTGCCGATGGCCAGCTGCTGGGGGAGGGCTGGAACCTCAACATCGCCTCGCACGACCCCAGCGCGCACGCCGAGATCGTGGCGATGCGGGCCGGCGGAAAGCTGCTGGCGAACCACCGCCTGCTTGGCAGCACGCTGTATGTCACCCTGGAGCCGTGCGCGATGTGCGCGATGGCGATCGTGCATGCACGCGTCGCCCGTCTGGTCTACGGCGCCAGTGACCCCAAGACGGGCGCCTGTGGCAGCGTGTTCGACCTCATTGGCGACGCCCGCCACAACCATCGCGTCGAGATTCACGGCGGGGTGCTGGCCAAGGAAGCCAGTACACGCCTGACCAATTATTTCCGCGCCAAACGTGGCAAGCCGCCGCTGCTGCTGGAAGACCACGTCGGCGAGGGCTGAGGGGCGAACGGGTATGATGGGCGCCTCTTTCCTTCACCGGTAGGCCGCGCGCCTGCCCAGCAACGAGGCGACACAATGGCGGACACCGGCGCGGCCAACGAGCGACTGATCTGGATCGACCTGGAGATGACCGGGTTGGACACCGACAACGATTCGATCATCGAGATCGCCACCGTGGTCACCGACGCCCAGCTCAACGTGCTGGCCGAAGGCCCGGAATTCGCCATCCATCATCCGCTGGAAACGCTGGAAGCGATGGACGAGTGGAACCGCAACCAGCACCGCCGCTCGGGCCTGTGGCAGCGCGTGGTGGACAGCACCACGACGCTCGGCCAAGCCGAGGCGCAGACAGTGAACTTCCTGGCCCAGTGGATCCCGGCCGGCCTGTCACCGATGTGCGGCAACTCGATCTGCCAGGACCGCCGTTTCCTGCACCGCCAGATGCCGCGCCTGGAGAAGTACTTCCACTACCGTAATCTGGACGTGTCCACGGTGAAGGAACTGGCCAAGCGCTGGGCCCCGACGGTGGCAGCCGGTGTCGGCAAGAACAGCAACCACACCGCGCTGAGCGACGTGCATGATTCGATCGCCGAGCTGCGCCACTACCGCCAGTTCATGGGGACGCTGTCGGGCTTGCCGGCAGCCTGATTGGTGGTGCCAATCAGCATCAGGTGCTACCAATCAAAAGGGCACCGCCGGCGCTGAGAAACGGGGGTAGAACCGCTCCCCCGGTTTCCACCCTCAAGGAGACCAGTTGGGTCCCGGGTCGGGCCCCCTGCCATACAGGTTGACTGCCCGGGCGCAAGTGAAATGAACCGGTCGGCAACCGTTGGGGCAGGTCTGGCGTGCGACTTCGGTGCCGAGCGCCAATTCATTGTCGCTGCGGAAGACCACTTCAAACTGGCCAGTGTCGTAGTGCTGCAATGCGTAGGCACATCTTTCAGTGAACGAGGCAATGATCTCGCACTGTGTTCCGCTGCGCTTGTTACAGGTCTTCAATGCCTGTTTCTCGGCAGCCTTCTGTTTGTGTTGGCGAACGCTCCAGCCGAGGAGTGTGCCATTCGGCGAGCGGGCAAATGCAACCCATTCGGAGCCCATCTTTACTCGGGTGGTTGGGACGGACGGAGAAAGCCCGGCATCGCCACCACCGCCTCCGGGAATCGGCGCACAACCCAACACGCCTTGCCCGCCAATGGGGTAGGAACCCGGTGGGCATCGACCTTCGGCCTTGACGATGTGAGGCAGGCCGAGAGCAGCCAGGAAAAGGGGGCAGATCAGCAGTAGTCGGGCGAGCATGGGGCGTCCTTGCCTGGGTTGTTCCATGACCCCATGCAAGCGGGGCCGCTGCCGGGATCATAGACCGGTGCCGAGGGCGCTACCACCCTCCGTTCAACTCCCTGGCGCTAAGATCGGCGCCATGAACGAGCCCATCCTGCTCCCCCGCGACATCGCCCACGACGCCCGCGACTGGTCCGACCTGCAGCGGGCGGTGGCCCTGCTGGAAGCGCCGACCCTGACCGCGCGCATGGCCAACCTGGTTGGCACGCCGCTGGAGTTCGCGGTGAAGGCGCTGCCCAGTTCGGTCTCCAACCGCATCCACGGTGCGGTGCAGGCGGCGCTGACCAAATCGGCGCAGGCCGCGCTGTGGAGCATGGACAACACCCCCGGCAAAGGAGCCTCCACCCGTTGGCACAAGCTGGCGGCAGCCACCTCCGGCGCGGTCGGCGGGGCATTCGGCTTTGCGGCCTTGTTCATCGAGCTGCCGGTGTCGACCACCATCATGATGCGCGCGGTGGCCGACGTGGCCCGCAGCGAGGGCTTTGACCTGTCCGAGTTCAGCACCCGCCAGGCGTGCCTGGAGGTGTTCGCGCTGGGTGGCAACTCGCCGCGCGATGACGCCAGTGAGACCGGCTATTACCTGGCCCGTGGCTTCACCACCGACGTGATGCGCCACCTGTCGGCCGAACTGGCCGGGCGTGTGGTGACCGGTCGCGACCTGACCCTGGGCGTGGCACCAAAGGAGGCCGGCAAGCTGCTGGCGAAGATGGTGGAGAAGGTGGCGGCGCGTTTCGGCGTGGTGGTCACCGAGAAATTCGCCGCGCAGGCGGTGCCGATTGTCGGTGCCGCTGCTGGTGCTACGCTCAATACCATGTTCACCGACTACTACCAGGACATGGCGCGCGGTCACTTCATCGTGCGCCGGCTGGAGCTGAAGTACGGGGAAGACGTGGTGCGCACCTGCTATGACCGTGTGGCGCATGGCGCGGTCAGGATCGAACCCCGCCTGGAGTAGATCCACGCCATGCGTGGATGAGCCTTCATGCCGGGCGATCCTTGCCTGCCGGGCACAACTGTTTTGCCACAACACGCCTGTTGCCTTTCGCAGGCGGTCCCCATTCTTGCTGGCACTCCCCCCGCAAGAGATGTCCGCCATGTTGTTCACCTCCTACCGTCTGGGCCCGCTGACGCTGCCCAACCGCATCGTGATGCCGCCGATGACCCGCTCGCGTGCGGCTGCTGGCAACGTTGCTACCGCCGAGATGGCGACCTACTACGCGCAGCGTGCCGGTGCCGGCCTGATTGTCAGCGAAGGCACCCAGATCAGCCCGCAGGGCCAGGGCTATGCCTGGACGCCGGGCATCCACAGCCCCGAACAGGTAAAGGGCTGGCGGCAGGTGACCGATGCGGTGCACGCCGCCGGTGGCCGCATCTACGCGCAGTTGTGGCACGTCGGCCGCGTCTCGCATGTGGCCCTGCAGCCCGATGGCGCGGCGCCGGTGTCTTCCTCGGCATTGCTGGCCGAAGGCGTGAAAGTGTTCGTCGACCCGACAGGGGCAGGTCCCGAAGCTGGCGTCGGCGAGATGATCCAGCATTCGATGCCGCGTGCGCTGCGCGAGGACGAGATTCCGGGCATCGTCGCCGACTACGCGCAGGCCGCCCGCAATGCGCTGGAGGCGGGCTTCGACGGCGTCGAACTGCATGGCGCCAATGGTTACCTGATCAACCAGTTCATCGACTCGCAGGCCAACCAGCGTACCGATGGCTATGGCGGTTCGCTGCAGAACCGGCTGCGCTTCCTGCGCGAGGTGGTGCAGGCGGTGGTGGCAGTGGCCGGGGGTGATCGCGTTGGCGTGCGCCTGGCGCCGCTGACCACGCTGCAGGGGGCGGTGGACGATACGCCGCAGGCGACCTATCTGGCTGCCGCACACCTTCTCGGTGAGATGGGTGTGGGCTACCTGCACATTGCCGAAGCGGACTGGGAGGATGCGCCGTTGATGCCGGTGGCGTTCAAGCAGGCGCTGCGCATGGTCTACCCGGGCACGCTGATCTACGCAGGCAAGTACACCGCCGAGCGCGCCGGGCAGGCGCTGGCCGAAGGCTGGGCCGACCTGATCGGTTTCGGCCGGCCGTTCATTGCCAACCCGGACCTGCCTGAGCGCCTGCGTACGGGTGCAGAACTGAATCCACCGGATCGCGCTACATTCTTCGGTGGTGGTGCGAAGGGTTTCACCGATTACCCGGCGCTGGAAGAGGCCGTCGAGGCCTGATGCCGATCGGTGGGTGCCGACCGTTGGTCGGCACTCCCGGGTTGGATCAGGGCTTGTCGCGCACCAGCGCATCCGCTTCGACCACGCCGCCATCCTTGCCTTGCAGGTACAGGTGCATGTCCTGCTGCGGGTACGGGATGTTGATGCCGGCCTTGTCATAGCCCAGCTTCAGCTGTTCCAGCAACGTGACTTTGGTACCGAACCAGTCGGCCGACTTCACGTAGCAGCGGATGCCCAGGTTGATTGCGTGCGCACCCAGCTCGTACACCACCACGTCCGGTGCTGGCGTCTGCAGCACGCGCGGGTCGGCCTTCATCAGTGCCAGCGCGGTATCGCGTGCCAGCTGGATGTTGTCCTCGTAACCGATGCCGATCACCAGTTCGACGCGGCGCGTCGGTTCGGCGGTCAGGTTGATGATCGGTGCGGCGGTGATCAGCGTGTTCGGAATGGTGGTGTGCTGGTTGTCGGCGCCGGTAAGTACGGTCTGGAAGATGCGTACTTCGCGTACGGTGCCGGTCTGACCGGCCACGGTCACCACATCGCCCACGCGGAACGGGCGCAGCGTCACCAGCATCACGCCCGAGGCGATGTTGGACAGCGAATCCTTCAGTGCCAGGCCGACCGCCAGGCCAGCGGTGCCGAGTACGGCCAGCAGCGGGGTGATCTGTACGCCCAGCGTGCCGATCGCCAGCACCACTACGATCACAAGCGATGCGGCATACACCACGTTGCGCAGAAAGCTGCCGAGCATCGGATCCACGCCCATGCGCGCAGTGGCGCGCGGCATCGCATTGGACAGGCGTCGTGCCACCCACATGCCGACCAGCAGCACAACGATGGCGGCCAGCAGCGGCACACCATAGGTTTCCAGCAGGCGTTCCCAGTCGAGCGAGTGGAACCAGGGCGTTGCGGCGGGCGAGGACGGTGCGGCGGCGATCATGCGGGAATTCCTTTGCTGCTGCGGGACAGGTGCGAGGTACGCGTGGCGTGCAAGGACGCCAGAAACAGCAAGCCCCGCAGAGGCGGGGCTTGCGTGCAGCAGCAGTATCGGCTGACGCCGATGAACACGACGTCAGCCTGCGGCCTTTACGGCATCAGCCGTTCGCCTTCAGCTTGGCCAGGCGCAGCCAGGTATCGACTATGGTGTCCGGGTTCAGCGACACCGACTCGATGCCTTCCTGCATCAGCCATTCGGCCAGATCCGGATGATCGGACGGGCCCTGGCCACAGATGCCGACGTACTTGCCCTTGGCTCGTGCTGCCTTGATGGCCATCGACAGCAGCTTCTTCACTGCCGGGTTACGCTCGTCGAACAGGTGCGCGACGATCGACGAGTCGCGGTCCAGGCCCAGGGTCAGCTGGGTCAGGTCGTTGGAGCCGATCGAGAAGCCGTCGAAGATTTCCAGGAACTCATCGGCGAGCAGTGCGTTGGACGGCACTTCGCACATCATGATGATCTTCAGGCCGTTCTCACCCTGCTTCAGGCCGTTCTGTTCCAGCACCTCGATGACCTTGCGGCCTTCTTCCAGGGTGCGCACGAACGGAATCATGACCCACAGATTGTCCAGGCCCATTTCGTTGCGCACGCGCAGCACGGCCTTGCACTCCAGCGCGAAGGCGGCCGAGAAGCTCGGGTCGACGTAACGGCTGGCGCCGCGGAAGCCGATCATCGGGTTCTCTTCGTGCGGCTCGTAGTTGCTGCCGCCGATCAGGTTGGCGTACTCGTTGGACTTGAAGTCCGACAGGCGCACGATCACGGCGTTCGGTGCAACCGAGGCGGTGAGGGTGGCGATGCCTTCGGCCAGGCGGTCCACGTAGAAGCTGACCGGATCGGAATAGCCGGCGATCTTCTCGTCGATCTTCTTCTTGGTCGCCGCATCCTGGCGGTCGTATTCCAGCAGCGCGTTCGGGTGGATGCCGATGTGGCTGGCAATGATCATTTCCAGGCGGGCCAGGCCGATGCCGGCGTTCGGCAGCTGGCCGAAGTCGAAGGCACGTTCCGGGTTGGCCACGTTCATCATGATCTTCAGCGGTGCCGGCGGCATGTTGCCCAGATCGGTGGTGGTGCGCTCGAAGCCGAGCTTGCCCTCGTAGATGAAGCCGGTATCGCCTTCAGCGCAGCTGACGGTGACCAGCTGGCCATCTTCGATGACCTTGGTGGCGTTGCCCGAACCGACCACGGCCGGCACGCCCAGCTCGCGCGCGATGATCGCGGCGTGGCAGGTACGGCCACCGCGATTGGTGACGATGGCCGAAGCGCGCTTCATCACCGGTTCCCAGTCCGGGTCGGTCATGTCGGCGATCAGCACGTCGCCCGGCTGCACGCGGTTCATGTCGTCCAGCGTCTTGACCACGCGGGCCACGCCCGAACCGATCTTGGCACCGACGGCACGGCCTTCGGCCAGCACGTTGCCGCCCTTTTCGGTCAGCGCGAAGCGCTCGATCTGGGTGGCGTGGCTGCGCGACTTCACCGTTTCCGGGCGCGCCTGCACGATGAACAGCTTGCCGCTGACACCGTCCTTGGCCCACTCGATGTCCATCGGGCGGCCGTAGTGCTTTTCGATGACCAGCGCCTGCTTGGACAGTTCCTGCACGTCCTCGTCGCTGATCGAGAAGGTGTTGCGCAGCTCTGCCGGGGTGTCCTCGATCTTCACGCGCTCGCCGGGGACGTCCGAATACACCATGCGGATCGCCTTGCTGCCGAGCGAGCGGCGCAGGATCGCCGGCTTGCCGGCCTGCAGGGTGGGCTTGTAGACGTAGTACTCGTCCGGGTTGACCGCACCCTGCACGACCATTTCGCCCAGGCCGAACGAGGAGGTGACGAACACCACGTCGCGGAAGCCGGACTCGGTGTCCAGGGTGAACAGCACGCCGGAGGAACCGACGCCCGAACGCACCATCAGCTGCACGCCGGCGGACAGGAACACGTCCTCATGCTTGAAGCCGTGGTGCACGCGGTAGGCAATGGCACGATCGTTGTACAGCGAGGCAAACACTTCCTTGACCTTGTGCACGACGTCGTCGGCACCGGTGACATTGAGGAAGGTTTCCTGCTGGCCGGCGAAGGACGCATCCGGCAGATCCTCGGCGGTGGCCGACGAACGCACGGCCACGGCCACGTCGCCGCCGCCATTGTCGGCGCTCAGCTTGGCGTAGGCGGTGCGGATGTCCTGGTCCAGCTGCGGCTGCAGCGGCGCGTCGATCACCCAGCTGCGGATCTCCTTGCCCGCGGCGGTCAGCGCGTTGACGTCTTCGACGTCCAGCGTGGCCAGCTTGTCGAAGATGCGCTTGGACAGGTCGTTGTGCGCGATGAAGTCCTTGAAGGCTTCAGAGGTGGTCGCATAACCTCCGGGAACGGAGACGCCCAGACCGGCCAGATTGCCGATCATCTCGCCCAGCGAGGAATTCTTGCCGCCTACGCGGGCCAGGTCGGCCAGACGCAGTTCGTGCAACCACAGGATGTTCTCGTTCAAGCGCGATGCTCCGTTTGGCCATCGCCCGAGGCGGGCTGAGTGGCCGCGTCCGTAGGAAGAAGCCGATATGATGCCGGGCAGACCGCTGTCGACACAAGCTTGTGTTGGCGGCCCTTTTAGGCTTCGTAGGGGGTAAAGGCGCGCATGTCGACCATCCGTCCGGTGTTCTACGTTTCCGATGGAACCGGTATCACCGCTGAAACCATTGGGCATAGCCTGCTGACCCAGTTCTCCGGGTTCAGCTTTATTACCGACCGGATGTCGTTTGTCGACGACCCCGAAAAAGCCCGGGAAGCCTGTTCCCGGATCCAGGCGGCGGGGGAGCGCTACCAGGTCAGGCCGATCGTGGTGAACTCCTGCGTGGACCAGAGCCTGAGCCTGATCCTGGCCGACAGCGGGGCGCTGATGCTCGACGTGTTCGCCCCGTTCATCGAGCCGCTGGAGCGTGAGTTGTCCAGTTCGCGCGTGAACCGTGTGGGCCAGGCCCATGGCATGGTCGACTTCGATACCTACCACCGCCGCATCAACGCGATGAACTTCGCGCTGACCCATGACGACGGTATCGCGGTGAATTACGACGACGCCGACGTGATCCTGGTTGCGGTGTCGCGCGCCGGCAAGACGCCCACCTGCATCTACCTGGCCCTGCATTACGGGGTGCGCGCGGCCAACTACCCGCTGACCGACGAGGACCTGGAAAGCGACCGCCTGCCGCCGCGCCTGCGCAACTACCGGCGCAAGCTGTTCGGCCTGACCATCGACCCGGACCGCCTGCAGCAGATCCGCCAGGAGCGCCGCCCGAACTCGCGCTACGCCAACCTGGATACCTGCAAGCGTGAGGTGGCCGCGGCCGAGGTGATGTTCCAGATGGAGCGCATCCCGACCCTGAGCACCACCCATACCTCGATCGAGGAGATTTCCAGCAAGGTGCTGGCCACGCTGGGGCTGCAGCGCGAGCTGTATTGAGGCGCGCGCCACGACCAACGGTCGTGGCCTACCGATGCTGCGGGAAACCCTTGTGCGTGGTGGGTATCGACCGTTGGTCGATACCGGGCCCCTTTGGCCGGGGCGATCCCGCCCCCACGTTGAAGCACCAACGTGTAGGATCGACCCATGGCCCGAGCCTTGCCCCGCACCGAACGCATTCCCCGCCTGAGCCGGTTGAGCTGGCTCATGGGCCTGTACGCGGAAAACTACCGCCATCTGGTGCGCTTGTTCGAACCGGCCGGACTGGTAGCGGGCAGCTACATTTCCTCGATCGGCGACGGCCTGGATGTTCGTCTGGACGTGATCGAGTGCCACCGTTACACGGTGGAACTGCGCCTGACCTACGACCTGGCCGACCCGGTCACCGGCGAACCGGATCCATCGGCCTATGTGCGGCTGTATCGTGACGCGCGCCAGGCCGAGACCACCCACTGCTACGTCGGCCGTCGCTGGCAGGACACCATGGGCCTGTACCCGCCGCCGGCGGAGCTGATCAGCCACCGCATGCGGATGAATACCTTCCTGGGCAAGTGGCTGGAATACCTGGCCGAGCGCGGCCACGGCGTCGCCACCCTGCGCCGTGATCCCGATGGTGCCGGCACGCCCACCGAGCGCCGCCTGTCGCTGGTGCGCTGATCGGCCATAATCCACGGCTGACCTGCTGCTGGATGCTGCCCCATGCCGTATACCCCGATCGTCGCCACCCTGGGCTACGTGCTGTCGCCCGATCGTCGCCAGGTGCTGATGATCCACCGCAACACCCGGCCCGGTGACCACCACCTGGGCAAGTACAACGGTCTGGGCGGCAAGATCGAGGCGGACGAGGATGTGGCCGCCAGCATGCGCCGCGAGATCCAGGAAGAGGCCGGTATCGACTGCACCGGCATGCGCCTGCGCGGCACCCTCAGCTGGCCGGGTTTCGGCAAGCACGGCGAGGACTGGCTGGGCTTCGTGTTCGTCATCGACAGCTTCGAAGGCACCCCGCACGGTGGCAACCACGAAGGCACGCTGGAGTGGGTGGACCTGGACAAGCTGGGCACGCTGCCGATGTGGGAGGGCGACCGCAACTTCCTGCCGCTGGTGTTCGACGCCGACCCGCGCCCGTTCCACGGCGTGATGCCGTACAAGGACGGCCGCATGGTGAGCTGGTCCTTCAGCCGTCTGTGATCCGGCGGATCGGGTGGGTGCCAACCATTCTGGTGGGGGCCAACCTTGATTGGCACGCTCTTCTGGCTGATTAATACCCGGGCAATATTGACAGTCGAAAATTACCCGGGCAATATTCGCGCATCGCCTCTGATGCCATTGCCATGCCTGCGTCCCGACTTCCTCCCTTCAGCTGTTTCGACGGCCATCGCCTGGTCGCTTCCGGCACCCCGGAAGTGGCTGCGCTTGCGCTGAAACAGCTGCGCGCCGGCAACGTTGCCGGTCCGCTGCTGGTGTTCGACAACGCTACCGGTCGCACCCATGATTTCGACACACGCGGCAGCGACGCAGAACTGCTGGCGCGGGTGGCGGAGGCGTTTCCATCGGCCGTGGAAGCGGACGCCGGAATCGCTCCCGAAGACGCACCTGTTGCCCCGCGCGGTCGCGGCCGCCCCAAGCTGGGCGTGGTTGCCCGCGAAGTGACCCTGCTGCCGCGCCACTGGGCGTGGCTGGCCGAGCAGCCCGGTGGGGCCTCGGTAGTGCTGCGCAGGCTGGTGGAGGCGGCCAGCCGTGCCGGTGCGGACAAGGACCAGCAGCGTCGCCACAGCGAGCGCACCTATCACTTCCTGCAGACCATCGCCGGTGACCTGCCTGGTTTCGAGGAAGCGATCCGTGTCCTGTTCGCGCACGACCGGTCGGGCCTGGAAATGGCGTTGCGCAGCTGGCCCGAGGATGTGCGCAACCACGCCCTGCGCCTGGCATTCGAGAGCGCCGACGGCTGAGCCATCGCGCCGTCGTTGAGCAGCGGCGCCACCTGATCGCGGGCCACGGCCCGCTCCCCTGTGCTTGCTTTGCTGGCGGAAACGCCGGGCAGGGCAGCGCCTTGCCCAGAGAATCCCATGACCACCCCTGTACATCCGACACCCCCGGCCGCACCACCGCTGTGGCGCACCTACCTGGCCCTGCTGCTGCCGATGCTGCTGACCAATGCGCTGCAGCTTGCCGCAGGCACGCTGGACAACATCTACCTCGGCCATCTGCTGGGGACGCAGGCGGTGGCTGCCGCCGCAGCGTTCTTCCCGGTCTTCTTCCTGCTGTTGGCCCTGGTAATGGGCCTGGCGACCGGTGCCATGGTGCTGATCGGCCAGGCCTGGGGCGCGGGCCGGCCGCAGCAGGCGCGCGCGGTGGCCGGCAGTGCGGTGGCACTGATTCTGCTGTTGTCAGTGCTGGTGATGGCGGTGGGCGGCGGTTTCGCACCAGAGCTGCTGGTGGCACTCGGTACGCCGGCCCCGATCCTCGGCGAATCCATCGTCTATGCCCGTGTCCTGTTGCTGGCGGCACCGGTGTTCTTCCTGCTGTGGCTGGCCACTGCGGTGAGCCGCGCGGTGGGCGATGCGAAGACGCCGCTGCATGCGCTGCTGTTGGCCACGGTGGTCGGCCTGCTGTGCACGCCGCTGCTGATCCTGGGCTGGGCCGGCCTGCCGCGGCTGGGCGCAGCCAGTGCGGCAGTCTCGGCGGCGCTCGCCTCGCTGCTGGCCCTGGCCTGGCTGATGTGGCGGTGGCAGCGGATTGGGCACCCGTTGGCACCGGGGCATGAGTTACTGCGATCGATCCGTTTCGATGGAGCACTCATCCGTCCGATGCTACGCATCGGCGTACCGTCCTCGCTGCAGATGCTCAGTCTGGCCGTGGCCGAGATCGTGCTGCTGGGCTGGATCAATCGCCACGGCTATACCGCCACGGCCGCCTACGGCGCGGTCAATCAGTTGATGAGCTGGGTGCAGCTGCCTGCGATGTCGCTGGGTATCACCGCCACCATCCTCGCCGCGCATGCGATGGGGGCGGGACGTACGGCACGGCTGCCCGCCATCGCCCGCACCGGCGTGCTGCTTGGACTGGCGATACTGAGCGGGGTGGTGATGCTGGTTGTGGCGCTGGCGCCCTGGTTGACTGGCCTGATCCTGGCGGCGACCGACGTGCGCGAACTGGCCACGCAGCAATTGCGCACCGTGGTGTGGGGCGTGCTGGCGATGGGAGGCAGTGCGGTGCTGGTCGGAGTGATGCGAGGCGGTGGCACGGTGTTGTTGCCGGCGTTGCTGGGCATGGCGGCCGTATTGCTGCTGGAGCTGCCACTGGCGATGTGGCTGCAGTCCCGGCACGGACTGGCCGGGCTGTGGTGGGCGTGGCCGCTGGGGTTGCTGGCCATGCTGGTGATGCAGGTGCTCTGTTTTGCTCGCTGGAGGCGGGTGCAGGCTGGGTAGTGCCGGCCGCTTGCCGGCAATCCGGAATCGTCGGGGCAGCCGGCCAGCGGCCGGCTCTACCACTCGGTCAGGCGGGCAGCTTCAGCGCCGCTGTGCCAACAGCAGGTGGAAGTGCTTTTCGCGGGTCTGGCCGTCATTGCCGGCCGCGGATTCCCGGTGGCTGCGCCAGGCCGAGACACGGAAGCCCGATACCCGCAGCGCGAGCTCCACCACATCCAGCTCATGCAGTTGGAAGTCGGCAGCGAATGGCAGGCTGCGCATGAAGCTGGCGTCGCCAAAGGCCAGGCACAGGCGGCCGCCCCGGCGCAGTACCCGCGCCAGCTCATCCAGCACCGGGGCCAGGTTCGGCCAGAAGTACAGGGTGTTGACCGCCAGCGCGGCATCCATCGCGGCATCGGCGACCGGCAGCGCATGGGCGTCGCCGTGCCGCATCGCCGCACGCTCGGCCAACCCGGCGCTGGCCAGCCGCTGGTTGCCGGCCTCGACCATGGCGGTGGACAGCTCGATGCCCAGATAGCGGCTGCCGGTGGCCTGCAGCATCAGCGGCGCGAAGGCAGCATTGCCCGGGCCGACCTCCAGGACCTGTTCACCGGCGCCGACGGCCAGCAGCCCGATCGCGGCCAGGTTGAGTGCGCCGTTGCTGCGGTTCATCGAGTCGGCGACCGCCAACGCGGCCTCGCCATGGGGCTGCCGCAGTTGTGCGGCCAGGGTGGGAGCATCCAGCATCATCATCGTCCATTACAGAGTTTCGGACGTGGCGGCGGCGGGTCCGCCGGTGACCATAGCGCCGACCTTGTGGCTTGGGAAGTAGGGAAACCCCGATGCAGGGTGATGAGGAAATGTCCAACGTCGCAGTCGGTGAGATCTGGTTGTCCACAGGGGGTGTGGATTACGCGTGGGCAACTTTGTGGATAAGCCGCGACAGGCGCCACCCCCCTAGGCTGTCAAGATGGGTGGCGAAAAATTCACCGCTGGTGAGGGCAGGTGAGGGAGCGGTGAAGGCTGGGTCCTGCCAGCGCTGTCGCCAGTGGCGGCGCTCGCGGTAACCTGTGGGCCTTGATGCTCCGTGAGACCCCATGAAACGTCACTTCTCGATGCTGCGCGAATTCCAGCTGGCCGACTGGTTCACCCTGGCCAATGCTTTCTGCGGCACCGGTGCGGTCTTTGCCGCGATGCGCTTCCTGCAGGACGGCGAGCGCGGCTACCTGCTGTTCGGCATGGCGTTGATCCCGCTGGCTTTCATCTTCGATGCGCTCGACGGGCGCATCGCGCGCTGGCGCAAGTCCAGCTCTACCCTGGGTCGCGAGCTGGACTCGCTGTCCGACGTGATCTCCTTCGGCGTGGCGCCGGCGGCGCTGGCCTATGCCTGCGGCATGCAGGGCGGCTGGGACTGGCTGGTGCTGAGCTACTTCGTCTGCTGCGGCGTCAGCCGCCTGGCGCGCTACAACGTCACCGCCGAGGCGCTGGCCGGCGACGAGGGCAAGGTCAGGTTTTTCGAGGGCACTCCGATCCCGACCAGCCTGGTGCTGGTGATCGTGCTGGCGATCGCCGCCGGTACCGATGCCATCGGCCAGGACCTCTGGTTCGGCCAGTGGCAGATCGGTCCGTGGCAGCTGCACCCGATGGTGCTGCTGTTCGCCCTGTCCGGGTCGCTGATGATCAGCAAGACCCTGCGCATTCCCAAGCCATGAGCCAGCCCTGCGGAGGCCTGTGATGACCAGCTCGGCCCATGACGCCGGCAGCAGCGATTTCGAAGCCCTGGCGCGGCAGTACTTCGGCGCCTGGGGCGATGCCCTGCGCCATGCGAGCACGCCCGGTGCGCCGGCCGGTGACGACCCCGGCAGCTGGCAGCGGTTGTTCGACTGGTGGGGCCAGCTGTTGCCCGAACAGGGGCAGGGCGCACCGGAAGATGCCGTGCGCCGGTTCCGCGAACAGGCGGGCAGCTGGTACGGCACCATGCAGGAAGTGGCCGCGCGTTTCGCCGGCCGCGACGCCAGCAGCGCGGACGTGGCCCAGGCCTGGCGCGAGGCGGTGCAGGGGCAGGGCGACGGCATGCTGCAGTGGATGCTGCAGGGGGCCCGTGGCAGCACCCACGCCGGCGCCGCCGTGCCCGAATTCGCCGCATGGCTGCAGCAGTTCCAGCTGCAGGCTGGCCCGTGGCTGCAGAGCCCGGCATTCGGCCCGGGCCGCGAACACCAGGCGCGCTGGCAGGCACTGCTGCGCGCACAGGAGGAATACCAGCAGCATTCGCGCGCCTACGTTGATCAGATCAGACAGGCGCTGGATGAGGCCTTTGCGCTGTTCGAGCAGCGCCTGGCCGAGCACGAACAGCCCGGCACCCAGCTGACCAGCGCCCGCGCGATGTTCGACCTGTGGATCGAAGTGGCCGAGGAGGCCTACGCCAAGGTCGCCATGTCCGAGCCGTTCCAGCAGGTATATGCCTCGCTGGGCAACGCACAGATGCGCCTGCGCGCCGGCCTGCAGCGTGAGGTGGAACAGATGAGTGAACGCATCGGCCTGCCGACCCGCAGCGAGATGGATGCCGCCCACCGCCGTATCGCCGAGCTGGAGCGCAGCCTGCGCCGCCTGCAGGCACAGGTGGCGGTGCTGGCTGGAACTGCCGAGGTGGACCCAGTGGCGCAGCCGGCGCCGGCGAAGGTGAAGCCGGTCGTACGCAAGGCCGCGAAGAAGGCCGCGCCGGCAAAGAAGGCGGCTGCGAAAAAGGCGTCAGCGAAAAAGGCCGCACCTCGCACTTCCACTCGGACGCGTGACCGATGAAGGGGCCGCTGGGCTTCAACGCCGATGACCTGATGCAGGAAACCCTGGCCATGCAGCGCAAGCTGATGGAAGGGCTGAAGCTGCTGCCGCAGGTGGAAGACGTGGACTATGGCGTGACCGCGCGTGAGGAAGTCTGGCGCGACGGCAAGGTGGTGCTGTACCGCTTCGTCGGCGAACAGTCACCGACCCGGCGTACGCCGCTGCTGATCGTCTACGCGCTGGTCAACCGGCCGTACATGGTCGACCTGCAGGCCGACCGTTCGCTGGTGCAGAAGCTGCTGGCGCTGGGCCAGGACGTGTACGTGCTGGACTGGGGCTACCCGGATCGCTCGGAGCGCTTCCAGACCCTGGAGGACTACCTGCTGCGCTACATCGATGGCGCCGTCGATG
This sequence comes from Stenotrophomonas sp. GD03877, assembly GCF_029840555.1. Classification (NCBI taxonomy): domain Bacteria; kingdom Pseudomonadati; phylum Pseudomonadota; class Gammaproteobacteria; order Lysobacterales; family Lysobacteraceae; genus Stenotrophomonas; species Stenotrophomonas sp. GD03877. The sequence continues at coordinate 1,810 of NZ_JAOCCT010000053.1, read as the reverse complement.
CGTTGCGTGCGCGCAGTGGTGGCCCGGTCGACCTGCTGGGTATCTGCCAGGGCGGCGTGTTCGCACTCTGCTACGCCGCGTTGCGCCGGCAGAAGCTGGGCAAGCTGATCACCATGGTCACCCCGGTCGATTTCCAGACGGCCGACAACATGCTCTCGCATTGGGCGCGGCAGGTGGACGTGGACCTGCTGGTCGACACGCTGGGCAACATCCCGGCCGACCTGATGAATGCCAGTTACCTGATGCTCAAGCCGTTCCGCCTCAATGTGCAGAAGTACGTGGGCCTGCTCGACATCCTCGATGACAAGGCCGCGCTGGAGGACTTCCTGCGCATGGAGAAGTGGATCTTCGATTCACCGGATCTGGCGGGCGAGGCGTTCCGCGACTTCATCAAGCTGTTCTACCAGGGCAACGGGCTGGTGAACGGCACGGTGCGGATCGGCGAGGAGGCGGTGGATCTGTCGCAGGTGACCCTGCCGGTGCTGAACATCTATGCAGAACAGGACCATCTGGTGCCGCCGGATGCTTCGCGCGCGATGCGTGGGCGCTTGGGCACGGACGACTACACCGAGTCCAGTTTCCGCGGTGGCCATATCGGCATCTACGTGTCCGGCCGTGCGCAGCGCGAAGTGCCGGCCACGATCGATGGCTGGTTGAAGGCGCGTGACCTGTAGAGTCGAGCCATGCTCGACTGACCTGGGGGGATGATGACGTACCGGATTCTGTTGATTCTTGCGGCACTGCTGGCAGCGCCGCTTGCCCACGCCGCACCCAGTGCGGATGCACGGCGGGAGATCGCCCAGCTGATCGCCAGCCTGGACGGCTCCCAATGCCGCTTCCAGCGCAATGGCAGCTGGCACGATGGCAGTGATGCGCGCGCGCACCTGCAGCGCAAGTACGACTACCTGCTGAAGAAGGACATGGTGGACAGCGCCGAGCAGTTCATCGAGCGCGCTGCCAGCCAGAGCAGCATGAGTGGCAAGCCCTACCGCATCCAGTGCCCGGGACAGCCTGAACAGACCGCAGCCGCCTGGTTCGGCGCACGCCTGCAGGCCTTGCGCCACCGCACGCCGTAGACATGGGGGCGGTGTAGAGTCGAGCCATGCTCGACTGCTTTTTCCCGTAGCCCAGGAGAACCGCCATGAACACCACGCCGCGCACGCTGTCGCGTTCATTGAACGACCGCATGATTGCCGGCGTGATGGGCGGCATCGCCCACCGCTTCGGCTGGAACCCCACGCTGGTGCGGATCGTGTTCGTGCTGGTCTCGATCGGCTCGGCGGCCTTCCCTGGCATCCTGGTCTACCTGATCCTGTGGCTGCTGATGCCGAACGAGGCCGATTGAAGACTGCCCCTGAGCCCTGGCCGATCTGGCTGCGCGCGCTGCAGGTACTGGGCGCGGTGTGGACGTCACCCAATTCCCTGATCGGCCTGATCGGCGGCCTGGCCGGCATGCTCGGCGGCGCGACATTGCGCTGGAGCGGCCGTGACTGTGCGTTGGTGTTCGACCGCTGGCCGTGGGGGCCGGGTGGGGCGATCACGCTGGGCAATGTGATCCTGCATACCGGTCATGATCTGGGCATTTCGTGCCGGACCTATGCGCATCAGGCGGGGTGGGGCGTGGAGCCGCTGATCCGGCTGGACGACCACGAACGCGCGCACGTCTACCAGTACATGGTGCTGGGGCCGCTGTACCTGCCGGTGTACCTGCTGTGTGGCGGGGTGAGTGCGCGGAATCCATTCGAGCGCGCGGCCGATCATTTTGCCCGGTTCGGGCACGGCTGGTGGCCGTAGGTTCCAGCCAACGGCG
>NZ_JAOCCT010000052.1:0-26412 GCF_029840555.1 Stenotrophomonas sp. GD03877 | reverse complement strand
GCCAACCCACAGCAAACCCGCTTCTGCTGTTGCTTCGGCCGTTGCCGTTGCTTGAAGGCCTCTGCGGGTGCAGGGCGCAGCCCTGCCGACAAACCCTCAACTCTCGCAGTTGGCGAACACGTCGCGATCGCGCTCGTACAGCGCCGTCTTCACCTGCATCAGGCCCAGCACCGACGGGAACAGGTTGTCGTGGTCGGTATAGGCCGCCGAACGCCTGCGCACGCATTGCAGGTCCAGCCCGCGGCTGCTGGCGAAGCCCGGCGAGAACCACATCGTCATCGGCACCCGGGTCTGCTCGGCCGGGGCGATGGCGTAAGGCACGCCGTGCAGGAACAGACCCTTTTCGCCCAGCGACTCGCCGTGGTCGGACAGATAGATCATCGCCGTGTCGTAGTCCTGCATGCCCTGCAGCGTGCCGATGGTCTTGGTCAGGAAGTGATCGGTGTACAGCACGGCGTTGTCGTAACTGTTGGTGATCTCTTCGCGCGAGCAGCGGCCGATGTCGCGGGTATCGCAGGTGGGGGTGAAGCGGCGGAACGCGGCCGGGTAGCGCTCGAAATAGGCGGGGCCGTGGTTGCCCAGCTGGTGCAGCACCACCACGCGGTCGCCGGGCTTGGCTCGCACCTGGGTGGCCAGGTCCTGCAGCAGGATCTCGTCCATGCAGCGGCCGTCAGCGCACAGGCCCGGGGTGGTCGCATCGGACAGCGACTGGAACTCCAGGCCTTCGCACACGCCCTTGCAGCCGGACTGGTTGTCACGCCACAGCGGTGCGATGCCGGCACGGTTCAGCACATGCAGCAGCGACTGGTGTGCACGGATCTTCTTCTCGTCGTACTCGTGGCGTCCCCACGGCGAGAACAGGCACGGCAGCGACACTTCGGTGCTGGTGCCGCAGGAGTGCATGTCGGGGAAGTTGATCACCGGTGCCTGGGCCAGTTCCGGGGTGGTGTTGCGGCCACCGTTGAGGCCCCAGTTCTGCGCGCGCACGGTCTCGCCCATGACGATCACCAGCAGGCGAGGCTTGCTGGCCGCAGCGCGCGGCGTGGCCTTGGCGTCGGTGCCGATCGGCAGCTTCGGCGCGCGCTGCACCGGGTTGTCGCCCCGCAGTGCACGCGGCAGGCCCAGCAGCACGTTGGCCGGGGTGGCCAGGTAGCGCACTTCACGCTGGTTGCGCATCAGCGCCGAGACATCCTGGAACGAAATCAGCGCACCGCCCACCGCGGTCACCGCCGCCACCAGCAGGAACCCGAGGCGCCACAACAGGCTGCGCCCCCAGCTGCGGCGGCGCAGCTGCACGCGCCACAGCACGATCATCGGCAACACGGCCAGCAGCAGCACTGGCCACAGCAGCGACACGGTCATCAGTTCGCGGCTTTCCTTGGGGTCGGTCGCCAGCACGTTGCGCAGCATGTCCGCATCCAGGTAGATGTGGTAGCGGCTCATGTAATGCGCGGCGAATGCGGTCACCAGCAGCAGCAGGCTGATCACCACCTTGGCGTTCCAGCGCCAGACCAGGATGCCCAGCAGCACGCCGTGCGCACCCAGCAGCAACAGCAGCAGCGACAGCGCGTAGCGCAGGCTGCCCGGATGGCTGGCCATCGCGCTGTGCCAGAACAGGCCGTTGCCGGCCACCGCAAAGAACAGGCTGGTCAGTGCGATCAGTGCTTCGGTGGACAGCTGCGGCCGCCAATGGCGAAGGTTCGCCAACGCGGGAAGGCGGGCGGGGCGTTGGACCGATGCACTCATGCGTTTGCCTCCTGGCGGTGGGGACGGTCCAGCTGACGGCGGATCAGGACATACAGGCCGAGCGAAAGCAGCCAACATATCAACGCAGTGGCAACGTCATGCGAAAGGAAATGTGCGCCCCGCAGCTGCTGGCTGATGCCGAACACCAGGCCAGCGCCGAGGCCGATCCACAGCCCCGCCCAGCGCCACGACGGGCGCCACAGCAGGGCGAAATAGTACAGACAGAGCCACGCATAGCCGGCGCTGGCATGCCCGGCCGGGAAGCAGGCCTGCGGCGCCATGCCGGCCGGGCGCAGGGTGAAAAGACCGATGAAAGGCTGGTGGCCGCCGTAGCGCAGCAGGTCCCAGGGGCATTCCATCGGCACCAGCGACTTCAGAAGGGAGATCACGCCCGTGCCCAGAGCCATGGCAATTACGACATAAAGCAGCGCCCACCGCAGGGTGCGATCGCGACCCTTTCGCCAGTGGTGGAAGCACAGCAGGATCGCCACGAGCGCAGCAGCCGTGCTCAGCCATTTGCCGGCCTTGTGCACCAGCGTGCGGGTGACCCAGGCGTCCTGCAGCGCCCAATGGCCACCCTCAATGCGGAACAGGTGATCGGCCATCCATTGGTCGCCGCCGAAACCCATCAGCAGCGTAAACAAGGGCAGACCGATTGCGACAGGCAGCCATAGGTGAGTTACGGCAAATCGTGACGCCAGTGGCGATGTCGCAAGCGGCGCTATCGCATCAAGGGGACGGACGGGCATGCTGGGAAAGGGCGGGTCGGGAATCCGCGGTCATGCTCGTCATCTGGATGTCGGAGAAGGGTCGGACGCTCGTTCGTGCCGGGTTAATGCTTGCCCAGCACGTGCCGACGTTCAGTCTTCTTCGGCGGTCGACCCGGCCCGCTCGGCGTGGCATTGCGGGTTCCATGCGGTACCGGGAAGCAGTTGCCAACGGTTCCTGTTGGCAACACCGATATCGATCACCTTGCTCGGGTCCACGCATGGGCTCATCGCATCATCAAGCACCAGCAGCCAGCGCTTGTCCGGCGCCTCGGCCAGCCACGGACCGGCGTCGTGCCACTGCTCGGCCCAAGGCCGCTTGAAGCCGAACTCGCGCACCGGCCGGTCGGCCTGCAGCAGGTTCTGCTCGCGCCAGGCCACCAGCGCCAGTTCGGCGTCGGGACCGATCCGCGCACCCACCCGGCGCATCAGTGCCGATGCCGAGGCGAAGGGGTCCAGTGCAGGCATCAGCACCAGGCCATAGAGCATCCACAGCATGCCGTGGGTCAGCAGCACCAGCGTCGCGGCACGACGTACCCGCAGCCACACGATCAGCGTGGCCAGGGCAATGGCGAAGGTCAGCAGGCCATCGCCCAGCACCGGCAGCAACGTATCGGGCATGGCGCGGCGTTCCAGTTGCGCCAACGCCCACGGGTGCTCGGTCATCAGCATCACGCCGAGCACGCCGGTGGCCAGCATCAGCACCACGCTGTAGCCGAACAGGTAGCGGCGCACGCACAGGCGGCGCAACAGGCCGGGCAGCAGCGGGGCCACGGCCAGTGCCATCGCCGGCAGCATCGGCAACAGATACACCTCGCGCTTGCCCGGGCTGGCACTGAAGAACACCAGTACCAGCACCGCCCAGCCCAGCAGCAGCCATTGGCGACGGTCGCCACGGCGGATACGGCGCCACCAGGGCTTGAACAGCATCGGCAGCAGCAGGCTGCCCGGCAGCCATAGGGTCAGGATCACCTGCAGGTAGTACCAGGCCGGCTGCCGGTGGTGCCAGGCATTGGCGTAACGGGTACCGGTCTGCTTGAACAGCAGCTCATGCGCGTAGGCCTGCAGTTCGGCGCTGGGCGTGTGCAGCAGGGCCCAGCCCAGCGGCGCCAGCCACACGCCCACGCCCAGCAGGAACGCCGGGATCAGCCACAGCAGCGTTGCCGGGTGCGGACCCTCCACGCGGTACCCGCGACGGCGCTGGTACAGCCACCAGCCGAACCAGGGCAGCACCATCAGCAACGGCAGGAAACCCACGCCCTTGGTCACCGTGCCGACGCCTGCGGCGAAACCGGCCAGCCACAGCGCGGGCAGGTTACGACGTTCGCACAGGTGCCGCATCAAGCCCCACACGGCGACGGTGGTCATCCCCACCAGCACCATGTCGATCTGCGCACGCTTGGCCATCAGCCCGAACTGCAGGGTGCAGAACAGCGCCGCGAGGGCATAGATGGAATGCCGCGGCGACCACAGCCGCCGTGCCAGATCCGACACCAGCCACAGGCTCAGCAGGGCGCCCAGCAATGACGGCAGCAGGAACGACCACTGCCAGCTGCCGACCACCTCGTAAGCGGCCGCCTGCAGCCACATGAACACCGGTGGTTTCTCGGAATACAGCTCGCTGCCACGATGCGGCAGCAGCCATTGCCCGCTCTCGACCATGGTCCGCGCGGCCAGCACGAAGCGCGGCTCGTCCGGCGGCTGCGGCTGCCGAAGGCCGATGCCCGCTGCCAATGCAGCAATGATCAGCAGCCACAACAGGGGCAGGCGCCAACGGCGGGGCAGGGCTACGGGCACGGCAGGCTCCGGGAGCAAAACGGCCATTCTGAGGTGGCGGGGGTGGGAAAAGCGTCAGAAGGGGGCGGGACGACCGCATTCCGACATGGGCGGCGCTACCATGGTACGAACTTCCGTGGATGTTTCGTGCATGCGTCTGTTGGTGATCGAGGACAACCGCCAGCTGGTGGCCAACCTGTTCGACTATTTCGAGTCGCGCGGGCATGTGCTCGACGTGGCCCCGGATGGCATCACCGGCCTGCACCTGGCCGGAAGCCATCCCTACGACGCGGTGATCCTGGACTGGATGCTGCCGCGCATGGAGGGGCCGGAGGTGCTGCGCCGGCTGCGCACCGAGCATGCATCGGAAGTGCCGGTGATCATGCTGACCGCGCGTGACGAGCTGCCGGACAAGATTGCCGGCTTCCGTGCCGGCGCCGACGACTACCTGACCAAGCCGTTCGCGCTGCCCGAGCTGGAGGTGCGGCTGGAAGCGCTGCTGCTGCGCGCGCAGGGCCGCAACCCGCGCAAGCGCCTGCAGGTGGGCGACTTGGTGCTGGATCTGGCGACGCTGGAGGCCCAGCGTGAGGGCCAGGTGCTGCACCTGTACCCGGCCTGCCGCAAACTGCTGGAAGTGCTGATGCGGGCCAGCCCGGGTGCGGTGACACGACAGCAGCTGGAGTTCGCCCTGTGGGGCGACGAGCCGCCGGATGGTGACCTGCTGCGCTCGCATGTCTACGAGTTGCGTCGCAGCGTTGACGGCCCGTTTGCCGAGAAGCTGATCCACACCCTGCCGCGGGTGGGTTATCGGCTGGCCGTGACCACCGGCAGCGACGCTGGCAAGGATACTGATGAAGGCGCGTAAGCCCGGGCCGCTGTACCGGCGCGTGCTGTGGTGGTTGCTGGGCTACCTGGCGCTGCTTTCGCTGGCGGTGTTCAGCGTCGGCAATTACGTGCATGAGCATGCCGAGCACGCTGCCTGGCGCGCGCTGCTCAATTCCGAACTCGACAGCATCGTCGAACATGTCGAACACGAGCCGCATTACCGCTGGCAGGATTCGGACACGCTCAGCCTCTACCGCTTCGACGCGGTCAACCTGCCCGACAGCCTGCGTACCCTGCATCCCGGGCTGCATGACGGGGTAATGGTGAAGGGCCGCGAGACGGCGGTGATGGTGCGCGAGACCGAATCGATGGGGCGGGTCGCGCTGGCGCTGGATATCTCCGACTTCCACGATCTGGAGCAGTTCGCCACGCGCTGGGTGATGCTGGCGGGCGTGATCATGATCTTCGTCACCGTGCTGATGGCGTCCTTCGGCATGGAGCGGATGGTGCGACCGTTGAGCTTGCTGGCGCAGCGCATCGCCGATCTGCGGCCCGGTGCGCAGGGACAGCGCATAGAGGTCGACCCGCGTGGCAGCTCCGAGCTGCACACGATTGCCGGTGCACTGAACGATTACCTGGACCGCAACGAACAGTTCGTCGAACGCGAGCGGGTGTTCATCAGCACCGCCAGCCATGAACTGCGCACGCCGATCGCGGTGATGACCGGTGCCGCCGAACTGGCGCTGGAGCAACCGGGCCTGCCCGAGCGTGCGCGCCAGCAGATGCAGCGGGTACTGCGCACCGCGCAGAGCGTGGAGCAGCTGATCGAACTGCTGCTGGTGCTGGCGCGTGATCCGGCACGACTGGCGGCGCGTGCCGAGCGCATCGCGCTGGACCAGCTGCTGCCGGAGATCGTCGACGACCATCGCCATCTGTTGGGCGACAAGGACCTGAGCATCGGCATCCAGGCCGCGCCGGTGGACATCGTCGCGCCGCTGGCGGTGGTGCAGGCGGCGATCGGCAACCTGGTGCGCAACGCCATCGAGAACAGTGGCCGTGGCCACATCGAATTGCGGCTGAGTTCGTCGGCGGTGCTGACCCTGCAGGACCCCGGGCATGGCATGAGCCCGGAGGAGATCGCGGCCATCCACGCGCGGATGGCCCGTGGCGAGCGCGCCGATCGTGGCGGCGGCATCGGGCTGGATCTGATCGCGCGGCTCTGCGAGCACCTGGGCTGGACCCTGCAGCTGCAGCCCTGCGAGCCGCGAGGCACGCGTGTCACGCTCGATTTCAGTGCCTCGCGACCGGGCTGATCCGGCCGTCCTGGTAGATGCCAACCCTGGTTGGCATGCTGCCCGTCGACCAAGGTCGACGCCTACCCACGCGATGGCTGTCCGCGTCAACGCCCGTTCGGCCGCGCCACGTGCTGGTCGATCAGGATCACGTTGCCGTCGGGATCGGCCAGCTGCAGGTAGCCGGTCCCCTGGCCATCGGGATCGGTGCGGACTGCCAGCGCGATGCTCCTGGCATCCAGCTCCGCCTGCAGCTCGCGCACATCCTGGAAGTGGGTCAGCTCCTGCTTGTGCTGGTCCCAGCCGGGGTTGAAGGTCAGCAGGTTGCCCTCGAACATGCCCTGGAACAGGCCGATCACGGTGCCGTTGCTGCGCAGCACCAGCCAGTTCTGTGCTGGATCGCCGCCGGTGACCGAGAAGCCCAGGGCTTCGTAGAAGGCACGGGAGGCCGCGAGATCCTTCACCGAGAGACTGACCGAAAAGGCGCCAAGCTGCATGAGTAGGCTCCCTGAGGGGGTGGAGGTGTGGTCGGCACTGCAGCATGACCCGGCGTGAAGACAATGTTAATCTCGACCTGCGCCGCTTTATGCGGCGCTTTTTTTTCCCGCTCTTTCGATCGACAGAGGATCCCATGCCGACCGAACCCGCTACTACTGCCCTGATCAGCAACGACATCGTTGGACTGGGCCTGATTGCCGCCACCCTGGCCCTGATATTCTGGGCCGCCAGTGGTCCGACCCCGCTGCTGAAGAAGATCTTCGCCTGGGTGCCGGCACTGCTGCTGTGCTATTTCATCCCCGCCATCTACAACACCGCTGGTGTCATCGATGGCCACAACACCTCGCTGTACAACCCGGTCGCGCGTGACGTGCTGCTGCCGGCCGCGCTGGTCCTGCTGACCCTGTCGATCGACCTGAAGGGCGTCATCAAGCTCGGGCCGAAACTGTTGCTTGTGTTCTGTGCCGGTACCGCCGGCATCATGCTCGGCGCCATCGTCTCGTTCCAGCTCATGAAGCTGATCCACCCGGAAACCGTGGCCGGTGATACCTGGGCCGGCATGGCGGCGCTGGCCGGCAGCTGGATCGGTGGCGGTGCCAACATGGTCGCCATGCGCGAAGTGTTCGGCACCGATGCCACCACCTTCGGCCAGTTCGCCGTGGTCGACGTGGCCTGCGCCAGCCTGTGGATGGCGATCCTGCTGTTCCTGGCCAACCGCGCACAGCAGATCGACACCCGCAACGGCGCCGATACCCGTGCCATCGACGAGATGAAGGCGCGCATCAGTGCCTACGAGGCGCAGAACGCGCGCATTCCCAGCATGACCGACCTGATGGTGATCGTCGGCGTGGCACTGGGCGGTGTGGGCCTGGCCCACGCCATCGCTGCGCCGCTGTCGGGCTGGTTCAAGGCCAACGTCAGCTGGGCCAGCCAGTTCAGCCTGGACAGCCAGTTCGTGTGGGTGATCCTGCTGTCCACCGCGATGGGCCTGGGCCTGAGCTTCACCCGTGCACGCAGGCTGGAAGCGGCCGGTGCGTCGCGGCTGGGCACGGTGTTCCTGTACTTCCTGATCGCCTGCATCGGCATGCAGATGAACCTGCTGTCGCTGTTGGATCGGCCGTGGCTGTTCCTGCTCGGTGCCATCTGGATGGCCACGCATGTGCTGGTGCTGTGGGTCGTGGCCAAGCTGCTGCGCGCGCCGCTGTTCTTCTTCGCCATTGGTTCGCAGGGCAACATCGGCGCTGCGGCGTCGGCGCCGGTGGTGGCAGCGGCGTTCCATCCGACGCTGGCCCCGGTGGGCGTGCTGCTGGGCACGGTCGGTTATGCAACCGGCACCGGACTGGCCTATGTCACTGGCCTGATCCTGAAGTGGATGGCGACCGGCTGAGGAGGCCAGCCGGGCGGCGCCCGGCACCCGCGGTAGTGCCGGCCGCTGGCCGGCAACCTCAACATCAAAAGCCAGAGCGGCATTCCGTGTGATGACGGGGTGGGTCCGGTTGAGGGGGACGGCGTGAATACGTCCATGTAGCCTCGGTCGCGCCATCCATGGCGCTCACGCCCCCTCAACCGGACCCACCCCGCCTCCGACAGTTTTCCGCGATCTGCTGGATCCACGCCATGCGTGAATCAATTCCATCGGTATCCATGAACAAAGAAGGGGGCGGCTCCGTTTTCCAACGAAAACGAATCCGACCCCAGATGTTTCGCACCGTCCCCGGAAATCTGTCAAAGGCGGGGCGGGGTGGGCTTGCAGGACCGTTGGCGCCATGGATGGCGCCATCGAGCCCCCAGGGACGGGTTTACGGCGTGTCCTGCGAACCCACAGCGCCCCGCCAAACCCACAGAAAGCCAGAGCCGACGCTCCAGCAGTTGCAGTTGCAGTTGCAGTTGCTCCGGCCTCTGCGGGCGCCGGGCTGCAAGCCCGGCACCCAACCCTCAACAGCAGCGGCCACCGTTGCGTCCGCCGTAGCGGGCTTCCTGGCGCTCGCGGAAGAACGTCTTGTAGTCCATCGGCTCCTGGTCCGGATGCTTTTCCAGCATGTGCCGGACGTAGTTGTCGTAATCAGGAATGCCACAGCACAGCCGTGCGGTCTGCACCAGGCGCCGCCAGATGCGGCGGTGGGCCTGGTACTGGCCGGCGGGAACCAGTTGCGTGCTCATCACAGATCCACCATTTCATGCGGCTTCAGCGCCACGTACGGGGTCTCGCGGTCGCTGCGCTGCGGATTGCGGCGGGCCGCCAGGATGGTCTTGATCGAATACACCAGCACCGCGCCCACCACCAGCAGGAACAGCGCGGTCAGGCCGGTGTTGACGTAGGCGTTGACCACGATCTGCTTCATCTGCGCCACCGACTTGGCCGGTGCGGTGATGGTGTCGCTGGCGAGCGCGGCCTGGAACTTGTGTGCCTGTGCCAGGAAGCCCTGTGCCGGGTTGCTGTCGAAGATCTTGATGAAGCCGGCGTAGGTGGTGCAGATCAGCAGCCAGATGGCCGGCACCGCTGTCACCCACGCATAGCGGTCACGCTTCATCTTGAACAGCACCACCGTGCCCAGCATCAGCGCGATACCGGCCAGCATCTGGTTGGAGATACCGAACAGCGGCCACAGCGTCTGGATGCCACCGAACGGATCGACCACGCCGGTGTAGAGCAGGTAGCCCCACAGCGCCACGCAGCCGGCGGTACCGATGATGTTGGCGGTCCACGACTCGGTTTTCTTCAGGGCCGGCACGAAGTTGCCCAGCAGGTCCTGCAGCATGAAGCGTCCGGCGCGGGTGCCGGCGTCCACCGCGGTCAGGATGAACAACGCCTCGAACAGGATCGCGAAGTGGTACCAGAAGGCCATCATTGCGTCGCTGCTGCTGGGGATGGCCTGGTGCAGGATCTGCGCGATGCCTACCGCCAGTGTCGGCGCGCCACCTGCACGATGCAGGATGGTCGGCTCGCCAATGGCCGCCGCGGTCGCGGTCAGCTGCTCCGGCGTGATGGTGAAGCCCCAGGTGTTGGTGATGTAGTGCGCCGCCGACGCAGCATCGGCGCCGATCACCGCGGCCGGGCTGTTCATCGCGAAGTAGATGCCCGGGTCGATGATCGATGCCGCCACCAGTGCCATCACCGCTACGAACGATTCCATCAGCATGCCGCCGTAGCCGATGTAGCGCATGTGCGCCTCATTGGCCAGCAGCTTCGGCGTGGTGCCAGAGGAGATCAGGGCATGGAAACCGGAGACCGCACCGCAGGCGATGGTGATGAACAGGAACGGGAACATGCCGCCCTTCCACACCGGGCCATCACCGCTGGCGGCGAACTGGGTCAGTGCCGGCATCTTCAGTTCCGGCATCACCACGAGGATGCCGATGGCCAGCGCGATGATGGTGCCGATCTTGAGGAAGGTCGACAGGTAATCACGCGGGGCCAGCAGCAGCCACACCGGCAGTACCGAGGCGACGAAGCCGTAACCGATCAGCATCCAGGTGATCTGGGTGCCGGTGAAGGTGAACGCCGGGCCCCAGACCGGATCGGCGGCGACCTTGCCGCCGTACCAGATCGCGGCCAGCAGCAGGATCAGGCCAACCACCGAGATCTCGCCGATCTTGCCGGGGCGGATGTAGCGCATGTACACGCCCATCAGGATCGCGATGGGCATCGTCGCGATCACCGTGAACATGCCCCACGGGCTTTCGGCCAGCGCCTTGACCACCACCATCGCCAGCACCGCCAGGATGATGATCATGATCAGGAACGCGCCGAACAGCGCGATGGTGCCGGGCACCTGGCCCATCTCCTCTCTTACCAGGTCGCCCAGCGAACGGCCGTTGCGGCGGCTGGACAGGAACAGGACCATGAAGTCCTGCACCGCGCCGGCCAGCACCACGCCCACCACCAGCCACAACAGGCCGGGCAGGTAGCCCATCTGCGCGGCCAGTACCGGGCCGACCAGCGGGCCGGCACCGGCGATGGCGGCAAAGTGATGGCCGAACAGCACGTGCTTGTTGGTCGGCACGTAGTCCAGGCCATCGTTGTTGATCACCGCCGGGGTGGCCCGGGTCGGATCCAGCTGCATCACCTTGTTGGCGATGAACAGGCTGTAGAAGCGGTAGGCGACCAGGTACAGCGAAACCGCCGCCACCACGATCCACAGTGCGTTGATGTGTTCGCCGCGGCGCAGGGCCACGGTGCCCAGACAGAATGCGCCGAGCAGGGCGAGTACCGCCCAGCCCAGTTTGGAAAACCCTTTCATGAGGTGCTCTCTCCCGGAAAGACAGACAAAGAGTCCCGCGTGCCCTCGACAGGGTCAATTGGCACAGGACGAATCGGCGGTAGTACTTTGGTCGTACGTTTGTTGTGCTGACGTGCAGCGAACATCAGGGATGGAACAATCGGTTGCGGCGCCGTCCATTGGCGTGCAGCCGTGTGGCGTCCATCTTCAGTGGCATCCACCCAACAGGAGTCGCCATGAGCTTTCCCGAACCGGTCCGCGTGCTGCGGACCATCCGTGGCATGCCCACCTCCGACGGTGCTGGCGTGCGCCTGACCCGCGTCATCGGTGGCCCCACGCTGCCCGACCTGGATCCGTTCCTGCTGCTCGATGAGTTCGGTACCGATCGTGCCGAGGACTACATCGCCGGGTTTCCGGAGCATCCGCACCGCGGCTTCGAAACCGTCACCTACATGCTCGACGGGCGCATGCGGCATCGTGACAATCACGGCAACGAAGGCCTGCTGACCCCGGGCAGCGTGCAGTGGATGACCGCTGGCCGTGGCCTGGTGCACTCGGAGATGCCCGAGCAGGAGAGCGGGCAGATGCGCGGGTTCCAGCTGTGGGTGAACCTGCCGGCGAAGGAGAAGATGACCGACCCGAAGTACCAGGAATTCGCGCCCGAGCGCATTCCCGTGGTGCACCCGGAGCCGGGCGTGGAGGTAAAGGTGATTGCCGGCAGCGTGGACGGCACCGATGGCCCGATCGTGCAGCCGGCCACCGATCCGCTGTACCTGGACATCACGCTGGCCCCGGATCGCGCCTGGACCTATGCGTTGCCGGAAGGGCACAACGCCTTTGCATACGTGTTCGAAGGTGGCGTGACCGTGGGTGAGCAGGACGCCGCGCGTGACGTGGCACGCCAGGAGCTGGCGGTGCTGGGCGGCGGTGAGCAGCTGCACCTTTCGGCCGGCAGCGAAGGTGCACGGTTGATCCTGGTTGCGGGCCGTCCGCTGCGCGAACCGGTGATGCGCCACGGGCCGTTCGTGATGAACACACGGCAGGAACTGATGCAGGCCTTCGTCGATTTCCAGGAAGGCAAGTTCTGAGGGAGTGCCGGCCGCTGGCCGGCAACCTCTTCTGATCAGGATCGAAGCGTTTGCCGGCCAGCGGCCGGCACTACCGTCGGATCGGGTCGCATTGCGGGGATGCTGCCAGGCAGTCATCCCCGTCACCTTCAGCGCCCCGCGGCCACGGCCGACGGGGTCAGGCTCATGCCCTGCGCCAGCTGCTGCAGCGAGCCCAGTTCCTGGGCGCTGTCCGGATACAGTGAAATCTGCGCGTAACGCCCTTTGTCGAGCTTGACCACACTGATGCGGCGCTCGGCATAGCCGGGCGGCTGCTGGCCTCCCAGATCGGGCTGGTACCAGTACAGCGACTCACCGCCGAAGCTGCCCTTTTCCTGGCGCAGCGAGCGGTTCAATGGAAGGTTGGGATCGCGCGCACTGAGCATCAGGCTCAGTACCTCGCGGCCGTCCCCGGTGCTGGCGCGGCAGACCAGAAAATCGGCCTGTGCCTGCTGTTGCCACTGCAGGCCGCTGCTGGCCGGCAATGAAGGACATTCGGTGGGAGCCTGCGCAGCGGCCTGGGCCGCAGCGAACAGCAGGCTCGACAACACTACAGGCGCGAACTTCATGCATCCCCCAAGGTGGTCTGTCGTGTGGCTCCGCCAGATGGGCTGGCGGCCATGGCATCCCATCCCCGGATGCCGCCCCGGCCGGCATGTGCACGGACGGTCAACTCAACCTTAACGGAACGTGAGCGATCGCACAAATCGCGGTTACAAGCGTAACCATTGCGGCCGAAGGTCGGCCGCAATGGTCCGCACAGGCCTCAGCGGTCGTTGCCGATCCACTTGTAGATGATGCCGCCGATCGCGCCGCCCAGCAGCGGAGCGACCCAGAACAGCCACAACTGGCTGACCGCGCCGCTGCCGGCGAAGAAGGCCACCGCCGTGGAGCGGGCCGGGTTCACCGAGGTGTTGGTGACCGGAATGCTGATCAGATGGATCAGGGTCAGCGACAGGCCGATCGCCAGCGGCGCGAAACCGGCCGGTGCCTTGCCGTGGGTGGCGCCCATGATCACGATCAGGAACACCGCGGTCAGCACCACTTCGCACAGGAAGGCGGCAGCAACGCTGTAGCCGCCGGGCGACAGCGCGCCATAACCATTGCTGGCGAACGCACCGGCCTGGCTGCCGTCGATGGCGAAGCCACTGGCGCCGGAGGCGATCTGCAGCAGGATGAAGCCGGCCAGCAGGCCGCCGGCGACCTGGGCGATGATGTAGGGCACCAGGTCCTTGGTCGGGAAGCGGCCGCCAGCCCACAGCCCGACGCTGACTGCCGGGTTGAAGTGCGCGCCGGAGATGTGGCCGAACGCATAGGCGCCGGTCACCACGGTCAGGCCGAAGGCGAGCGCCACGCCGAGGAAACCGATACCCAGCGGATTGCCGTCACCACCGAACTTGGCGGCCAGCACCGCGCTGCCACAGCCACCCAGAACCAGCCAGAACGTGCCGAGGAACTCGGCGGACAAGCGTTTACCCATGCTCATGTGTTGCACTCCTTTGACGAAAGAAAGTGTGATTTATGTCACATTTCAGTGATCAGCGGGTGACTGTAGTGTCAACGCCGGGTGCAGGGATACACCTTCGGATGTGTGCAACACGCGATGTTCAGTACTGCGGCAGCGGGATGAACTCCTTGTCGTCGCCCGGGATGGTGCCGAAGCGACCGGCCTCCCAGTCGTGCTTGGCCTGCTCGATGCGCTCCTTCGAGCTGGACACGAAGTTCCACCACAGGTGACGCGGGCCATCCAGCGGCTCGCCGCCGAACAGCATCGCCTTCACCGGCGTCTTCGCGCGCAGGCGACCTATCGCACCGGCTTCGGGGATCACCAGGTGCTGGGCGGGGATGTCCACGCCGTCCAATTGTGCGTCGCCTTCGAGGATGTACAACGCGCGCTCGCGGTGGCCATTGTCGATATCGATCTCCGCATCCGGGTCGAGGTCGATTGCTACGTTGAGGGTGTCGGCGAACACCTTCACCGGCGATTCCTCGCCATAGGCGCGCCCGGCGATCACCCGCAGCCAGGCACCATTGCGGCGCTGCTCGGGGAGGGTGGCCGCGGCATGGTGGTAGAAGGCCGGTTCGATTTCCTCATGCGACTTCGGCAACGCCACCCAGGTCTGCATGCCGTGGATCGGGTTGTCATGGTCGCGGTCCGGTTGCGGCGTGCGCTCGGAATGGGCGATGCCGCGGCCGGCGGTCATCCAGTTGACGTCACCGGGACGGATCACCTGGTCCGACCCCAGCGTGTCGCGGTGGCCGATCGCGCCCGACCACAGGTAGGTCACGGTGGCCAGGCCGATATGCGGATGCGGGCGCACATCGATGGCGGTGCCGGGGTGCATGAGCGCCGGGCCCATCTGGTCGACGAACACGAACGAGCCGATGCTGCGCGCCTGCAGGGTGGGGACGGCGCGACGGACTTCGAGGCCGCCGATGTCGTGCACGCGCGGGGCGATGATGGTGGTCATGCGGGCGTTCTCGCTGGCAGGGATCAGGTGGTCAGCATCGCATGCAGCTGTGACGGGCACATGCCCCGTATGGGTAACAGGTTGTTCCAGCCAACGGCGCAGCCCCTCGTGGCTGTGGGGTTGGTCGCTGAAGGCAGAAGCAAAAGCAGAAGCCGCGCTTGGCCGGGCGGGTGGGTGGCGCAGGGGACGCTGCAAGTACGTCCATGTAAGCTCGATCGCCGCATCCATGCGGCTCACGCCCCTGCGCCACCCACCCGCCCGGCCTCTGACAGTTTCCGTGTGCTGTGCAGCCACGGAGAAGAAAAAGAAAATCAAAATCAAACGCCGGTCGCTTCGCTCGCATCCACGCATGGCGTGGATCAAGCGTGTCGACCAAGGTCGACACCTACCAGCCATCGCAGTTCACCCACCGTCACCGGGAAACTGTCAGGGGTGGGGCGGTGTCGGGTTGCGGGGTGTCCGCGGCATGGATGCCGCGGCCAAGGCCCCAAGGACGGGTTTACGGCGTCCCCGCAACCCGACACCGCCCCGCCCAACAAACAGAAAAGCCAGAGCCGCTTTGGCTCTGGCTCTGGTTTTTGCTTCGGCGGTTGCCTCTGCGGGTGCCGGGCCGCAGGCCCGGCCGGTAAACTCAAATCACCGGTTCGCGCAGGGCGGGGTTGTCCCAGCCGGGGCGCGGGGCGAAACGGTCGCCATGGCGCTGTTGCAATGCCTTCAACCGCTCGACGATCGCGTCGGCTCCTACTGCGCGGATGTGCTGGATCGGACCGCCACGGAACGGTGCGAAGCCGGTGCCGAAGATCACGCCCGCATCCAGCAGGTCCGCGTCGGCCACCACGCCTTCGTGCAGGCACGCCACCGCTTCGTTCAGCAGCGGCAGGATCAGGCGGTCCTCCAGATCGGCCGGTGCCTGGTAATCGCTGGCCACGTCCGGCTTCTTCGGCTTGCCGTTTTCCCAGGTGTAGATGCCCTGGCCATCCTTCTTGCCACGCTTGTCCGGTTCCACCGTCTGCAGCGCGGCCGGAATCTGCAGGCCCAGGAACGGCGCCAGTTCGCGGCCGACGCCGGCAGCCACGTCCAGGCCTACGGTGTCGATCAGTTCGATCGGGCCCATCGGCATGCCGAATTTCACTGCGGCCTTGTCGATCACGGGGCCCGGAATGCCCTCGGCATACGCGGTGGCGGCTTCCAGCATGTACGGGAACAGCACGCGGTTGACCAGGAAGCCCGGGCTGCCGGCCACCGGCACCGGGAACTTGCCCAGCGCCTTGCAGAACGCGGCCAGGCGGCGCTCGGTCTCCGGCGCCATGCCGTCGTGATGGATGATCTCCACCAACGGCATCTGCGCGACCGGGTTGAAGTAATGCAGGCCAGCGAACTGTGCTGGGCGCTGGATGTGGTCGCGCAGTTCCACCAGCGGAATCGACGAGGTGTTGGTGGTCAGCAGCGCGTCCAGTTTCATCTTCGGTTCCAGTATCTGGTACAGCGCACGCTTGGCTTCCGGGTTCTCGATGATTGCTTCGATCACCAGGTCGGCCTCGGCCACGCCGTTGCCTTCCAGATCGGCACGCAGGCGCGCGGCCACCGCCGGGCGCTTGCTCTCGTCGCGCACCTTCTTGGCGAACAGAGCCTGCGCCCGTTCCATGGCCGGGTCGATGAAGCGCTGCTCGCGGTCCTGCAGCGTCACCTCGAAGCCCTTGTAGGCCGCCCACGCGGCGATATCGCCGCCCATCACGCCGGCGCCGACCACGTGCACGTGGCGGATGCCGGAGTCACCGCCGCCCAGGCCCTTCAGGCGCTCGGTCAGGAAGAAGATGCGGATCAGGTTGCGCGCGGTCGGCGTGCTGGCCAGCTTCACCACTGCGCGGCGTTCGGCATCCAGGCGCGCCTGGATCGGCTTGCCGCCGCTGCGCTGCCAGGTGCTGATCAGCGCGTACGGCGCCGGGTACTGGTCCTTCTTGGCCTTGCGTGCGACCTGCTTGACCATCTGCGGTGCCAGCAAAGTGCGTGCCAGCCAGGTATTGGTGGCCCAGGCCGTCGCGCGCTGCTTGAACGGGCGGGTGGTGCCGGACAGCGCCAGCGCCACGGCGGTGTCGAGCACCACCGCCGGTGCCACCACCTTGTCGACCAGGCCGATGCCACGCGCGGCCGAGGCCGACAGGGTGCGGCCGGTCAGCATCATGTCCATCGCCGCCGGGGCGCCCACCAGCTGCGGCAGGCGTGCACTGCCGCCCCAGCCCGGGAAGATGCCCAGCTGGGTCTCCGGCAGGCCGATGCGGGTGCTGCTGTCATTGGAGGCCACGCGGTAGCGGCAGGCCAGTGCCAGTTCGGTGCCGCCGCCCAGGCAGTGGCCGTGGATAGCCGCCACGGTCGGGCAGGGCAGCTCGGCCAGCTTCTGGTAAGTGGCCTGGCCGCGGCGGATGGCGTCGTTGACGGTGCCGCGGCGGTCGAACTCCTGGAACTCTTTCAGGTCCGCACCGGCAATGAAGCCGGCCTTCTTCAGCGACTGGATCACCACGCCCTTGGGCGGGTCCAGCGCAATGCGCTCGAGCAGGTCGCCCAGTTCCAGCAGCACGTCCTGCGACATGGCGTTGACGCTGCTGTCCTGACGATCCAGGGAGAGAACCACCACGCCGTCGTCGCGGATCTCGGGGTGCCAGTGGCTGAAGCGGAGACCATCGAAGCCTGAGAGCATGGACGTTCCATCCGGTTGTGTATGGAGAAGCGGCTATGATCCAGAGGTTGTTTCCCCCGCGTCAAATCCCAATAGCAGGGGAGTGGCGACCCCGGATCCATGGCCGTGGACCGGAACGCTAACGGAACGGTGGTTAAAAGCTGGTGCGGCGCCAGGTGATCGGCGACTGAACTTTTCCCGGGATTGGCAGTCTCATTGCCCGACGTCGGTTGGGCTGACAGGAGTGCGGCCCCTCATGGCCGATGTTGATACACCTCAGGAGCTGGATCTGGAACTGGTCCGGCGCGTGCAGCACGGCGAGAGCGCCGCGTTCGATGTCCTGGTGCGCAAGTACCAGCATCGCGTGGTGGCCCTTGTCGGTCGCTACATCGCCGACTGGAGCGAATGTCAGGACGTCGCCCAGGACACTTTCATCCGTGCCTACCGCGCGATCGGAAGTTTCCGTGGCGATGCCCAGTTCTCAACCTGGTTGCATCGAATCGCCGTGAATACCGCCAAAAACTACCTGGCTTCACACAATCGCCGACCGCCGACCGATGACATCGACATCGGTGATGCCGAACAGTTCGACAGCGGGACGCGCCTGCGCGACACCGACACGCCCGAACGCGAGTTGATGCGCCAGGAACTGGAACAGACGGTAATGAAGGCCGTCAACGCGCTGCCGGAAGAACTCCGGTTGGCGATCACCCTGCGCGAGGTGGAAGGCCTGAGTTACGAGGATATCGCGCAGAAAATGGGGTGCCCGATCGGCACCGTGCGTTCACGGATCTTCCGGGCGCGCGAGGCGATCGACACCGAACTCCGGCCGCTGTTGGACATCGGCAGCGCCACCCGTGAGAAGAGCCGCGTATGACCAGTAATCCGTTCAACGAATCGCAGAACCATCAATCGCCCGCCGGGCAGCGCTTGGACCAGCGCCATCGCGAGCAGCTGTCGGCCCTGGTCGATGGCGAGCTGGGCGCCGATGAAGCGCGCTTCCTGCTGCGCCGGATGGAGCATGACCCCGAACTGGCCGGCTGCCAGGAGCGCTGGCAGCTGCTGGGTGATGTGATGCGCGGGCAGGCGTCGGCACTGGCGCCGGCCGGGTTCAGTGCCGCCGTGGCTGCCGCCATCGCCGCCGAGCCCGCGCCGCAGGCCGAGCCGCGCCGTCAGGTGCGTCGCAGTGGTTGGCGGGCCTGGGGCGGTGGCGCCGCACTGGCCGCATCGGTGGCGGCGGTGGCCCTGTTCATGGGCGGTGAGAAGTTGAAGGAGGCCACCCCGGGCGAGCCGTTGGCACCGCAGGTGATCGCCAGCCAGGCCGAACTCGCGCCGGCACCGACGACGCCGGCTCCGGTGACCGAAGCCTCGGTGGATACCGCCGCAATGGCCGTGGCCGGTGTACCGGCAGTGGCCATGGCCGCGGCCAGCCGTCGCCAGGACACCCGTCGCGCCAGCGCTACCCGCAGCCAGCAGGCCGCGCGTGCCGCCCAGCGTGAGGACATGCCGCAACGCGCTGTGGCCGCCGCACAGGCGCCGTTGACCCCGACCGTGCCGGCCAATGCCGGCCGCAACATGCCGTTCGGTGAGGTCGGTGGCCTGCAGGCGCGACCGTGGCCGCGCTCCAGCCTGGCGCCCGCTGCCGGCGGCGCGCTCAATGCGAGCTTCCCGGCCCATGCCGGGGGCGCCGCGTTCTACCCGTTCGAGCCGCGCCTGCAGGACGACCTGCCGGTGCCGCCGCGCCCGCGCGACTGAGCCGGGCGCTTTCACGCCCCGCCGTCGGCGGGGCCCGTATTCCTCTTTCCATCCGATCCGGAGGTTGCCGTCCGATGACTCCCCGACTCCGCACGCAGGCCATGGGCCTGCTGGCCCTGACCCTGCCGTTGATGGCCTGCGCGCAGGCCCCGGCTCCGGCCGCCCCGACCCAGGCCGCGCCGGCCGCCGCGCCGCGGGCGCCGGCCCAGCCGCTGGTCACGGGCCTGCCTGACTTCACCAATCTGGTCGAACAGGTCGGACCTGGCGTGGTCAACGTCGACACCACCATCGTCCGCAACAACCGCCAGGCCTCACGGGGCCCGATGGGCGGCGACGATGACATGCCGGAGTTCTTCCGCCGCTTCTTCGGTCCGGATTTCCCGATGCCGGGGCAGGGCCCGGGCGGTCCGGACGGTGGCCCCAGCATCAAGGGCCGCGGTATGGGTTCGGGCTTCATCATCTCGCCCGATGGCTATGTGCTGACCAACTACCACGTGGTGGCCGATGCCAGCGAGGTGAAGGTCAAGCTGGGTGACCGCCGTGAGTTCACCGCGAAAGTGGTGGGCAGCGACCAGCAGTACGATGTCGCACTGCTGAAGATCGACGGCAAGAACCTGCCGACCGTGCGCGTTGGCGACTCCAACTCCCTCAAGCCGGGTCAGTGGGTGGTCGCGATCGGCTCGCCGTTCGGCCTCGATCACTCGGTCACTGCCGGCGTGGTCAGCGCCCTCGGCCGCAGCACCGGCGGTCCGGACCAGCGCTACGTGCCCTTCATCCAGACCGACGTGGCGATCAACCAGGGCAACTCCGGTGGCCCGCTGCTGAACACCCGTGGCGAAGTGGTCGGCATCAACTCGCAGATATTCTCCGCGTCGGGCGGCTACATGGGCATCAGCTTCGCGATCCCGATCGACCTGGCGATGAGCGCGGTCGAGCAGATCAAGAAGACCGGCAAGGTCACCCGCGGCCAGCTCGGCGCGGTGGTGCAGGAAATCGACGGCCTGAAGGCGCAGGCGATGGGCCTGCCGGACAGCCGCGGCGCCCTGGTCAACCAGATCGTGCCGGATTCGGCTGCAGCCCGGGCCGGGGTGAAGATCGGCGATGTGATCCGCTCGGTGAACGGCGCGCCGGTCAACAGCTGGTCCGACCTGCCGCCGCTGATCGGCGCGATGGCACCGGGCAGCCGGGTCACCCTGGGCGTGATCCGCGATGGCAAGCCGCGTGACCTCAGCGCTACCCTGACCGCACTGACCGAAGATGGGCAGGCCAGTTCGCGTGGCCCGGCCACCGGCGACAGCGATGCGGCGCCGCAGGCCGGCGCCAATGCCCTGCTGGGGCTGGACGTAAGTGACCTGACCGCGCCGCAGCGCAAGCAGCTGGGCCTGGAATCGGGCGAAGGCGTGCGCATCACCGGGGTCAAGGGCCAGGGCGCGCGTGATGCGGGCCTGTCTCCGGGCATGGTGATCCTGCAGGTGGCCAGCACCCAGGTTGGCAGCGTGGACGCGCTGAACCGTGCGCTGTCCAGCTACAAGAAGGGCGACGTGGTGATGCTGCTGGTGCGTACCGGCAGCGGCAACAGCGCGTTCGTGGCGGTGAAGGCCGGCCAGTAAGGCCTGCCGGGGCCGCTTCGGCGGCCCCTGCTTCTCTTCCGAAGCCCCGCCCCGGCGGGGCTTCGGCCATTCCGGGCCCGGTGCGATGAGGCCGTTTTCGCGGGCGGGCGCCGGGCGTGCGATAATCGACCGTTACCCTGACGACGCCGCGCGCCGCCGCCACCTATGTCTTCTGATTCGATGCGGAACATCCGCAACTTCTCCATCATCGCCCATGTCGACCACGGCAAGTCCACGCTGGCCGACCGCATCATCCAGCTCTGTGGTGGCCTGCAGGCCCGCGAGATGGAAGCGCAGGTGCTCGACTCCAACCCGATCGAGCGCGAGCGTGGCATCACGATCAAGGCGCAGTCGGTGTCGCTGCCGTACCTGGCCAAGGACGGGCAGACCTACCATCTGAACTTCATCGACACCCCCGGCCACGTCGACTTCTCCTATGAAGTCAGCCGCTCGCTGGCCGCCTGCGAAGGCGCGCTGCTGGTGGTCGATGCGGCCCAGGGCGTGGAAGCGCAGTCGGTGGCCAACTGCTACACCGCCGTGGAGCAGGGCCTGGAAGTGGTGCCGGTGATCAACAAGATCGACCTGCCCACCGCCGACATCGAGCGCGCCAAGGCCGAGATCGAGGCCGTGATCGGCATTGACGCCTCCGACGCCGTGCCGGTCAGTGCCAAGACCGGCCTGAACGTGCAGGACGTGCTGGAAGCGATCGTGCACCGCATTCCGCCGCCGAAGCCGCGCGACACCGAGAAGCTGCAGGCGCTGATCATCGACTCCTGGTTCGACAACTACCTGGGCGTGGTCTCGCTTGTGCGCGTGATGCAGGGCGAGATCAAGGCCGGTGACAAGCTGCAGGTGATGTCCACCGGCCGCAACCACCAGGTCGACAACGTCGGCGTGTTCACCCCGAAGCGCAAGGTGCTGCCGGCGCTGCGTGCCGGTGAAGTGGGCTGGGTCACCGCCAGCATCAAGGACGTGCACGGTGCGCCGGTCGGCGACACCCTGACCCTTGCCGGCGATCCGGCACCGAAGCCGCTGCCGGGCTTCCAGGAAATGCAGCCGCGCGTGTTCGCCGGCCTGTTCCCGGTCGACGCCGAGGACTACCCGGACCTTCGCGAAGCGCTGGACAAGCTGCGCCTGAACGATGCCGCGCTGCGCTTCGAGCCGGAAAGCTCCGAGGCGATGGGCTTCGGCTTCCGCTGCGGCTTCCTCGGCATGCTGCACATGGAAATCGTGCAGGAGCGCCTGGAGCGCGAATACAACCTGGACCTGATCAGCACCGCGCCGACGGTGGTGTATGAAGTCCTGAAGACCGATGGCTCGATCATCAACATGGACAACCCGGCCAAGCTGCCGCCGGTGAACCAGGTCGAGGAGATCCGCGAGCCGATCATCCGTGCCAACGTGCTCACTCCCGAGGAGTACATCGGCAACATCATCAAGCTGTGCGAAGAAAAGCGCGGCAGCCAGATCGGCATCAACTACCTGGGCAGCCAGGTGCAGATCAGCTACGAGCTGCCGATGGCCGAAGTGGTGCTGGACTTCTTCGACAAGCTGAAGTCGGTCAGCCGTGGCTATGCCTCGCTGGACTACCACTTCGTGCGCTTCGACGCCGGCCCGTTCGTGCGCGTGGATGTGCTGATCAACGGTGACAAGGTCGATGCGCTGTCGCTGATCGTGCACCGCAGCCATGCCGACCGCCGTGGCCGCGAGCTGTGCGAAAAGATGAAGGACCTGATCCCGCGCCAGATGTTCGACGTGGCCATCCAGGCCGCCGTCGGCTCGCAGATCATCGCCCGTACCACGGTCAAGGCCATGCGCAAGAACGTGCTGGCCAAGTGCTATGGTGGCGACGTTTCGCGCAAGAAGAAGCTTCTGGAAAAGCAGAAGGAAGGCAAGAAGCGCATGAAGCAGGTCGGCCGCGTGGAGATCCCGCAGGAAGCGTTCCTGGCCGTGCTGCAGATGGACAACAAGTAAGCCCGCACCGGCCCTGCGGGGCCGGTCGTCCGGTGACGTTGCAAAGGACCCTGAATGAAACTGTTTGAGATCCTCCTGGTCGTGCTGACCCTGGCCTCGGGCCTGATCCTGCTCGCGGACAAGCTGTACCTTGCCAAGCGGCGTGCCCAGCGCGCCGGCCTGCTCGATTCCGAGCCGGTGCTGGTGGACTACTCGCGTGCGTTCTTCCCGGTGCTGGCGATCGTGCTGATCGTGCGCAGTTTCATCGCCGAGCCGTACAAGATCCCGTCCAGCTCGATGATGCCGAACCTGTTGATCGGTGATTTCATCCTGGTCAACAAGTTCTCGTACGGCCTGCGCCTGCCGATCAGCAACACCAAGATCGTGCCATTTGGCGAGCCGTCGCGTGGCGATGTGGTGGTGTTCCACTTCCCCGGCCACAGCGACAACGACCCGGCAAAGGGCGAGAACTTCATCAAGCGCGTGATCGGCGTGCCGGGTGATACCGTGGTCTTCGAAGGCGACGGCATGATCCTCAATGGCGAACCGCTGAAGTACGACAACAAGGGCATCTACGCCGGCCACAAGGGTCAGGGCGAGGGCGCCAACCTGCTGGTCGAGCACCTGCCGGGCCGCACCCACACCGTGCTGGAGACCGACTACCCGCGTGGCCAGGGCCAGTGGACCGTGCCGGCCGGCAAGTACCTGGTGATGGGCGACAACCGTGACAACAGTGACGATGGCCGTTTCTGGGGCCTGCTGCCGGAAGAGAACCTGCGCGGCAAGGCCTTCCTGATCTGGCTGAACTGCCAGGGCTGGTTCTGCAAGGATGGTTTCGAGCCGTCGCGGATCGGCTCGAGCATCAACTGACCGGGCATCAACCGGGTATTTTCACATCCAACGCGTATCTGGGGAGAACGCAATGAAGACGATGAACACGCAGCGTGGCATGACCCTGACCTCGTTCCTGACGGTCCTGATCGTGGTTGGCTTCTTCCTCTACATCGGCATGAAGCTGTTCCCGATGTACCAGGAGTACTACGCGGTGCGCTCGGCGATGAAAAGCCTGGCCAACGAGCCGGGCGTGGGCAGCATGGAGCCGGCGCGCATCCAGGACCTGTTCTTCAAGCGCCTGTACATCAACTACTCGGACAATGTGAAGCCGGCCAACGTGAAGTTCGACCGTCGCGACAATGGCTGGACCCTCAAGGTCAACTACGAAGTGCGCCGTCAGCTGATCGGCAACCTCGATGTGGTTGGCAAATTCGATTCTTCCCAGGACCTGACACGAAGCGGTGCCCAGTAAATTCATCCAACGTGGCGACCTGATTGGTCATGCCTTCAGCGACCCGGCCCTGCTCAAGCAGGCGCTGACGCATCGCAGTGCCGGTGCGCCGCACAACGAGCGCCTGGAGTTCCTCGGCGACAGCATCGTCAACATGATGGCGGCCGAGGCGTTGTACCGACGCTGGCCCAAGGCTGACGAAGGGGCGATGACCCGTGCCCGTGCCGAGCTGGTGCGTGAAGGCGCGCTGGCGGTGATCGGGCGCACCCTGGAACTGGGCGAGCGGCTGACCCTGGGTCCGGGCGAAATGAAGTCCGGCGGTCATCGCCGCGACTCGATCCTGGCCGACGCGGTGGAAGCCGTGGTGGCCGCGATCTACCTGGATGCCGGCTTCGAGGCCTGCCGGGCGGTGGTACTGCCCTGGTTCAGTGCTTCGATCGAGGCACTGCCGGCCTCCGGCCGGCCCGAGAAGGACCCCAAGACCCGCCTGCAGGAATGGCTGCAGGCCCGACAGAAGGCGTTGCCGCAGTATGAACTGGTGTCAGAATCCGGTGACGACCACGCCAAGCACTTCCGGGTACGCTGCAACGTAGCCGACCCGGCCGCCAGCATCGAGGGCGAAGGCGCCTCGCGGCGGCTTGCCGAACAACAGGCGGCTGCAGCCGTCCTAGAACAACTGGATTCCAAGTGAGCGAACAAACTTCCCATCATTGCGGCAGCGTGGCCGTCATCGGCCGCCCGAACGTGGGCAAATCGACCCTGACCAATGCCCTGGTCGGCGCCAAGGTCAGCATCGTTTCCAACCGCCCGCAGACCACGCGCCATCGCCTGCTGGGCATCGCCACCTATCCGGAAGGCCAGTTGGTGCTGGTCGACACCCCCGGCCTGCACAAGGTGCAGAAGCGGGCGATGAACCGGGTGATGAACCGCGCCGCGCGCGGCTCGCTGGAAGGCGTCGATGCCGGCCTGCTGGTGATCGAAGCCGGTCGCTGGGACGAAGAAGACAGCCTGGCCTTCAATGTTCTGCGCGACGCCGGTATCCCGGTGGTGCTGGTGGTCAACAAGATCGACCGTCTGAAGGACAAGGGCGCGCTGCTGCCGTTCCTGCAGGAAGTCACGGCCGGCCGTGACTTCTCGTCCGTGCACCCGATCTCGGCGCAGAAGCGCAACGGTCTGGAAGCACTGGTACGTGACGTACTGGCGCTGTTGCCGGAAGCGCCGCCGATGTTCGGCGAAGACGAGATCACCGACCGCAGCCAGCGTTTCCTGGCCGGCGAGCTGGTGCGTGAGCAGCTGATGCGCCAGCTCGGCGAGGAACTGCCGTACGCGACCACCGTGGAAATCGAGCGCTTCACTGAAGATGGCAACCTGCTGCGCATTGGTGCGGTGATCTGGGTCGAGCGCGAGGGCCAGAAGGCGATCGTGATCGGCAAGGGTGGCACCCGGCTGAAGGAGATTGGTGCCAAGTCCCGCCTGCAGATGGAACGTCTGTTCGGAGCCAAGGTGTTCCTGGAGACCTGGGTGCGCGTGCGTGAAGGCTGGTCCGACGACGAGGCCGCACTGAAGGCCTTCGGTTACGAGTAAGCCGTTGCGGTCGCTTCGATGATGATCGAGGACGACACTGGCTTCGTGCTGCACGCACGGGCCTACCGCGAGACCAGCCTGCTGGTCGAAGTGCTGAGCGCGCAGCATGGCCGCATTGGCCTGCTCGCGCGTGGCGTATCCACCGCCAAGGGACAGGTGCTGCGCGCTGCTCTTCAGCCGCTGCAGTGGATCCGTTTCAGTGCCCTGCAGCGGGGTGAACTGGCCCAGCTGCGGGGTGCCGAGGCGCTGGATGCCGCGCCACGCCTGGTCGGCCAGGCGATGCTGGCCGGCTTCTACCTGAGTGAACTGACCCTGCGCCTGGCCCCGCGCCAGGACCCGCTGCCTGAGTTGTACCTGGCCTACGGCGAGGCACGTGCGCGGCTGGCCGTGGGCGCCGGCCTGGCCTGGACCCTGCGTCGCTTCGAACGCGAGCTGCTGTCCGCGCTGGGCCTGGGTTTCGATTTGGACAGCGCGAGCGACGGCCAGCCGATCGACCCGGCGGCACGTTACGAACTGGACCCGCAGGAAGGCGCGCAGCGCCTGCTGAGCGAGCGCGGTGGGGAACGCCGGGCGGCGGCCACTGGCTCGGCGCTGCTGGCGCTGGCGGCGGACGAAGAGCCCGATGCCACCGATCTGGCCAGCCTGCGCCTGCCGATGCGGCGGGTGCTGGCCCATCACCTGGGCGCCCGCGGCCTGAAGTCCTGGGAAATGCTCGAGCAGCTCGCACCCCGCAGGTAGGGGGTGTTCGGCAGGGCTTGCAGCCCTGCACCTGCCGAATCAACGGCAACGGCAACGTCAAAAGCAAAAGCTGGTTATCCGTGGGTAGGCGCGGTGGGTCCGGTTGCGGGAG
>NZ_JAOCCT010000051.1:0-27816 GCF_029840555.1 Stenotrophomonas sp. GD03877 | reverse complement strand
CATTCTGGCCCATGGCGCGGGCGCGCGACCGCCTGCGCTGGTAGGCTGCACGCCCCCTTCCGTCACCCAGCCGGTGAGCCACGCCCGTGATCGAGTTCCAGCGCCTGCACAAATCCTATGCCGTTGCCGGCCGCGCAGTCAGCGCGCTGCAGCCGCTGGACCTGACCATCGAGGCCGGTGAGGTCTTCGGCATCATCGGCCATTCCGGCGCCGGCAAGTCGACCCTGATCCGCATGATCAACCGCCTGGAAGAGCCCAGCGGTGGTCGCCTGCTGATCGGTGGCGAGGATGTCACCGCACTGGATGCGGACGGCCTGCGCGCACTGCGCCGGCGCATCGGCATGATCTTCCAGCACTTCAATCTGCTGTCTTCGCGCACGGTGACCGGCAATGTCGCCTTCCCGCTGGAGCTGGCCGGCACGCCGAAGGCGGAGATCGACGCGCGCGTGGCCGAGTTGCTGCAGACGGTAGGCCTGGAGGCGCACGCGCAGAAGTACCCGGCACAGCTGTCCGGTGGCCAGAAACAGCGCGTCGGCATTGCGCGTGCGCTGGCAACGCGTCCGCAGATCCTGCTGTGCGACGAGGCGACCAGTGCGCTCGACCCGCAGACCACGGCCTCGGTGCTGTCGCTGCTGTCGAAGATCAACCGCGAGCTGGGCCTGACCATCGTGCTGATCACCCACGAGATGGATGTGATCCGCCGTGTGTGCGACCGCGTGGCCGTGCTCGACGCCGGCCAGATGGTCGAGACCGGACCGGTCACCCGCGTGTTCCTGCACCCGCAGCACCCGACCACGCGCCGTTTCGTCAGCGAATCGGAGCAGGTGGACGAAGGTGCGCTGCACCGCGATTTCGATGCCGTCGGTGGCCGCATCGTGCGCCTGACCTTCCTCGGCGGCGACACCTACGAACCCCTGCTCGGCAGCGTCGCGCGGCAGACCGGGGTCGACTACAACATCCTGTCCGGCCGCATCGACCGGATCAAGGACACCCCGTATGGCCAGCTGGTGGTCGCCCTGGTGGGCGGCGACCAGTCCGCCGCGCAGGCCGCGTTCGTGGCCGCCGGCGTGCATGTTGAGGAGCTGCGTCGATGATCATCGCTACTGCCGGCGGCTTCTTCCGTCACCTGGATGCGGGCAAGTGGGCCGACATCGGCCAGGCCACCATCGACACCCTGCTGATGCTGCTCGGTTCGCTGCCGCTTACCCTGGCCATCGGCCTGCCCTTGGGCGTGCTGCTGTATCTGTTCGGCGCGCCGCAGATGAAGCGCCGGCCGTTCGCCTATGGCGTGCTGGCGCTGGTGGTGAACCTGCTGCGCTCGGTGCCTTTCATCATCCTGATGATCGTGCTGATTCCGGTCACGCTGTTCCTGATGGGGACGTCGCTGGGTGTACGCGGTGCGATCGTGCCGCTGGTGATCGGTGCTGCACCGTTCTATGCGCGCCTGGTCGAGACCGCGCTGCGTGAAGTCGACCGGGGCGTGATCGAGGCGACCCAGGCGATGGGTGCCACCACCTGGCAGCTGGTCACCCGCGTGCTGCTGCCCGAAGCGCGCCCCGGCCTGATTGCCGGTGCGACGGTCACCACGGTGGCGCTGATTGGTTTCACCGCGATGGGCGGTGCGATCGGCTCCGGTGGCCTCGGCGACCTGGCGTTCCGCGACGGCTACCAGCGCTCGCACACCGACGTGGCCCTGGTCACCGTGGTCCTGTTGCTGATCCTGGTGCAGCTGCTGCAGATGCTCGGCGACCGCCTGGTCGCGCATTACAGCCGCAAATGACGAGGCGCTCCGCCCGCATCAGGTAGTGCCGGCCGCTGGCCGGCAGACTCGCGATGTGTCCGGATGTGGCGGGGTTGCCGTCCAGCGGCCGGCACCACCGTAACGTTGGCCCGGAGGCGCTCATAGCGCCTGGCTCTGGACACAGTCGCATCGATCAGGAATCGATATCGCCAGACTGGGACTGGCAGCACATCCCATTCCTTGGTATGTTCCGTTCAACGTAATACGTTTTACGGAGTGATCCGTTCATTCCGCTGCAAGCAGACCCGCGCTCTGTTTGAAGGAACCTGCCCCCGCGCCTGGCGCCCGATCCGGCGGGCTGCTGAGCGCAAGCTGCAGTTGCTCGACTCGGCACAGACGTTGGCCTTCCTGCGCAGCCCGCCGGGAAACCGGCTGGAGGCCCTGTCAGGTGATCGAAGGGGGCAATACAGCCTTCGCATCGACGATCAGTGGCGGCTCTGCTTCACCTGGACAGACAACGGTACCGATGCCGTGGAAATTGTTGACTAGCACTGAGGTGCCCGCCATGAAGCGTCCCTACAACGGCATGCGCGCCATCCATCCTGGCGAGGTCCTGCGCGAAGAGTTCCTGATACCGCTGGGGCTGAGCGTGAACGCGCTGGCGAGGGCCCTGGATGTTCCCGCAACGCGGCTGCATGCCATCGTGCATGGCGAACGCGGCATTTCGGCGGACACCGCCGCACGGCTGGCGCGCCATTTCGGTGGGGATGCCGCGTCCTGGCTTGCGATGCAGGCGGCCTACGATCTCAAGACCTTGCCAACGCGCAACGAGATTGAGCGCAGGGTGCAGCCGCGGGCGGCCTGAGGTTCAATCGCGCGGATCCAATGCCCGCAACCACAGGCGCGATCAGCGCACGTTCGGTACTTCGTAACCCAGTTTTCCGACCTGCTCGGGGTGCTGCGGCACGCGCTTGAGCTTGTCGGTGTTCACGCCGTACTCGTCACGCAGGCGCTCGGCCAGCTCCTTGTACAGGGCTTTGTCCATGTCCGGCGTACGCGAAAAGATCCAGGCCATTTCGCGGCCGGGGTAGCCGATCAGCGCCCACGAGTAATCCGGCGCCACTTCCAGCACCCGCGAATGGGTCGGCACGACGCGGTAGAACCAGGTGCGCCAGCCGTGGTTGCCGCTGTCCGGGTCGACGCTGGCGCGGGCACGCACTTCCTGCAGCGGTTCGCCGAAGCCATCACGGTAGCGGTAGGTGATGCCCACCTTGTGCGCGTCGCGCAGCTCGTACTCGTTGACGCTGGCGACATGGCCACGTTCGATGAAGTTCGGCACGCGGCCGATCACATACCAGGTGCCCATGAAGCGCTTCAGGTCGATCGGTGCGTCCAGGGCAGCTGCACCAGAGGCACTGGTACGGGGCGACGGCGGCTCACTGGCGGCCACGGCGGGGCCGGCCAGGGAAAGGGCCAGCAGCGCGGCGCAGAGCGGGCGGATCGAAGTCATGCGGGAGCGGGCTCCAGTGGGCTTGCATGCGCATGGTCGACTGTGTGCACGCGATCCGTCAATGGTGTCGCAACCTGTGAGAAGGGCCTTGCCCAAGCTGTGTTGCATTGTCCACCGGAGAAGCCCCATGAACGCACGTTCCGTTCGTCGCCCTGCAACTGAACGCGTCATCATTGAACGCGCCGATCCACGCCTGCTGCGCAGCGTGCAGCAGGTGGCGCTGGCCGGCCTGGCGCTGGTGCTGGTCTGGCCAGCCGCGCGCGGCAGCAGCGCCTGGCTGGGCTGGCTGCCGATGTGGCTGGTGGGCATGCCGCTGGTGGCCTGGTGGGCGTTGTTGCGCTTCCCGCTGCTTGGGCTGTCGTGGCTGCGGCTGGCCCGGCGTACCGGTGGACAGGCCCGTCGCCGCGCCGGCGGCACGACCCGAGGCCGGCGCAGCCCCGCAGCCACGGCCTGACCTTCGACACGGGGGCGGCCGCGACATTCCGTGCTAGCGTTCCAAGGCTTATGACTGCCTGGAGCTGCAATGTCACGACTCGCTTCCGCCTGCCTGCTGGCCGGCATGATGACCGCTGCCTCGGTGGGGACCGCCGTGGCCGCTGAAGATACCGACCGTTACGCCTGGCTCGAAGACGTCACCGGCGACAAGCCGCTGACCTGGGTCAAGGAACAGAACGCCAAGTCCGAGGCGCGCCTGGCGCAGACCCCGGCCTTCAAGCAGATGGAGACCAGCATCCGCGAGGTGCTCGACTCCGATGCCAAGATTCCCGGCGTGCAGAAGATCGGCGACTATTACTACAACTTCTGGAAGGACCAGCAGCACGAGCGTGGTCTGTGGCGGCGCACCACGCTGGCCGAGTACCGCAAGGCCTCGCCGCAGTGGGACACCGTGCTCGATCTGGATGCGTTGAACAAGGCCGAGGGCGAGAACTGGGTCTGGCATGGTGCCGACTGCCTGCGCCCGGACTACAGCCGCTGCCTGATCGCGCTGTCGCGTGGCGGTGCGGATGCCGACGTCACCCGCGAGTTCGACCTGGCCAACAAGACCTGGATCAAGGATGGCTTCTTCCGTCCCGAGTCCAAGGGCGGCCTGAACTGGGTCGACCGCGACACCGTGTTTGTCTACACCGACTTCGGTGCCGGCTCGATGACCACGTCGGGCTACCCGCGCGTGGCCAAGCTGTGGAAGCGTGGCACGCCGATGACCTCGGCCACCCTGGTGTACGAAGGCAAGCCGGAAGACATGTACATCGCGGCGATGCACGATGACACCCCGGGCTTCGAGCGCAACCTGGTCAGCCGCACCCTGGCCTTCTACAACAACGAGATCTACCTGCGTGGCGACGATGGCACGCTGACCAAGATCGATGCGCCGAACTCGGCCGAGAAGGGCCTGCACAAGCAGTGGCTGACCCTGGAACTGCGCGACCCGTGGACGGTGGGCGGCAAGACCTATGCCTCCGGTTCGCTGCTGGCCACCAAGCTGGATGATTTCCTGGCCGGCAAGCGCGACTTCGAGGTGCTGTTCACCCCGACCGCGACCACCTCGCTGGCCAGCGCCACCTGGACCAAGAACCATCTGGTCCTGAACGTGCTGGACGACGTCAAGAACCGCCTGTCGGTGCTGACCCCGGGCGCCGATGGCTGGCAGACCAGCCGCTTCGTCGGCGCGCCTGCCTTCGGCACGCTGGGCGTGGCCGCGGTGGACAGCAACGACAGCGACGCTGTTTGGCTGACCGCCACCGACTACCTGACCCCGACCACGCTGGCACTGGCCGAGATCGGCCAGGCGCCGGAAACGCTGAAGACCATGCCGACCTTCTTCGATGCCAAGGGCAAGGTGATCGAGCAGCACTTCGCCACCAGCAAGGACGGCACCCGCGTGCCGTACTTCGTGGTGCACGACAAGGCGATGAAGCTGGACGGCTCCAACCCGACCCTGCTGTATGGCTACGGTGGTTTCGAGATCTCGCTGACTCCAAACTACTCCGGTGGCATGGGCCGCGCCTGGCTGGAGAAGGGCGGTGTGTACGTGGTCGCCAACATCCGCGGTGGCGGCGAGTACGGCCCGCGCTGGCACCAGGCAGCGCTGAAGCAGAACCGTCACAAGGCCTATGAAGACATGGCCGCGGTGGCGCGCGATCTGGTCAAGCGCAAGATCACCAGTGCCAAGCACCTGGGCGTGCAGGGCGGCAGCAACGGTGGCCTGCTGACCGGCAACATGCTGACCCAGTACCCGGAACTGTTCGGTGCAGTGGTGGTGCAGGTGCCGCTGCTGGACATGAAGCGCTACAGCCATCTGCTGGCCGGTGCATCGTGGATGGCCGAGTACGGCAACCCGGATACAAGCGACTGGGAGTTCATCAAGACCTTCTCGCCGTACCACCTGTTCAACGCCAAGAAGAACTACCCGCCGGTGCTGTTCACCACCTCCACCCGCGATGACCGCGTGCACCCGGGCCACGCCCGCAAGATGGCGGCGAAGATGATCGACGCCGGCAAGGACGTGACCTACTACGAGAACATCGAAGGTGGCCACGGCGGTGCAGCCAACAACGCGCAGGCCGCACACATGTCGGCGCTGGCCTACAGCTTCCTGTGGGAGCGGTTGGGCGGTAAATAAGCAGAACGGAAAACGCCGCCCCAGGGCGGCGTTTTTCGTTGGGTCCGCGCATCTACGTGGCGTAGGGCCAGTAGATCCACGCCATGCGTGGATGCCGTTCGCGCAGATCGATCAGGCGCCCCAGCTCCGCAATCCACGCGCAATCCGCGCCACCGCCTCCTGCAACCGCGGCACTTCCTGGGTATAGGCCAGGCGCACGTGCTGGTTGGCGCGATGGAAGCCGAAATCCAGCCCAGGGGTGAACGCCACGTGCTCGGTTTCCAGGAAGTGCGCGCAGAACGCCTGCGCGTCGTCGGTGAATGCGCTCACATCGGCGTACAGGTAGAACGCACCCTGCGGCTCGACTTCGATGCGGAAGCCCAGTTCGCGCAGTGCAGGCAGCAGGAAATCACGGCGTTGGCGGAACGCTTCACGGCGCTGTTCGAAGATCGCCATCGATTCTTCGCTGAAGCAGGCGAGTGCGGCGTGCTGGGCGATGCTTGACGCGCTGATGTACAGGTTCTGCGCCAGCTTCTCCAGATCGGGCACCGCCGCCGGCGGTGCCACCAGCCAGCCCAGCCGCCAGCCGGTCATGCCGAAGTACTTGGAGAAGCTGTTCAGCACGAACGCGCTGTCGTCCACCTGCAGCACGCTGGGCGCATCCAGGCCGTAGGTCAGGCCGTGATAGATCTCGTCCACCACCAGGTGGCCGCCCCGCGCGTGCAGGGTCTGCGATAGTGCAGCCAGTTCGTCGGCGGAAAGCACGGTGCCGGTCGGGTTGGCCGGCGAGGCGACCAGCGCGCCGACGCTGTCGGTATTCCAGTGCTGTTCCACCAGCGACGGGGTCAGCTGGTAGGCGGTGTCCGGCCCGACCGGCACCAGCTGTGCGCCGCCTTCAACGAGGCGCAGGAAATGGCGGTTGCACGGATAACCGGGGTCGGCCAGCAGCCAGTGGCGACCGGGATCGACCAGCAGGCTGCTGGCCAGCAGCAGCGCACCGGAGCCGCCGGGGGTGACCAGGATGCGTTCGGGATCGATATCCAGCCCGTAGTGGCTGCGATAGAAACCGCTGATCGCCTGGCGCAGGGCCGGCAGGCCACGCGCGGCGGTGTAGCGGGTATGGCCGGCGGCCAGTGCGGCCTGGCCGGCACGCACGACCGGTTCGGCCGTGGTGAAGTCAGGTTCGCCGATTTCCAGGTGGATCACATCGTGGCCGGCCTGTTCCAGCGCCTGTGCGCGGGCCAGCAGGGACATCACGTGGAACGGAGCGATTTCATGGCTGCGCCGGCTGTAGCCCGGCGTGTGGGGCAGGGTACTCATGTGCCCATGGTACGCCGGTCGGCATGACCCATGACGATCCGCAGGGTTGCCGCATTGCAGGGATTGGGGTCAGATCCCTTTTCGGGAAAAGGGATCTGACCCCGCCGAAGACCATTGCATTGATGCGCCTGGAGCCTTATCTCATGAAATCCACCCTCTGCCTGTTGCTTGCCAGCCTGATGACCACCACTGCCACCGCCGCCACTCCGCCCGTTCCGCCGGATGCCGCCAAGCATCCGCATGTGGTCAAGGCGCCGTTCGGCGCGACCCGCAACGATGACTATTACTGGCTGCGCGACGACAAGCGCAAGAACAAGGACATGCTGGCCTACCTGCAGGCCGAGAATGCCTATGCCGACCAGCTGCTGGCGCCGCTGAAGCCGCTGGAAGACACCCTGTACAAGGAGATCGTCGGCCGCATCAAGCAGGACGATTCCAGCGTGCCGGCGCGCGAGCGTGGCTACTGGTACTACAGCCGCTTCGAGACCGGCCAGGACTACCCGATCCACGCGCGCCGCAAGGGCAGCATGGAGGCCGCCGAGGAAATCCTGCTGGACGTCAACACGATGGCTGCCGGCAAGGGCTACTTCAGTGTCGGCTCGATGGAAGTCAGCCAGGACAACCAGCTGCTGGCCTGGGCCGATGATGATGTCGGCCGCCGCCAGTACACGATCCGCTTCAAGGACCTGGCCACCGGCAAGGTGCTGCCCGACGTGATCACCGGCAGCTCCGGCGACCTGGTCTGGGCCGACGACAACCGCACCGTGCTGTACGTCGAGAACGATCCGGAAACGTTGCTGACCGTGCGCGTGAAGAAGCACGTGCTGGGCACCCCGGCCAGCGCCGACACCGTTGTCTACGAAGAGAAGGACGACAGCTTCTACATGGGGATCGGCCGCACCCGCGACGATCGCTTCATCACCATCGGCGTGCACAGCACCGTGTCCTCGGAAGAGCGCTATGCGCCTGCCAGCGACCCGACCACCTTCACCGTGCTGGCCCCGCGCCAGCGCGACGTCGAGTACGACGCCGACCACTACGATGGCCGCTGGGTGATCCGTACCAACGACGGTGCGAAGAACTTCAAGCTGGTCACCGCACCGACCGATGCGACCTCGCGCGCGCAGTGGAAGGACTGGATCGCGCATGACGATGCGGTGTTCATCGAAGGCTTCGAACTGTTCGATGGCTACACCGCCATTGCCGAACGTTCCGAGGGCCTGGAACGCATCCGCCTGCTGTTCAAGGATGGTCGCAGCGACTACGTGAAGGCCGACGAGCCGGCGTATTCGATGGGCCTGGGCGACAACACCGAGGCCGATACGCCGTGGCTGCGCTACGTCTACACCTCGATGACCACCCCGACCACGGTGTTCGAACTGAACACCGCCACCGGCGAGCGCCGCCAGCTGAAGGTGCAGCCGGTGATCGGCTATGACGCGTCGAAGTACGAAACCGATCGCGTCTGGATCACCGCGCGCGATGGCGTGAAGGTGCCGGTGTCGCTGGTCTACCGCAAGGGCTACCAGAAGGATGGCAAGGGCGCGCTGTTCCAGTACGCCTATGGCAGCTATGGCATGTCGATGGATCCGTACTTCAACCAGACCGCGGTGAGCCTGCTCGACCGTGGCGTGGTGTATGCCATCGCCCATATCCGCGGTGGCCAGGAAATGGGCCGCGACTGGTACGAGAACGGCAAGCTGCTGCACAAGCAGAACACCTTCAACGACTTCATCGACGTCACCCGAGGGCTGGTGGCACAGCGCTGGGCGGCGAAGGATCGCGTCGCCGCATCCGGCGGCAGTGCCGGTGGCCTGCTGATGGGCGCGGTGGCCAACCAGGCCCCGCAGGATTACCGGGTGATGGTGGCGCAGGTGCCGTTCGTCGATGTGGTCACCACCATGCTCGACCCGACCATTCCGCTGACCACCAACGAGTACGACGAGTGGGGCAACCCGGAACAGAAGCCGTACTACGATTACATGCTGTCCTACTCGCCCTATGACAACGTGAAGCAGCAGGCCTATCCGGCGCTGTTCGTGGGCACCGGCCTGTGGGATTCGCAGGTGCAGTACTGGGAACCGGCCAAGTGGGTGGCCAAGCTGCGTGACGACAACACCGGCCACTACCCGATCCTGTTCCGCACCAACATGGAAGCCGGCCACGGCGGCAAGTCGGGGCGCTTCCAGCGCTACCGTGAGCTGTCCGAGTCGTATGCGTTCGTGCTGCAGCAGCTGGGCATCGCCCAGCCGTGATGGCGACAGGGTGCCGGGCACTGCCTGGCACCCTGAACCGGTATCCTTGCGGCCATGAGCGCGCCAGATCCTTCCGCCCCTCGTGACGCCACCACGCCACCGCGCGTGGTGCGTTTCCGCTGGGCGTGGTGGCTGCTGGCGTACGTCAGCCTCGGTACCGGCATCGTCGGCATCTTCGTGCCGGGCCTGCCGACCACCGTATTCATCCTGATCTCGGCGTGGGCCGCCTCGCGCGGCTC
The DNA here is from genome assembly GCF_029840555.1 of Stenotrophomonas sp. GD03877. NCBI lineage: Bacteria > Pseudomonadati > Pseudomonadota > Gammaproteobacteria > Lysobacterales > Lysobacteraceae > Stenotrophomonas > Stenotrophomonas sp. GD03877. Next base: position 18,152 of record NZ_JAOCCT010000051.1, on the reverse strand, counting down.
CGAGCGCCTGCACACCTGGCTGCTGCAGCATCCACGCTTTGGCCCGGCCATCGCCAACTGGCAGGCGCATGGTGCAGTCAGCCGCTACGGCAAGTGGATGGCCACGATCACCATGGCGGTATGTGCCGGCATCATGTTGTGGTGCGTGCCGATCGCCTGGGTGAAGTGGTTCTCGATCGGCAGCATGACCGTGGTGGCGATCTGGCTGTGGACCCGGCCGCTGCCGCCGCCCGCGGATTGAACCCCTGCGGTGGTGCCGGCTGCTGGCCGGCAACCCGATCCCCTGCACCAACCGCTCAGCCGCCAGTGGCTATACTCGGGGCATGAAGACCCCCCATCGAAACGCCATCCTGATTCCGCTGGCAGCGGCTTCGCTGCTGTTCCTCGCCGCCTGCGGCAACAAGGGCCCGCTGGTACTGCCGCAGAAGCCGGTGCCGGTGGAAGAAACCGTCGAACCGGTTGCCGAGCCCGCGACCGAAGCGACCCCGACGGAGCCCCAGGGCAGCGGCACGCCGGCCACGGCCGTGGACCCGGCTGCACCGACCACCCAACCGGCGCCTGCGCCTGCGAAGAAGGTGGGCGGCGGGAATGAGTAAGGCCGGTTCCAAGGCGCTGCGCTTCAGCAAGATGCATGGCGCGGGCAATGATTTCGTAGTGATCGACCTGCGTGGCGGCACTGCGCCGCCCACGCCTGAACTGGCCGCGCGCCTGGCCGACCGCCACACTGGCGTCGGCTGCGATCAGATCCTGACCATCGAAGCACCGCGCGCGGAAGGCTCGGTGGCGTCCTACCGCATCTGGAATGCCGACGGTTCCAACTCCGAGCAGTGCGGCAACGGCGCGCGCTGCATCGCGGCCTGGCTGGTGCGCGAGGGCAGTGCGCAGGGCGATGCATTCGTCATCGACAGCCCGTTGGCCAGCCACGAAGTGAAGGTGCTGGGCGAGGGCCAGTTCGCGGTAACCATGGGCGTGCCTGCCTTCGAGCCGGCCAACGTGCCGCTGATGGGCTTCGCCCACGCGCGTGAGGAATACCTGCTGCCGTTGCAGGGGGAAAGCGTGCGATTTGCCGCGGTGTCGATGGGCAACCCGCATGCGGTGATCGAAGTGGGCCTGATCGATGCTGCGCCGGTCGAGCGCGTCGGTGCGCTGCTGCAGCAGCATGCATCGTTCCCGCGCTCGGTGAACGTGGGTTTCGCCCAGGTGATGGGCCCGGCGCATGCGCGTCTGCGTGTGAATGAGCGCGGCGTCGGTGAAACCCTGGCTTGTGGCAGCGGTGCCTGTGCCGCTGCGGTGACCCTGATGCAGCGTGGCCGCCTGCAGCGTGACGCGCGCATCAGCCTGCCCGGTGGTGACCTGCGCATCCAGTGGCCGGGCGATGGCCAGCCGGTAGTGATGGCCGGCCCGACCGCATTCGTCTTCGAAGGGGAGTGGATCGCATGACCGAAACCGTCGACAAGCTCGGAGCCCATGAAGTCGCTGCCTGGTTGCGGCGTCATCCGGGCTTCCTCAAGCAGTTCCCGGACCTGGCCCTGACCCTGGTGGTGCCGCGTGACGACGGTCCGACCGCGTCGCTGGCCAGCTACCAGCTGGAAGTGCTGCGCGAGAAGAACCGCGAGCTGGCACGACGGTTGGCCGATCTGGGCGCCACCGCCCAGATCAATGAACGCCTGGCAGTGCGCACGCATCAGCTGACCCTGGCACTGATGAAGCAGGACAACGCCGCCGATACCCTGCGTGCGATGGCCGCCTCGCTGCAGGAAGATTTCGCCGGGGACCTGGTACGGTTGGTGGTGCACACGCCGGTGGCCGGGCTGGAGCAGGCCGACTGGCTGCAGGTGATCGCCGCCGATGATCCGCAGCTGGGCCCGTTCCGCGACTGCCTGAAGGACGGCGAGCCGATCTGCGGCCGCCTGCAGCCGGAAAAGAATGCCGTGCTGTATGGCGTGCGCAGCGAGGAAGTGCAGACCACGGCGCTGCTGCCGCTGCCGGGCGTGGGCCTGATTGCGGTCGGCAGCCACGATCCGCACCGCTTCTATCCGGGCATGGGCACGCTGTTCCTGCGCATGATGGGCGATGCCCTGGTCGCCGGCCTGAAGCGCTTCGCTGGCTGAGCAGGACACGACGATGAGCGCGGTACAGGCCTTCCTGCAGCACCTGCAGGTGGAACGGCGGATGTCGGCGCATACGCTCGATGCCTACCGCCGCGACCTGGACGCGCTGTCGGTCTGGGCCGAGCCACGTGGTGTAGCGGTGGAGGCGCTTGATGCTGACGCAGTGCGCCAGTTCGTCGCCGATGAGCACCGCCGCGGCCTGTCGGCCAAGAGCCTGCAGCGCCGCTTGTCCGCCTGCCGCAGCTTCTATGCCTGGCTGCTCAAGCACGGGCGCATCGAGATCAGTCCGGCGGCGACGCTGAAGGCGCCGCGTGCGCCGCGCCGGTTGCCGCAGGTGCTTGACGCCGACGAAGCCGTGCAGCTGGTCGAGCTGGAACCGGAAGGCGAGCTCGGCCGTCGCGACCGCGCGCTGCTGGAACTGTTCTATTCCTCCGGCCTGCGCCTGAGCGAAGTCTGCGCGCTGACCTGGCGCGATCTGGATTTCGACAGCGGCCTGGTCAACGTGCTGGGCAAGGGCAATCGCCAGCGCCGCGTGCCGTTCGGCAGGCCAGCGCGCGAAGCACTGCAGGCGTGGCGCACGGAAAGTGGCGGTGGACCGGCCTCGCCGGTATTTCCCGGCCGCAACGGGCCGATCAGCCAACGCGCGGTGCAGATCCGCATCCGCCAGCTGGCGCAGCGCCAGGGCCTGTTCAAGCACGTGCACCCGCACATGCTGCGGCACAGTTTCGCCAGCCATATCCTGGAATCATCCGGCGATCTGCGTGGCGTGCAGGAGCTGCTTGGCCATGCCGACATCGCCACCACCCAGATCTACACCCACCTCGATTTCCAGCACCTGGCCAAGGTCTACGACGCCGCGCATCCACGCGCGAAGCGCCGCAACAAGGGCGACACGGCTGAATAGCCCGCCCTTGATCTGGATCAGGGCAGGGCGGGCGCTACCGGCGCATCGTGGCCGCAGGCCACGAGGAACCCGCCACCATGGCGAAGCCCATTCCGCTGCATCCGAAGCATCCCGAGCGCATCTGCTGGGGCTGCGACCGCTACTGCGCAGCTGACGCACTGGCCTGCGGCAATGGCTCCGGTCGCACCCAGCATCCGATCGAGACGCAGGGCGAAGACTGGTATATCGCCTGGGGCATCGAGCCCAATCCGGATCGGCCATCGCAAGCCAAGCGCTGAACGGCAGCCATCCGCACAGGCTTGATCGCACCCGGCGCTGTCCCCATGTCCCGGGAACAGCTATCGGAGGCCGCATGGACCCCAGTCAGAATCCCAACGTTTTCCACGCCACCACCATCGTCTGCGTCCGTCGCGGCGAGCACGTGGCCATTGCCGGCGACGGCCAGGTCACGCTGGGCCACACCGTGATGAAGGGCAACGCGCGCAAGGTGCGCCGCCTCGGTCGTGATGGCCAGGTGCTGGCCGGCTTCGCCGGTGCCGCCGCCGATGCCTTCACCCTGTTCGAGCTGTTCGAGGCCAAGCTGGAAAAGCACGGCCAGCTGCAGCGCGCTGCGGTCGAACTGGCCAAGGATTGGCGCACCGAGCGCCGCCTGGGCAAGCTCGAGGCCCTGCTGGCAGTGGCCGACAAGGAAACCTCGCTGATCATCAGCGGCACCGGCGATGTGATCGAACCGGAGGACGGCATCATCGCCATCGGTTCCGGTGGTTCCTATGCACTGTCGGCCGCACGCGCGCTGATGGCGCACACCGAACTGGATGCGCGCACCATCGCCAGCGAAGCCATTGGCATTGCCGGCGACATCTGCATCTACACCAACCGCAACGTGGTGGTCGAGGAGCTGTAAGGCCTCCCGATCCGCCGGGCATGGCCCGGCGCTACCGACAACGAATCCGTGAGCACATCCATGTCGAAGATCGAAGTTTCCTCCGCCACCATGACCCCGCGCGAGATCGTGCAGGAACTGGACCGGCACATCGTGGGCCAGCACGACGCCAAGCGCGCCGTGGCCATCGCCCTGCGCAACCGCTGGCGCCGCATGCAGCTGGTGCCGGAGCTGCGCAATGAAGTGATGCCGAAGAACATCCTGATGATCGGCCCGACCGGCGTCGGCAAGACCGAAATCGCGCGCCGCCTGGCCACGCTGGCCAACGCACCGTTCGTGAAGGTTGAAGCCACCCGCTTCACCGAAGTCGGCTACGTCGGCAAGGACGTCGAGCAGATCATCCGTGACCTGGCCGATACTGCCGTGAAGCTGTACCGCGAACAGGCCAAGGTGCGCGTGCGTACCCAGGCCGAAGAACGCGCCGAAGACCGTATCCTCGATGCGCTGCTGCCGCGCCGCAGCGGTGGCATCGGTTTCGATCCGGAAGTCGCCCGCAACGAACCGTCGGCGCAGGACAACGAGACCCGCATCAAGTTCCGCAAGATGCTGCGCAACGGTGAGCTGGATGAGCGCGAGATCGAGCTCGACCTGGCCGCGAACGTGAGCATGGACATCATGACCCCGCCGGGCATGGAGGAAATGGGCCAGCAGCTGAAGTCGATGTTCGCCAATCTGGGCGGCGGCGCCAAGGCGCACAAGCGCACGCTGACCATCAAGGCCGCGCGTCCGCTGCTGGTGGAAGAAGAGGCCGGCAAGCTGGTCAACGAAGACGATATCCGCACGGCGGCGATCGAGGCCTGTGAGCAGCACGGCATCGTCTTCATCGACGAGATCGACAAGGTCGCCAAGCGGGGTGATAACGTGGGCGGTGGCGATGTCTCCCGCGAAGGCGTGCAGCGCGACCTGCTGCCGCTGGTGGAAGGCTCCAACGTGTCCACCAAGTACGGCACGATCAAGACCGACCACATCCTGTTCATCGCCTCCGGTGCGTTCCACCTGGCCAAGCCCAGCGACCTGATTCCGGAGCTGCAGGGTCGTTTCCCGATCCGCGTGGAACTGGGAGCGCTGAGCAAGAACGATTTCGTGCGCATCCTGACCGAGCCGAAGGCCGCGCTGACCAAGCAGTACGAAGCGCTGCTGGCCACCGAGGGCGTCAAGGTCAGCTTCACTGCCGACGCCATTGATCGCCTGGCCGAGATCGCCTTCCAGGTGAACGAGCGCCAGGAGAACATCGGTGCCCGCCGCCTGCATACCGTGCTGGAGCGTCTGCTGGATTCGCTCAGCTACGAGGCACCGGACCGTGATGGCGAAACCCTGGCCATCGACAGTGCTTATGTCGATGCGCACCTGGGTGAGCTGGTGCAGGATCCGGACCTGAGCCGCTACATCCTGTAATGCCCGACTCTGCAAAGCCATGGGGCCGCCGAAAGGCGGCCTTTTTGTTGGCGGTCAGTGCGGGTGCCGGGCGCGGTAGGCCTGCAGTACCTGATCGATCACTGCGCTGGTGCGCGCAGCGCTGATGCCGGTCGACGGTGAGCGCCCGTTGCCGCGCAGCTCGTCCGCGATGGAAGCGATCAACGGCTGCTGGACCGACGGCGGGTTCGGGATATCGAACGCCTGCACGCCCGCTTCGGTCTCCAGAACCACCGGAACGTCCTCGAAGGTGGCAAAGCGCAGCTGCCCGCGGTCGCCGGTGATCTCGATCTCATCCTGGCGGCGGAAGGCGCAGAAACTCCATTGCGAGATGCCGTGCGCCCCCGCCCCGGTGCGGAAGCACATCGAGACGCTGTCCTCGGCGGCGTAGGCGCCGGTCAACGAACTGGCCAGGCCACGCACATCGCTCAGCGGCCCCAAGAGATGGTCGAGCAGATCCAGGGTATGCGAGCCCAGATCGACGAACAGCCCGCCGCCGGCGATCGCCGGATTGGTCCGCCAGAAGTCCGGCGAGGCGGCATTCGCCGAATGCGGCCGATGCAGGGTGGCGCGCACGCTGCGCGGCGTACCGATTGCGCCGCTGTCCAGCAGCTGCTTCACCTGTGCGAAGCGGGGCAGGGCGCGGCGGTAGTAGGCCACGAATACCGGCACGCCGCTGCGCGCGCTGGCCTCCAGCACGCGTTCGCATTCCGCGTGATCCATCGCCATCGGCTTTTCGATGTAGACCGGCTTGCCCGCGGCGATCGCCTGCAGCGCGTACTGCATGTGCGTGGAGGGCGGCGTTGCAACGTAGATCGCGTTCACTTCCGGATCGGCGATGAGCGCATCGGCGTCCGCGTACCAGCGGGGAATGGCATGGCGCCGCGCGTAATCCTCGGCCAACGCCGCATTGCGACGCATGACCGCTGCCACGCGTGAGCCGGGTGTGCTGGCCAGGGCGGGGCCGCTCTTCTTCTCGGTGACACTGCCGCAGCCGATGAAGCCCCACACCACATTGTCCAGGATCATGGGTCTGTCCTCAGATGGGTGCGGCGGCGGTGGCGGCAGCGCCGCTCACGCTTCCGGCAACGGCTCGGGCACCGTTCCGGGCACGAACACGCCATCCTTCACGTAGGCGGCCAGGGTCATGTCCAGCGCGAGCATGCCGTCGCGCTTGAGGTCCATCAGTTCCGGTTCGACCATCGCGCCGTGCAGCACGCCCAGCACGGTGGCGTGCAGCATGCGTGCGGCGATCTTCGGGTCGGCACCCTCGCGCAGCTGGCCCAGATCGCGGGCCCGGCGCAGCGCACGTTCCATCCGGTCGAGCGCATCGCGGAAACCGGCCTGCTGCAGTTCGGTCAGCACCCTGGTGTCTGCCGATGCGTCGCTGCGCAGCATGATCTCCATGGTCTTGCGCAGGCGCTCATCTTCGGACAGCTCGATGAACGAATGGATCATCACCGCGCGCAGGTCGTGCACGGGGGTGTCGCGCTGGTCGCTGGAGGTGCGCTCCAGTTCCTGCATGAAGGGCAGATGCACCCGTTCGACGATCGCGGCCAGCACCTCGCTCTTGTTCTTGAAGTGCCAGTAGACCGCGCCGCGGGTGTAGCCGGCGCGGGCACCGATCATCTCCAGCGTGGTACGGGCCACGCCGTGTTCATGGAAGCAGGCTTCGGCGGCGTCAAGGATGCCTTCCCGGGTTGCCTGGGTGTCCTCTTTGGTCTTGCGGGCCATGGATGGGTACGAGTGCGGGTGAAACGTGGCTGAATTGTACCTGTTTACAAACAAACACGCATGTATGTATATTTCCGTCCCATCATTCCCACCGTGTGCGTGGCAGGCCGTTGCCGGCTGCTTCTCCCCGCCGGTGAGCGTTGCCTGCTGGCGCTTTCGGCCTGTATCAGCGCGTTTTGAGATTCCTTCCCCTGAGAGCCTTTCCGTCATGTTGCTGAGCCGAATCCGACCCATCGCGCTGTCGCTGGCCATCGCCGCGACCGTGGCTGCCTGCGGCGGCCAACCCCAGGCCCCCGAACAGGGCCCCGGTGACGTCACCGTGGTCACGCTGAAGTCCGAGACCGTGGGCCTGACCCGCGAACTGCCGGGCCGTACCAATGCCTTCCTGGTCGCCGAAGTGCGCCCGCAGGTCAATGGCATCGTCGCCAAGCGCCTGTTCACCGAAGGTGGCATGGTCAAGGCCGGCGAGCCGCTGTACCAGCTCGACGACGCCAGCTACCGCGCCCAGGCCAACAACGCCCGCGCCCAGCTGGCCCGCGCCGAAGCCACCGCCAATGCCGCCCGCCTGAGCGCCAAGCGCATCACCGAGCTGGCCAAGGTCGACGCGGTCAGCCAGCAGGATCTGGAAAACGCCGTGGCCGCGCAGAAGCAGGCCGAGGCCGACGTCGGTGCCGCCAAGGCATCGCTGGATGCGGCCAACGTCACCCTCGGCTACGCCCGTATCACCGCGCCGATCAGCGGCCGCATCGGCAAGTCCAGCGTCACCCAGGGTGCGCTGGTCAACGCCGGCCAGGCCAATGCGCTGGCCACCGTGCAGCAGCTTGATCCGATCTATGTCGACCTGACCCAGTCCTCGGCCGAGCTGCTGCAGCTGCGCCGCGAACTGGCCGCCGGCCGCCTGCAGGACAACCAGACGCTGCCGGTCAGCATCCTGATGGAAGACGGCAGCACCTTCGAGCACAAGGGCACGCTGGAGTTCTCCGAAGTCAGCGTCGATCCGGCCACCGGCAGCTTTGGCCTGCGCGTGAAGGTGGACAACCCGGACGGCCTGCTGATGCCGGGCATGTATGTGCGCGCAGTGATCGGCGGCGGCGTGCGCAGCGATGCGGTGCTGGTACCGATGGCCGGCATCGCCCGCGATCCGAAGGGTGACACCTCCGCGATGGTGGTCGACAAGGACAACAAGGTCGAAGTGCGCCCGGTCAAGGTCAGCCGCACGGTTGGCGACAAGTGGCTGGTCGAGGACGGTCTGAAGGCCGGCGACAAGGTCATCGTCGAAGGCCTGCAGAAGATCGGCCCCGGCATGCCGGTCAAGGCCACCGAGAAGGGCGCTGCTCCGGCCAAGCCGGCAGCGGCCGCCCAGCCTGCCGCTCCGGCCGGCGACGCGAAGTAAGCGGAGAACCCCATGGCACGCTTTTTCATCGATCGACCCATCTTCGCGTGGGTGATCGCCATCATCATCATGCTCGCCGGCGGCCTGGCCCTGTTCAAGCTGCCGGTCTCGATGTACCCCAACGTCGCACCGCCGGCGGTGGAAATCAGCGCCACCTACCCGGGTGCATCGGCCAAGGTGGTCGAGGACTCGGTGACGCAGATCATCGAGCAGAACATGAAGGGCCTTGATGGCCTGATCTACTTCTCCTCCAACAGCTCGTCCAACGGCCAGGCCACCATCACCCTGACCTTCGAGAGCGGCACCAACCCGGACATCGCCCAGGTGCAGGTGCAGAACAAGCTGCAGCTGGCGATGCCGCTGCTGCCGCAGGAAGTGCAGCGGCAGGGCATCAACGTGGCCAAGTCCAGCTCGGGCTTCCTGAACGTCATCGCGTTCGTGTCCGAGAACGGCAGCATGGACGCCAACGACATCGCCGACTACGTCGGTTCCAATGTCGTCGACCGTCTGAGCCGCGTGCCGGGCGTGGGCAACATCCAGGTGTTCGGTGGCAAGTACGCCATGCGTATCTGGCTGGATCCGAACAAGCTGCATACCTATGGCCTGTCGGTTGCCGAAGTGACCGCAGCGATCAAGGCACAGAACGCCCAGGTCGCCATCGGCCAGCTCGGCGGTGCGCCGTCGATCAAGGGCCAGCAGCTCAATGCCACCATCAACGCGCAGTCGCGCCTGCAGACCCCGGAACAGTTCCGCAACATCATCGTGCGCGGTGCGCAGGACGGTGCCGAGCTGCGCCTGGGTGATGTCGCCCGCGTCGAGCTGGGTGCGGAATCGTACGACTTCGTCACCCGCTACAACGGCCAGCCGGCCAGCGGCTTGGCGGTCACCCTGGCCACCGGCGCCAACGCGCTGGATACAGCCGCCGGCGTGGATGCCGCGCTGCAGGACATGAAGAGCTTCTTCCCGGCCGGCCTGAAGGCCGAGATCCCGTACGACACGACCCCGTTCGTGCGTGTGTCGATCAAGGGCGTGGTGCAGACCCTGATCGAAGCGATCGTGCTGGTGTTCGTGGTGATGTACCTGTTCCTGCAGAACTTCCGCGCCACCCTGATCCCGACCATCGCCGTGCCGGTGGTGCTGCTGGGTACCTTCGGCGTGCTGGCGATGCTGGGCTTCTCGGTGAACATGCTGACCATGTTCGCGATGGTGCTGGCGATCGGCCTGCTGGTGGATGATGCCATCGTGGTGGTGGAGAACGTCGAGCGCATCATGTCCGAGGAAGGACTGTCGCCGCTGGAGGCCACCCGCAAGTCGATGGGCCAGATCACCGGCGCGCTGGTCGGCATCGGCCTGGTGCTGTCGGCGGTGTTCGTGCCGATGGCCTTCATGAGCGGCTCCACCGGCGTGATCTATCGCCAGTTCTCGGCCACGATCGTTTCGGCGATGGCACTGTCGGTGCTGGTCGCGATCGTGCTGACCCCGGCGCTGTGCGCGACCATGCTCAAGCCGCTGAAGAAGGGCGAGCACCACGTCGCCCATCGCGGCCTGGCCGGTCGCTTCTTCAATGGCTTCAACCGCGGCTTCGACCGCACCAGCGAAAGCTACCAGCGCGGCGTGCGCGGCATCATCCATCGTCCGTGGCGCTTCATGGGCATCGTGGCGGCACTGTTCGTGCTGATGGGCGTGTTGTTCGTGCGCCTGCCCAGCTCGTTCCTGCCCAACGAAGACCAGGGCGTGCTGATGGCGCTGGTGCAGGCACCGGTCGGTGCCACCCAGGAACGTACGCTGGAATCGATCGCGGCACTGGAAAACCACTTCCTGCAGAACGAGAAGGATGGGGTGGACTCGGTGTTCTCGGTGCAGGGCTTCAGCTTCGCCGGCATGGGCCAGAACGCGGGCATGGCGTTCGTCAAGCTGAAGGACTGGAGCGAGCGTGACGCCAACAATGGCGTGATGCCGATCACCGGTCGCGCGATGGCGGCACTGGGCCAGATCAAGGATGCCTTCATCTTCGCCTTCCCGCCGCCGGCCATTCCGGAACTGGGTACCGCTTCGGGTTACACCTTCTTCCTGAAGGACAACAGCGGCCAGGGCCACGAGGCACTGGTGGCCGCGCGCAACCAGCTGCTCGGCCTCGCCGCCGGCAGCAAGAAACTGGCCAACGTGCGCCCGAACGGCCAGGAAGACACGCCGCAGTTCCGCATCGACATCGATGCGGCCAAGGCGACTTCGCTGGGGCTGTCGATCGACCAGGTCAACGGCACGCTGGCCGCCGCATGGGGCAGCTCGTACATCGACGACTTCGTCGATCGTGGCCGCGTCAAGCGTGTGTTCGTGCAGGCCGACCAGCCGTTCCGCATGGTGCCGGAGGACTTCGATCTCTGGTCCGTGAAGAACGACAAGGGCGAGATGGTGCCGTTCAGCGCGTTCGCCACCAAGCACTGGGACTACGGTTCGCCGCGTCTTGAGCGCTACAACGGTGTGTCGGCGATGGAAATCCAGGGTGAACCGGCCCCGGGTGTCGCCTCCGGTGACGCCATGGCCGAGATCGAACAGTTGGCCAAGCAGCTGCCGGCGGGCTTCGGCATCGAGTGGACGGCGATGTCCTACCAGGAACGTCAGGCCGGCTCGCAGACGCCGCTGCTGTACACGCTGTCGCTGATGATCGTGTTCCTGTGCCTGGCCGCGATGTACGAAAGCTGGAGCGTGCCGACGGCGGTGCTGCTGGCGGCCCCGCTGGGCATCCTCGGCGCGGTGCTGGCCAACACCTTCAAGGGCCTGGAGCGCGACATCTACTTCCAGGTGGCGATGCTGACCACGGTGGGCCTGACCAGCAAGAACGCGATCCTGATCGTCGAGTTCGCCAAGGAGAACCTGGAGAAGGGCGCCAGCTTGATCGAGTCGATCATGCATGCCGTGCGCGACCGCTTGCGTCCGATCGTGATGACCTCGCTGGCCTTCGGCATGGGCGTGGTACCGCTGGCGGTCTCCACCGGTGCCGGTTCTGGTGCAAAGCAGGCGATCGGCACCGGCGTGCTCGGCGGCATGATCGTCGGCACCGTGCTCGGCGTGTTCTTCGTGCCGCTGTTCTTCGTGGTGGTGCAGCGCGTGTTCAAGCGCAAATCTGCGACGTAAGCGAAACGGTAGTGCCGGCCGCTGGCCGGCACTACCTCCTGCCATCCGGCAGTACCGATGGAAGTCATTCCCATGAAAAGTGCATCCCTGTTCCTTTCCATTGCCGGCGTGCTCACGCTCGCTGGCTGCTCCACTCTGGTGCCGAAGAACACCGCTGTCGCTCCGGCGATTCCGGCGCAGTGGCCGGCCGAGGCCGCGCAGGGCGAGGTGGCCGATGTCGCCGCCGTCGGCTGGCGCGACTTCTTCACCGATGTGCGCCTGCAGCAGGTGATCGACCAGTCGCTGCAGAACAACCGCGACCTGCGCGTGGCCGTACTCAACGTTGAACGCGCGCGCGGCCAGTACCGCGTGCAACGTGCCGACCGCGTGCCCGGCGTGGCTGTCACCGGCCAGATGGATCGCCGAGGCACCGACGCGGGCGTCACCGAGCAGTTCACCGCCGGTGTCGGCGTGGCCGAATTCGAGCTGGACCTGTTCGGCCGAGTGCGCAACCTCAGCGAAGCGGCACTGCAACAGTACTTCGCCGTGGCCGCCAACCGCCGTAACGCGCAGCTGAGCCTGGTGGCCGAGACCGCGACTGCGTGGCTGACCTACGGTGCCGACGCGCAGCGGCTGAAGATCGCCGATGCCACGCTGAAGACCTACGAGGATTCGCTGCGCCTGGCCGAGGCCCGCCACGAGCGCGGTGGCAGTTCGGCGCTGGAGCTGACCCAGACCCGGACCCTGGTCGAGACCGCACGTACGGATGCTGCACGCCTGCGTGGCCAGCTGGCTCAGGACCGCAATGCGCTGGCGCTGCTGGCCGGTGGCCAGCTGGATCCGACACTGCTGCCGGACAGCATCGAACCGCAGCTGCTTGCTCTGGCACCGCCGCCGGCTGGCCTGCCCAGCGACGTGCTGCTGCAGCGTCCGGACATCATGGCCGCCGAACACCAGCTGCTGGCCGCAAACGCCAACATCGGTGCGGCACGCGCAGCGTTCTTCCCGAGCATCTCGTTGACCGGCAGCATCGGCAGTGGTTCGAACGAACTGTCCAACCTGTTCGACAGTGGCACCCGCGTGTGGAGTTTCCTGCCGAAGATCACCCTGCCGATCTTCCAGGGTGGCAAGCTGCGCGCCAACCTGGCCATCGCCAACGCTGATCGTGATATCGCACTGGCGCAATACGAGAAGTCGATCCAGGTGGGCTTCCGCGAAACCGCCGATGCGCTGGCATTGAACGTCAGCCTGGATGAGCAGGTGAGTTCACAGCAGCGCCTGGTGGATGCGGCCGAACAGGCCAACCGTCTGTCGCAGGCCCGCTACGACGCGGGGCTGGACAGCTTCGTCACCCTGCTTGATGCGCGGCGTACCGCCTACAACGCGCAGCAGACCCAGCTGCAGGCCCAGCTGGCGCAACAGGCCAACCGCATCACCCTGTACAAGGTGCTGGGTGGCGGCTGGCACGAGCGCGGGTAGTCCGCGCTTCCGGTAGGTGCCAACCTTGGTTGGCACGGATGCGTCAGCGCTGGTGGCTGGCCCTGTGCCAACGAAGGTTGGCACCTGCCTTGATGATCGATGGTAGTGCCGGCCGCTGGCCGGCATTGTCATTTCCGGACCTGCTACACCGCTTCATCGTCGCGCCGCGCTGCATGGCAGGCGCGCACCCGCGCCAGCGCGTCGCCGGCTTCGCGTGCCATCTGCTCGTACTCGCGACGGATCTCTTCCAGCCGCTCTTCGTCCAGTTCTTCCAGATCCAACAGTTCGTTGTTGGCTTCGGCCGTCGCCCGGATCAGCTCGTCCAGCTTGATCTGCATCGCGGCGGTATCCGCGTTCTGCGTGTGCTGGATCAGGAACACCATGAGGAAGGTGATGATGGTGGTGCCGGTGTTGATCACCAGCTGCCAGGTGTCGTTGAAACCGAATACCGGGCCACTGATGCCCCAGATCACCACGATCGCCACCGCTGCCAGGAAGGTCCACGGCGAGCCGGTGGCGGCCGCGGCCTTCTTGGCGATCGTATTGAACAGGTTGCGTGCTTTCATCGTCGTCGTCCCACTCGGGTGACGAGGATGATCGGCAGTGGCTCGTGCAGGGGCCGTGCAGCCGCCCAGGTGTAGATCAGGCGCGCAGGCGTGGCGCGTCCTGCAGGCGCACCGGACTGGTCTGGTAGACGTGCTGCCAGCAACGATCAACGAACTCGCGGGCCTGGGCTTCGCTCAGGCGCGGCATGATCTGCAGGGCGTACTGGGTCTGGAACATCTCGTCGCGCTGCGCATTGCTGGCGCGCGGCTGGGTGATCAGCGAATCGCAGGCGAACTTGATCCACGGTACGTAGGAGCCGAACGAGTTGTGCGGTAGTGCGCCATCGGCATGCTGGCGGCGCCAGTGGTCAAGCTCGGCGTCAACGTTGATGACCGGGGGAATGGTGGGGACTTCGGCGTGCATGACAATCCAGTTCGGTTGAGTGGAAAGGGAGTGGGGGTTCATCCGAGTGTGGCCGATGAGGCAGTGGATGCCGCGTCAGCGCGATGTGCAGCTGGCGTTGCGATTGCCTATCAACTGCGCATGCTCGACCGCGCCGAGGTCTTCGGCCATGTCGGCCATCGCATTGCACAGGCGCTCATGGTCGAGCGGGTGGCCGCGTACCAGTTCCAGCTGCAGGCTCTGGTAGGCGGTCCAGAACAGCGCGCCACGCTGGTGCAGCGCGTACTGCTGCTGCAGGCGCTTGCGGATGGCGTCGAGGATCGGGTCGGGCGTGGGGCGTACGGCGTGCGCGCACATGGCTGGCTCCGCCGGGGAAAGGAGTCCCGGTAACCCCACCCTAGGCGCGGCGGCCGGGTGGGGTGTTACCGCAGCGTGTGCACGTTGCGTAGCTGACTGTGCACGGGTTCACGGCAATGGCCGCAAACGCTGCCGGCACTGGGGCGTGCCGGCACTGAAGCGTTCATTAAGCGGGTTCAACAGGACACTGCACGGTGATCATTCACCGATGTCTTCGTTCCAGATCTCCGGGTGCTGCGCAATGAAGCCGCCCAGCAGGTCCACGCATTCCTGGCTGTCCAGGTCGATCACGTTGACGCCGTTTTCCCGCAGCCAGTCGATGCCGCCCTGGAAGGTGCGCGATTCGCCCACCACCACGGTGCCGATGTTGAACTGGCGCACCAGCCCCGAGCAGTACCAGCACGGAGCCAGGGTGGTGACCATGATGGTGTCCTGGTAGCGGCGCTGGCGGCCGGCCTTGCGGAACGCATCGGTTTCGCCATGCACCGACGGATCGCCTTCCTGGACGCGGCGGTTATGGCCGCAGCCGAGCAGGCGGCCGTCGTTGTGGTACAGCGCCGCGCCGATCGGCACGCCACCTTCGGCCAGGCCCTGGCGGGCTTCGGCGATGGCGGTCTGCAGCAGGGCCTGGTAGTCGGGCGTGGTGATCATGCGGGGCTCCGGTAAGTCGTGGCCCGCCATGATACGGGCAGGGGGTGCCGCTGGCCCCCGGCGGTGCGATAATCGGGGCCATGAGCGAATCCCCCTACAAAGCCGGTACCACCCATTTCGGGTTCCGCGACGTCGCCGCCAAGGACAAGCAGAAGCTGGTCGGCCAGGTGTTCACCTCGGTCGCGCGCAACTACGACCTGATGAACGACCTGATGAGCCTGGGCGTGCACCGGGCGTGGAAGCGCTACTACGTGGCGACCGCGCAGGTGAAGCCGGGCGACCGCGTGCTCGACCTGGCGGGCGGCACCGGCGACATCGCCGCCCTGCTGAAGGAGCGCGTTGGCGCCGAGGGCTCGGTGGTGCTGGGCGACATCAACGCCGGCATGCTGTCGGTCGGCCGTGACCGCCTGACCAACCGCGGCCTGGTGCTCGGCCTGGACTACGTGCAGTGCAACGCTGAAGCCCTGCCGTTCCCGGACAACAGCTTCGACCTGGTCACCATTGCCTTCGGCCTGCGCAACGTGACCGACAAGGACGCCGGCCTGCGCGAGATGTACCGCGTGCTGAAGGTGGGCGGCCAGGCCCGCGTGCTGGAGTTCTCCGAAGTCACTGCGGACTGGTTCAAGCCGATCTACGACTTCCACTCGTTCAAGATCCTGCCCAAGCTGGGCAAGTTGTTCGCCAATGATTCGGACAGCTACCAGTACCTGGCCGAAAGCATCCGCAAGCACCCGCCGCAGGATGAACTGAAGGCGATGATGGGGCAGGCCGGTTTCGAGCGCTGCCACTACAAGAACCTGACCGGCGGCATCGTTTCGATCCACTCCGGCTACAAGCTGTAAGCCTTGCCCTGGTGGGTGCCAACCTTGGTTGGCACTCGGCCGCTGCGGTCATCCGCTCTGGTAGGTGCCGACCTTGGTCGGCACGGGCCTGCCACATGCGATGAAAGATTCGTGCCAACCAAGGTTGGCACCTACCAGGGGCGCAGCCGCAGGATCGGCCTTGGCCGCATTACCCCGCACCGCGCAACGCCTGCCGGGCCGGAGGGAGGTACCATTGGGGTTTGATCCCCGTAACGGTCCCGATTCATGCGTAATCCGCTGATGCTCCTTCCGCTGGCCGTGGCCCTGGCCGCCGGCTGCTCCCAGGAGGCGGCCGCGCCCGCCGCTGCCCCGACTGCCGAAAAGGCCCCCGCCGCCCCCGTGAACGCCGAGAACCGCAGCCACGACGAAAGCTCGTACGCCGAGCCGGACAAGGTCGTCATCAAGGACATCGCGCTGGATCTGAAGCTGGACTTCGACCAGAAGCAGATCGGCGGCACCGCCACCTATACCCTGGAATGGAAGCAGAAGGACGCCAAGCAGCTGGTGCTCGACACCCGTGAGCTGACCGTGTCCAAGGTCGAGGCCGTCGGCGCCGATGGCGCGCGCAGCCCGCTGAAGTTCGAGCTGGCCGCCGCTGACAAGGTGTTCGGCAGCAAGCTGACCATCGAGGCCCCGGAACAGCCGGCCAAGGTGGAAGTGACCTACCACACCGCACCGACCGCCTCGGGCCTGCAGTGGCTGGCGCCGTCGATGACCGAAGGCAAGAAGCTGCCCTTCATGTTCAGCCAGTCGCAGGCCATCCATGCCCGTTCCTGGGTGCCGCTGCAGGACACCCCCAGCGTGCGCTTCACCTACAGCGCGCACGTGGTCTCGCGCCCGGACGTGATGGTGCTGATGAGCGCCGACAACGATCCGAAGGCCGCGCGTGACGGTGACTACACCTTCAAGATGCCGCAGCCGATTCCGTCCTACCTGCTGGCCATCGCCGCCGGTGACCTGGTGTTCGAGCCGATCTCCGGCCGCTCCGGCGTCTGGGCCGAGCCGACCATGGTCAACAAGGCCGCCAAGGAATTCGAAGACACCGAGAAGATGATCGGTGCCGCCGAGAAGCTGTACGGCGAATACCGTTGGGGCCGCTACGACATGCTGGTGCTGCCGCCGTCGTTCCCGTTCGGTGGCATGGAAAACCCGCGCCTGACCTTCGCCACCCCGACCGTGATCGTCGGTGACAAGTCGCTGGTCTCGCTGGTCGCCCACGAACTGGCGCACAGCTGGTCGGGCAACCTGGTGACCAACGCCAGCTGGAAGGACATCTGGCTCAATGAAGGCTTCACCACTTACGTCCAGGGCCGCATCACCGAAGCCCTGTACGGCAAGGAGATGGCCGAGATGGAGAAGCAGATCGACCAGACCGACCTGCTGGCCGAAGTGAAGGACATGAGCCCGGCCGACCAGGCGTTGGCGCTGCCGCCGCTGAACGAACGTGACCCCGACGAAGCCCTCAGCCAGGTCGCCTACGTCAAGGGTTCGTGGTTCCTGGAATTCCTGGAGCAGCGCTTCGGCCGCGAGACCTTCGATCCGTTCCTGCGTGGCTGGTTCGATGACCACGCCTTCCAGAGCGCCAACACCGACCAGTTCGTCGAGTACCTGAAGAAGAACCTGCTGCCGAAGAATCCGTCGGCGGTCACCGACGCCGAACTGAAGGCGTGGCTGGACGAGCCGGGCATTCCGGCCTTCGCCGCCAAGGCGCAGTCGCGCAACTTCAGCAGCGTCGATACGGCGCGCATCGCCTTCGCCAGCGCCGGCACCGTGCCGAGCAGCCAGGTCATCGCCGACTGGAGCACGCAGGAATGGGTGCGCTTCATCGATGGTCTGGGCGCCACCCAGCCGCTGGACAAGCTGGCCACGCTGGACAAGGCCTTCCACTTCACCGGCACCCCGAATGGCGAGATCGCCATGCGCTGGTACCCGCTGGCGATCCGCAGCGGCTACGAGCAGGCCAATGAAGGCGCGGCGGCATTCATCGAGCGCGTCGGCCGTCGCAAGCTGATCCTGCCGATCTACGCCGAACTGGTGAAGACCCCGAAGGGGCTGGAGCTGGCCAAGCAGGCCTTCGAAAAGGCCAAGCCGGGCTACCACCCGATCACCACTGCCTCGGTCCAGGACATGCTGGCCAAGGCTGAAGCCAAGTAAGAAAACGCGCCGGGCATCCCCCGGCGCTTTTTTTGTAGAGTCGAGATCCTATGTTCGTGGTCAAGCCTGCTGGAAGCAGGCTTGACCG
>NZ_JAOCCT010000050.1:0-28562 GCF_029840555.1 Stenotrophomonas sp. GD03877 | reverse complement strand
ATGTGGGTCACCGCAGCGGACGATCCTCACCGCCATCTCCGCTCTCCACCGGCGCCGGACCGGCGTTGCTGCGGCGTTGCTCCTCATAGGTGCGGAACGCCTGGTGGATGTGCTTGCGCAGCTCGTCATCGTTCCACGGCTTGGTCAGGAAGCGATAGATCGCACCGCGGTTGATCGCGTCGGTCACGGTGTTCAGATCGGTGTAACCGGACAGCACCAGGCGGATCGTGTCCGGGTACAGCATCTTCACCCGGCCCAGGAACTCGGTGCCGCTCATGTCACTCATGCGCTGGTCGGACAGGATCACCTGCACGTCGTTGATCGCCAGCAGGTCGAACGCATCGCGCACGTTGCCGGCCGCCAGGATGCGGTAGCCATCGCGACGGAACAGGCGCACCAGCGAGCGCAGCACGTTCTCCTCGTCGTCCAGCAACAGCAGCGTGCGGTCGGGACGGGTCTCGGCAAAGGCCTCCGGGCGCAGGTAGCGGCGGCGCAGGGTCATGCCGGCGGCATCGGCCGACATCGGTTCGCCGAACAGGTAGCCCTGGAAAACGTCGCAGTCGTTGCGGCGCAGGAAGCCCAGTTGCGCCTGCGATTCCACGCCGTTGGCGATCACGGTCATGCCCAGCTGGTGGCCCATGGCGATGATCGCGCGGGCGATGGCCGCTTCGCGGTTACCGGCCGGCGCACTCTTGATGAAGCTGCGGTCGATCTTCAGCTTGTCCACCGGGTAGCGCACCAGCGCACTCAGGCTGGAATCGCCGGTGCCGAAATTGTCCAGGCTCAGGCTGATGCCTTCGTTGCGCAGGTTGGCCAGCGTCTCGTGCACGAAGTTGACGTTGTTGGTCAGCGCGCTTTCGTTGATCTCCAGCGTCAGCATCTGCGCCGGCACGCCCGCCGCCTGGATCAGGCCCATGACTTCTGCGAAGAAGTTGGGCCGCAGCAACTGCAGGGTGGAGACGTTCACGGCGATGGTGAAGTCGTCGAAGCCCTGGTCGCGCCACAGGCGGGCCTGCTTCAGCGCGCCCTCCAGCACCCAGGTGCCGATCTGCACGATGATGCCCAGCCGTTCGGCGGTGCGCATGAAGCGCTCCGGCACCAGCATGCCCAGCGTCGGCGACTGCCAGCGCAGCAGCGCCTCCATGCCGACCACGTGGCCATCGCGGGCGCTGACCAGCGGCTGGTAACGCAGTTTCAGCTCGCCATTGGGAATGGCGTCCACGATCTGGCGGGCGATGATGCTCTCGCTGTGCGCGCTCGGCGGCGTGTCCACGGCGTGGATGCGCACCGCGTTGCCGCCTTCGCGGGCCGCCTGGTACAGCGCATCCTCGGCATGATCGAGCAGGCGCGAGGTGCTGCTGGCATGGTCCGGGCACAGGCTCACGCCCAGCTTGCCGGTCATGAACAACGTGTACGGCAGCACCGATAGTGGCAGCTCCATCTGCTGCCGGATCTCCTCGGCAAAGTCCTCCGGCAGCGGCACGTCGGCGGTGCGTGGCACGGCGATCAGGAACTCATCGCTGCCGTGGCGCCACAGCTTGCCGCGCCCGCGCAGGTAGGACTGCAACCGCTGCGCCACCAGCACCAGGGCCTGGTCACCCACCTCGGCGCTCATGTTTTCGTTGACCGAGGCGAAGTGGTCGATGTCGACATGCATCAGCATCAGTGCGGTGCCGCCCGAGGCCGCCTCGGCGACCATTACCTGCAGCTCGGGGTTGCCGGCGCCTAGGCGGTCAGGCGCATCATCGATGCTGACCGGGGGCTGGTTGGGATTCCACATAGGCTCAGTATTCCGGTGACTCAACGGCGGCCATGCTGGCCGCCTGGTAGGGGAGGTGGACGTCGATCAGCGTGCCTTCGCCGTGCGCGGATTCGATCCGCACGTGGCCACCGACGCTCTGCGCGCGCTCACGCATCACGATCAGGCCCAGCCCGCGCGGACCATCGGGGTCGAAACCCTCGCCGTCGTCGCGGATCTGCAGGTGCAGGCCGCGCTGGCCGACATCGCGCAGCTGCAGCTGCACCTGGCTGGCACGGGCGTGGCGCAATACGTTGGTCAGGCTTTCCTGCGCGATACGGAAGCAGGCCTGCTCGATGCTGTTGTCGGGACGGTGCGGCAGGGGCTCGATCTCGGCCAGCAGTTCCACCGGCGACGAACGGAACAGTACCCGTGCCTGCCAGCTCAAGGCTGCTTCCAGGCCCAGCGCGTCGAGCTGCGGCGGGCGCAGCAGGGTAGAGATGTCGCGCAGCTTGGCCACCGTGGTATCGGCCAGACTGACGATCTGTGCCAGATCCTCGGCGCGGCGCTGCGGATCATCTTCGTCCTGTGCTGCGTAGGCGGACAACTTGATCGCCGTGATCGCCTGGCCGATGTCGTCGTGCAGATCGCGCGAGATCGCGCGGCGTTCATCCTCCTGCAGCGAGAACAGCCGGCCGGCCATCGCCTGCAGTTCACGGTTGCTGGTTTCCAACGCACTGCGGGTGCGCTCGGAATCGCTCAGGTCGCGCACGATCAGCAACTTGCAGTCGCGTCCGCCATAACGCACTTCACCTACCGCCAGGCCGGCATGGAAGCTGCGGCCATCAGCGCGCTGCATCGCCACCACGCTGCTGTGACCGGGCCCCAGATGGGGCTGGCCTGCACGCAGCTGGCTACGCACGCGGGACAGATCGGCGTTGTCCACCAGTGCCGACAGCGGCTCGCCCAGCAGGGTGTGGCTGCCATAGCCGAACAGGCTGGCGGCCCAGGCATTGGCGTACAACACGTGTTCTTCGGAGAGGATCACCACGCCATCGGGCAGTACCCGTACCAGCTCGCGGAACTGCTCCTCACGCTCGCGCAGCAGGCGTCGCGACTGCTCGCGCTCGGTCACGTCCTGCAGCGTGCCCAGCACGCGATTGCGGCCGGCCTCGTCGATGCCGCTGGCAGCACGCAGATGCACCATCAAGGCGCGGCCATCCATCGACAACAGCGGCAGCAGCACGTCCACGTGCACGGGATCGCCGGAGCAGAGTTCGGCCAGCAGCTGTTCGGTCTGGGTAGCGGTGGCCGGATCGGCCGGCACCAGCAGTTCGTCGAAGCGATGCCAGCGCCGGGCCTCGGGCGGGCGGCGGCCCAGCAGGCGGTAGACCTGGTTGGAATAACGGCCGAGCCCGGTGGACGGGTCCAGCTCCCAGGCGCCGATGCGGGCCAGCTCGTGGGCTTCTTCCACCCGGGCCAGCGCCTGGTCGCGGCGCAGTTGCGCCAGATCCTCCGCAGTGCGGTCGATGGCAATCAACAAGCGGGCGTTGTGGCCGTCGTAGCTGATGGCGTTGGAGCGCAGCTCCATCTGCCGCAGCGAGCCGTCACGCAGCTGCAGCTGGGTACGCAGGATGCACAGTTCCTCCGGTGCCTCGCGGATCGCCTCCAGCTTGGTCTGCAGTGCCTGGTCCTGGCCTGGCGGCCACAACGCGTCGATGGTCTGCTCCAGCAGTTCGTCACGGTCCCAGCCGAAGGCGGTGCAGGCCGCCGGATTGGCATCGAGGATCGCCAGCGTATCGAGGTTATAGACCAGGATCGGGCCGGGGTTGCCTTCGAACATCTGCCGCAGGCGCAGCTCCGAGGCCTGCTGGCGTGCATGGGTGTGCAGCACGTGCTCGGCCAGCGGGCGCAGCAGCAGATACAGCAGGCCCGCACTGGCAAGGGCGAAGAACGAGCCCTTCAGGCCCTGCCACAAGGCCGCCTGCTGCGGGTCAGGCACCAGTGCCTGCACCGCACTGTCGGTGGAGATCATCCAGGCCAGCGCCATCGCCAGGTAGCTCAGCACCACCCGGCGCCGGTCGCGGCTCAGCGCCTGCGACATCCGCGGGTCGGGAACTGGGGCGTTGCCGGTCGGTTCTGCGGGCATGGACAGGGCGGAAGAAAGGGGCGCCGGCCATCTTACCGCGCAGGTGCGCCCAGACCACTCAATTATCCGCCGCAGGCGCCGTTAACCACTGCGTGCCCCGCTGACGGGCGTGTCATCCGGAGCAAGATCGCGTGGACCAAGGGATCATCGCCAGCCTGCTGCAGCACCCGCTTGCGTCGGCGCTGGTCATCGTCGACCGCACGGGCCGCCCGCTGGCGGCCAATCCGGCTGCGCGCGAGCACGGCTTGCCGGCTACCGTGGCTGCGTATGCGCCGATGCTGGAAGATCTGCGCCTGATGGCCGCCGATGGCGGCATCGTGGCCTGCACGCTGCCGGGTGGCCCGCACGGGCACTACGACGGCCACCTGCGGGCCGTGCACGATGGCGCCGGCAATCTGCTGGCCTTCACGCTGAGCATTCCCGAACCGGTGCCGCTTGGCGGCGGTGGGCGCTGGGAGCTGGCGCTGGACAGTGCCGGGCACAGCCTGTGGGACTGGGACATTCCCAGCGACCGTGTGGTGCGCACCCCGGCGCTGGGTGACGAAACCGCCACCGAGATCCTGGCCCGCGTGCACAGCGAGGATATCGCCCAGGTGCGGGTCGCACTGGACGAGCATCTGCGTGGCTTGAGCGAGCAGTACAGCGCACAGTTCCGCTTCCGCCAGGCCGATGGCCAGTGGCGTTGGGTACTGGACCGCGGGCGCGTGGTCGCGCGCACCGCCGATGGCCAGCCGCTGCGCATGGTCGGCACGCATACCGATATCGAACAACAGAAGCAGCTGGAAGGGCTGCTTCAGGAACAGCAGCTGCACCTGAGCGAGGCCCAGCGCATCGCCAGCATGGGCAGCTGGTCGTTCGACCCCAACAGCGGTCATTTCTGGTGGTCGCCGGAGCTGCGCTCGATGCTGGCGCTGGAGCAGGGCAGCGCGCCCGGCCAGCGCCGCTGGCTGAAGCAGCTGCATCCGCGCTCGCGGGGTGCATTGCGCGCAGCATGGCGGCGTCTGTGGCGTGATGGCCGGGCCGCCAACATCGAACTGGAACTGACCCGCGGCCACGAACCGTCGCAGCACCTGCGGCTGTGGATGCAGCCGCTGCTGGACATGGATGGCCAGCCCAAGCGCCTGCTCGGCCAGGTGCAGAACATCACCGAGCAGCACCAGACCGATGCACTGATCCGCTGGCGCACCGAACTGCTCAACCGTGTTTCCGCGCTGGGTCGCATCGGTGGCTGCGAGATCGAGGTGCAGACCCGGCACATGCAGTGGACCGAGGAGTGCTACCGCATCCACGGCCTGCGCAAGGAGCCGATCACCCTCGACCAGGCGCTGGCGCTGTACACCGAAGATTCGCGCAATGCCTTCGACGCCGCATTGGTCCGCATTGCCGGCGGGGGACTACCCGAACAGCTGGACCTGTGCTTCTACCGTCAGTCCGGCCTGCGCGTGTGGGTGCAGGTGCTGATCGAGCTGGACCGCCGTGATGGCCTGCCGCCGCGCTTCGTGGTGCTGTTCCGTGACATCACCCGCGAGCGCGAGGCCAACGAGCGCATCGAGCTGCTGGCCCACTACGATCTGCTCACCGGCCTGCCCAATCGCGTGCTGCTCGGCGAACAGACGGCAGAAGCCATCGAGGAAGCGCGCGACCGTGGCACCTCGCTGGCGATGCTGTTCATCGATCTGGACGGTTTCAAGACCATCAACGACAGCTTCGGCCACGCCACCGGCGATGCGCTGCTGAAGGCGGCGGCCACCCGCCTGCACCAGAACCTGCGCAACAACGACCTGTTCGGCCGCTTCAGTGGCGACGAGTTCATCGTGGTGCTGCGCGACCTGGCCGAGCCGGAAGACGCCGGCCACGTGGCGCGCAAGCTGATCGCCTCGTTGGCCGAGCCGCTGCGCCGTGGCGAGACCACGTTGAAGGTCGGCGCCAGCGTCGGCATCGCGATGCTGGGCGATGCGCAGACCGACTTTGATTCCCTGCTGCGTGCTGCCGACGCCGCGATGTACGCGGCCAAGGAAGCCGGGCGCAATACCTACCAGTACTACAGTCAGGACGCGCTGGCCCGCATCCAGCGCAAGCTGGAGCTTGAGCACGCCCTGCACGGCGCCATCGAGCGCGAAGAGTTCAGCCTGGCCTACCAGCCGCTGCTACATACCCACCACGGCGAGCCACCTGCAATCGAGGCGCTGCTGCGCTGGCACCGGCCCGGGATCGGCTACTGCAGCCCGGCCGAGTTCATTCCGATTGCCGAGAAGTGCGGTGAGATCGTGCGCATCGGCGACTGGGTACTGAATGAAGCCTGCCGCCAGGCCACCGCCTGGGACCGCGCCGGCCTGCGCTTCGACCGCATCGCGGTGAATGTCTCCGCGGTGCAGCTGCGTGACCGTGGTTTCGCCGAGCGCGTAATCGAGATCTGCCACGCCCATGGTTGGCCACCGCAGCGGCTGGAACTGGAACTGACCGAGTCGGCACTGATCCGTGACACCGACATCCTGCGCCACTGTTTCGATGTGCTGGAACGGCACGGCGTGCCGCTGGCGGTGGATGACTTCGGCACCGGCTTCTCCAACCTCAATTATCTCAACCGCTTCCCGGTGGGCCGCCTGAAGATCGACCGCAGTTTCGTGCAGGGCATGCTGCACGATTCGGGCACGGCCGAAGTAACCCAGGCCATCGTGCACCTGGGTCACGCGTTGGGCATGAAGGTGGTGGCCGAGGGCGTGGAAACGCACCAGGAAGAAGACATGTTGCGCCGCCAGGGCTGCGACGAGATCCAGGGCTACCTGTACTCGCGCCCGCTCAGCCCGCGTGACCTGGCGCAATGGCTGCGCCAGCCACAGCCGGTTTCGCTGCGTACCGACGCCAGCGGCGAAGCAGTGCTGGTGCGCTGATCAGCTGCACTGGTTGGAACTGACCTTGGCTGCTGTGTCTATCCTCGCATGGCGTGGGTCTACCGCAATCCGCTTTGGTGGGTGCCGACCGTTGGTCGGCACTGATGCCTGGACGCGCGATCATCCACGCACGGCGTGGATCTACCTTGGAAACTCCGACTTCAACTGCATGCGCAGCGCTTCGACGATGGCCGCATAGCGCCGCTTCTGGACCAGATGGCTGGCCAGGAACAGCGGCAGCACCAGCAGCATGGGCGCCACCATCGGGCGCATCACCACCAGCGGCGACAGCAACAGCGACAGGATGGCCACGAACCAGCTACACAGTCCGATCACCCGCACCTCGTGCCGTCGCGTGTTGAGTACGATGCGACCGCGCATCACGGGGAAGTAGCGCAGGCCGAAGCTCGGCGCGAAGCTCTCGCGGAACGCCATGCTGCCGTCAGGCAGCGCATGGAAGGCCAGTCGCAGCCACTTGTCCCGCGGCAGGTCACGTTCCAGGCTGCCCAGCGAGAGCCGGGCCTGCATGGCCGGTGACGCCGCGATGCGTTCGTTGAACACGGTGATGCCCCAGCTGAAATAACCGGCCACCCAGGCCATCAGAAGGACGGTCTCGATCAGCAGGAGTGCGATCAGGGCGATGGCCATCGGTCTTCCATGATCGGGATCGGTGGATCATGCCACTGCCCGGACAGTAGATCCACGCCATGCGTGGATGGCAGGCGGTCCGAGCCACCATGCGGGTGGGGCCGCCCAGCGACTCAAGCAGCCTCTTGGCGTTAGTCCTCTTCCACCAGATCGCTAAGATCCAGAATCCGTGGAGCAACACTGTGCGCAACGACGCTTTGGATCATTCCGGGCTTGGGCCGAAGTGAATAGGCTCGCATCGTGTGGATGGGATTGAACTCCAGCCACGGGCAGGATGAATGCCCCACGATAACCGGCATGTTGAAACTGATGTCCTTGGGATCATCCAGTGGGAGAGTCCATTTGCCGCCGTGATGCTGACACACGGTTTCCCCAAGATATCGTGCAAACACAACTCTCAAGGCAGCCTGCTCGTCCTTCGATAACGTTGCGGCCATCAACGTGTACAGGGTTTCGAGGCGATCAAGGCTCTCCAGGCTACCGTCTAGGTCGACGCCGCGCTGCTGCGCCTGCTCGATCAGCCATTCAATCTGATCGTCCATGATGATCAGAAACTGTTCGAAGGCTTCTTGCGCTTCTTCCGGATTGAATGCCATGACGCTGTCAAGGAGGGAGAGCGATGAGTGTGCCCGGAGCCGGTGATTCAGACCATGCAACAAATCTGAAATGGTGGGTGGCCGCTGCCATTTCATCCACGCATGGCGTGGATCTACTTCAGCGCTTCCCCATCCAGCCCCAGGTCCCACGCCAGCCCCAGCAGCGCCTCGTCCGCGCGGGACGGCGCCGGCCGCGCATCGGCCAGCTGCTGCAGCTCGCGGATCTCCTCGCGTGCCACATCCTCCAGCTGTTGCAGCTGCTCACGCACGCTCGCGTTGCGCGGGCGCTCGGTATCGGTGAGGGAGGGCAGGGCACGGATCAGGGTCATGGTGCGCGTACAGGATGCATCCAACGGCGGGTCACAGGCAAAGGCCCCGGAGGAACCGGGGCCTTGCGGGCTGCCGGCGAGGGCAGCGGACATCAGGGTCAGAACAGCTCGACGGTGCCGGCGCCCATGCTCTGCTGGGCAACCGGCTTGTGCGGCGGGCGTTCCCATTCGCTGCGCAGTTCGCGCAGGCGGCTGCCGGTGCGCTGCAGTGCGGTGGCGATCTCTTCGTCGAACACGCCGCCGTTGCGGTGCAGCAGTTCCTGCAGGGCGACTGCTTCGCGGTTGATCGCGGTCAGGCGGTCCAGGTGGGTGTGCACGCCGCCCAGCGCCTGGGTGGCGATGTCTTCGAACTGCAGGGCGCGCACGGCTTCGGCCACGCTGCCATCAATCGAACGGGCGCACTCGGAGACTTCGCGCATGCCATCGCCCAGCGAGGCATTGATCTGGGCCACGTTGTCGAGCATCGCGGCCGCTTCCTGGCGCGCTTCACGGGAGCGATCCATGTCACGCGACGCCATGTGCGAGACCGTCTCGCGCACCTTGGCAATGGCGTCCTTGGAGCTGTGCGCCAGCTTGCGGATCTGCTCGTTGAAGGTGGTCGAGCGCTCGGACAGGTTGCGGACCTCGTCGGCCACCACGGCGAAGCCACGACCGGCTTCACCGGCACGCGCCGCTTCAATGGCAGCGTTCAGCGCCAGCAGGTTGGTCTGGTCGGCGATCGACTTGACGTCTTCCAGCAGCGCGAAGATGCCATCCAGGTGCTGCGCCATCTGGTCGATGTGCTGCACGGTGGTGCTGCTCTGGCCGCTCACCTGCTCCAGCGCTTCGACCAGCTGTTCCATGCGGTGGCTGGCGTGCTGGGCGAAACGGGCAACGTCGAGGCCGGCATTGCCTTCATCCCCGGCGCGATCGACGATGCGCGACAGGGCCTGGCTCTGCTGGCGCGACTTGCGGTTCATGGCATCGAAGCTGCCACCAAGGCTGGAGACGGCCTGGCGGATCAGGTCACGGGCACGTTCCACTTCGCCGCGCGAACCGTCGATCTCGTTGCCGACGAAGTTGCGCAGTTCGGTCAGCAGCTGGTCCTGCTCACGCAGGACACGGGCATGTTCCGGGGAACGGTGCGCCTGGGCGCGGGTGGTCCACCACGCAAAGCCGAGCCAGCTCAGCGTCATCGTGGTCAGGATCGCCCAGCGCAGGGCGGCCGGCCATTCGAAACCGATGGCGAAGGGGAGCAGCAGGGTCAGAGCCAGGGGGGCGGCCAGACGGATGAAAATGCGTGAGTACATGGACGTTCTCGGGAGGTGCACGGAGGATGTATCGGCCGTACCCCCTTTCTCTTTAACGTCGATGTGCCCGGAAGTGCATTCTGAATGCGCCGGTTTTCCGGCGCCTTGGCGGCTTCATGGTCAGAGCCCTTTCCGTGCCGGAAAGGGATCCGACCCTCGGGCTCAGGCCAGCTGCCGGTCCACGGCCTCGATCATCGCCTTGCGGCTGAACAGGAAGTCCCAGTAGCTGCCGCCCAGCTGGCGCCACAGCACCGCCGAGCGCACCGCCGCCAGCAGCAGAGCACGGATCTCGGCGACCACGCCGGCCTGGCCCAGATAGTGCGGGTTGCCCTGCACCATCACCCGCGGCTTCAGGTGGCTGATGGTGTCGGCGTACAGGCCGCCGAGATTGGCCAGCACGTCCGGATGGCCGCTGTCGCCCAGCTCGGTGGCCTGGCGCTGGGCGCGCTCGATGCCCGAGGCGACCTTGTTCACGGTGGCGCCGTCCTGCACGAAGCGGCGCTCCAGCTGCAGCACCGACAGGGCCAGCTTGGGCAGGATCGGGTCCTGGCCCTGGCTGCGGAAGTAATTGTGCAGCAGGCGCAGGCCGGCCTTCAGTGCATGGCGATCTCCAAACACCTCCTGCGGCGAGGACGCATCGACACGGAACACGCTGTCCACGGCGGTGCGCACGGCGGCGGCGTCGGAGTGGCCGGTATCGGCGATGCGGCGTACCTGCTGCAGGGCCTGGGCAATGCCGGCCAGGGCCAGGACGCGGTCGTCGACAGTGAAACTCATGCAGCGATTACCTCAAAAGGGGAAGGGGTGGTGCGCAGGCGCTGCTCCAGCGGCGCATCGGTGGCGGCGATCACCGCGCCACCCAGGCACACCTCACCGTCATACAGCACCAGCGATTGACCGGGGGTAACGGCGCGTTGCGGGCGCGCGAAGGTGACCAGCACGCTGCCGTCGTCCAGCACCTCGACCGTACACGGCTCATCGGGCTGGCGGTAGCGGGTCTGTGCCGTGCACTCAAAGCGGCGGGCCGGGGGCGCGCCGGCAATCCAGTGCGCGGTCTCCGAGCGCAGGCGGTCGGACAGCATCCACTTGCTGTCGCGGTCCTGGTCCACGTACAGCACGTTGCTGGCCACGTCCTTGCCGACCACGTACCACGGCGCCGCGGGACGGCCGCGCACGCCGCCGATGTTCAGGCCCTCGCGCTGGCCCAGGGTGAAATAGAACACGCCCGGATGTTCGGCGATGACGCTGCCATCGGCCGGGTCGAGGATCTGGCCGGGCTTGGCCGGCAGGTAGCGGCCGAGGAACTCGCGGAAGTCGCGCTCGCCGATGAAGCAGATGCCGGTGGAATCCTTCTTGGCGTGGGTCGGCAGGCTGACGTCACGCGCGATCCGCCGCAGGTCGGTCTTTTCCAGGTCGCCGATCGGGAACAGGGTCGCCGACAGCTGTTCCTGGCCCAGCTGGTGCAGGAAGTAGCTCTGGTCCTTGGAACGGTCGGCGCCGCGCAGCAGCAGCCACTGGTGGCCGCGCTGGGCGACTCGTGCATAGTGGCCGGTGGCGATGCGCTCGGCGCCCAGCTCGCGGGCGGCATCCAGGAAATGCTTGAACTTCACTTCGCGGTTGCACAGCACGTCCGGGTTCGGGGTACGCCCGGCCGCGTACTCGGCCAGGAAGTGCTCGAACACGCCCTGCCAGTACTCGCTGGAGAAATCGCGGAAGTGGAACGGAATGCCGAGCAGGCCGCACACCGCCACCGCATCGCGGCGGTCGTCCTCGGCGCGGCAGTCGCCACTGCCATCGTCGGCCCAGTTCTGCATGAACAGGCCGGCCACGGCCTCACCCTGCTGTACCAGGCGCCAGGCGGCGACCGAAGAGTCGACGCCACCAGAGACGCCCACCATCACGCGCGGAGTGCTCATGCGACCTCCCGGACCAAGGAAAGTGGATGGCGCTGGCCACCCAGGTAATCAGCCACCACCTGCCAGACCAGCGGGCTGCGCTGGCGCTCGCCGGCGGCCTGCAGTTCGGCCGGGGTCAGCCAGAGTGCGCGGTCGATGCCGGTGTCCAGTGGCTGCGCCGGGTCGTGCGAGACCGGGCGCGCCGCGTAGCAGAAGCGCAGGAAGGTGGTGCCGTCGCCGGCCGTCCACTGGTAGCAGCCGATGAAGTGGGTCAGCTGCACCGTCCAGCCGGTTTCCTCGCGGGTCTCGCGCAGGGCTGCCTCGGCCAGGCTTTCGCCCGGCTCGAGGTGGCCGGCCGGCTGGTTCAGCACCTGGCGGCCGTCGATGGTCTCTTCAACCAGCAACACGCGGCCGCCGTCGACCACCACGGTGGCGACGGTGGCGTGCGGTGCCCAGCGCGGGTCCGGCGTAGCGTTCAACTCAGAACTCGTCCTTCTTGGTCAGTTCCAGCTCCATGGCGTCGGCGGTGCGGATGGCCGCATCGATGGCGTCGCTGAGCTGGTCGGCAGTGGCATCGGCGTCGATCTTGACCACGAACATGGCGGTGGTGTCCTGCTTCACCCAGCCGCCCATCTTGGCGTCCTGCGAATCTTCCAGCAGGCGGTTGGCCACGGCCACCGGGAACTGCTTGGTCTTGGCGTTGTAGGCCGGCGACCAGATCTCGCGGATGTTGTGGGTGCCGAAATCTTCCACCGACGAGCGCACGTAGACCATCTGGGTGCGGTCACCTTCGACGTCGAACACCATGCGGTAGTCGCCGTCCTCGTCGACCTCGTAGGTGTAGCCCAGCTTGTCCAGGTGGCGGGCCACGGCCTTGTCGGCCTGGGTCTCGGCGGCGGCGGAGCCGGCGGCGGCCAGGGCGATCAGCAGGGCGGAGAGAAGGGTCCTTTTCATGAAGATCCTGTGAAACAGTGTTGAGAGAGGATGCAATTGTGACGGCGGCCGTGCGTGCCGTCCAATCTGCGGCGGGCCGACGCAGGCCCGCTCGAGCCTCTATAATGAGCAGATGCCCCGCGAGTCTTCCCCCGATTCCCATCACGAGCACGGCGTTGCCGTGGAACCCGCGCGCCCGGAAGTGGCGCCGCCGCCGTTCTACCAGGTGATGCTGCTCAATGACGACTACACCCCGATGGATTTCGTGGTGGACGTGCTGCAGCAGTTCTTCACCATGGACCTGGACAAGGCCACGCAGGTGATGCTGCACGTCCATACCCGCGGCCGCGGTGTGTGCGGGGTGTTCACCCGCGAAGTGGCCGAGACCAAGGTTGCCCAGGTCAACGAGTATTCGCGGATGAACCAGCACCCGCTGCTGTGCACGATGGAAAAGGCCTGACCGGCCCCGACCTGTAGAGCCGAGCCCACGCTCGGCTGCTGTTCACCCAGGCAGCCAGCAGCAGCCGAGCGCAGACTCGGCTCTACAGCTGGATCAGGCCTCCGCCAACGCCTCCAGCGCCATACGCGCCACGGCCTCGTCGACCTCGGCGGGGGCGCCGTCATCCCGGAACCAGACTGCCGACAGCCCCGCGCTGGCTGCGATCCAGCGCAGCAGGCGCGTGCGCTCCAGGCCCGCCAGTGCACTGACCTGTTCCAGCCGGGCGGCAAACCGCTCAGGCTGCGTCGCAACGTGGATGCCCGGACCGCACAGGTCCGGGTTGCTGAACAGTGTCGTGTAATCAAAGGCGCGATCACCCAGCAGCCGCTTCGGGTCGATCGCCAGCCAGCCACGTGCGCCGAAATCGAGCACGTTGTCGTGGTGCAGGTCGCCGTGCAGCGGCCGGATCTCGCGCTCTTCCTGCAGCAACCCCTCCGCCAGTGATCTGCACTGTTCCAGCAGTGGCGGCAGCGCAGCCCTTGGCTGCAGCAGGTCGGCGAACCATCTACGGAGGCAGACCAGTTCCGCTGGCGGCGCGTTCCGTGGCCGGTGCAGCCGCTGCAGGACCTGGCACAGGATCGTGGTGCAGGCGTCATCGTCGCCCTCGATCGAGCGTTGCCGCAGCGAGTCGCCGCCGGCACGCTCGATCAGGATCGCCGGTCCCTCGTGGGCCAGCAGGCGGGCGGCGCCATCGCCCTCCCACCAGCGCAGCAGGCGATGGCTGTTCTGCTCTTCGGTTTCGCTGCTGATCTTCAGCATGGCCGGCTCGCCGGCGGTGGTCAGCACCGGCCAGAGCTGGGCATGGGGCGTTTCGATGGCTGCGCCATCACGCCGCAATCGCCAGCGGCTCAGGTAGGGTTCGCTCATGCTGGGCGGGCTGTCCTGGAGTGAATGAAGATCAAGCGATGTGTACTGCTAACGCCATCTGAACGCAGCAATCCGCTAGGGTGATGGAAATCGCGTAGTCAGGCCGCATATTGTCCCCATCTGCCGCCGGAGTAATCCATGTTCAGCAAAGACCTCGAACACACCATCGGCCAGTGCTACAAGCGCGCCCGTGAGGCCCGGCATGAGTTCATGACGGTCGAACACCTGCTGTTGGCACTGCTCGACAACCCGTCCGCCCAGGCCGTACTGAAGGCGTGTGGCGCCGACGCCGAACGCCTGCGCCAGGAGCTGGAGCAGGCCATCGAGGCTTCCGTGTCCCGCCTGGCCGAAGATGACGGCCGCGATACCCAGCCGACCCTGGGCTTCCAGCGCGTGCTGCAGCGGGCCGTGTACCACGTGCAGTCCTCGGGCAAGAAGGAGGTCACCGGCGCCAATGTGCTGGTCGCCATCTTCGGCGAAAAGGACTCCCACGCCGTCTATTACCTCAACCAGCAGGACGTCACCCGGCTGGACGTGGTCAATTACCTGTCCCATGGCATCGCCAAGCTGGGCGAGGAAGGCGAGCAGCCGTCCTCCTCCTCCGAAGGCGAAGGCCGCATCGAAGGCGGGGAGGGCGAGCCGAAGGGTGATGCCCTGACCGAGTTCGCCAGCAACCTCAATGAACAGGCCCGGGCCGGTCGCATCGACCCGCTGGTCGGTCGTGCCGACGAGATCGAGCGCACCATCCAGGTCCTGTGCCGCCGCCGCAAGAACAACCCGCTGTACGTGGGCGAGGCCGGCGTGGGCAAGACCGCCATCGCCGAGGGCCTGGCCCGCCGCATCGTCGAAGGTTCGGTGCCTGAAGTGCTGGCCGATGCGGTGATCTATTCGCTCGACCTGGGCGCACTGGTGGCTGGTACCAAGTACCGTGGTGACTTCGAGAAGCGCCTGAAGAGCGTGCTGACGGCACTGAAGAAGGTGCCCAACGCGGTGCTGTTCATCGACGAGATCCACACCATCATCGGTGCTGGCTCGGCGTCGGGCGGCACCATGGATGCCTCCAACCTGATCAAGCCGGCGCTGGCGTCCGGCGAGCTGCGCTGCATCGGCTCGACCACCTTCCAGGAATACCGTGGCATCTTCGAGAAGGACCGGGCGCTGGCCCGCCGTTTCCAGAAGATCGACATTGTCGAGCCGACGGTGGGCGAGACTTACGAGATCCTGCAGGGCCTGAAGTCCAAGTACGAGCTGCACCACGGCGTGACCTATTCCGACGAGGCGCTGCAGGCCGCGGTGGACCTGTCGGTGAAGCACATCGGCGACCGCCTGCTGCCGGACAAGGCCATCGACGTGATCGACGAGGCTGGCGCCCGCCAGCGCCTGCTGCCGGAAGGCCAGCGCAAGGAGCTGATCGACGTCGAGGAAGTGGAGGCGATCGTCGCCAAGATGGCACGCATCCCCACCAAGCAGGTCAGCGCCACCGACAAGGATGTGCTGCAGCATCTGGAGCGCAACCTGAAGATGGTGATCTTTGGCCAGGATCCGGCCATCGAGACGCTGTCCTCGGCGATCAAGCTGGCCCGCTCGGGCCTGGGCAATCCGGAGAAGCCGATCGGCAACTTCCTGTTCGCCGGTCCGACCGGTGTCGGCAAGACCGAGGTGACCAAGCAGCTTGCGCTGCAGCTGGGCATCGAGCTGGTCCGCTTCGACATGTCCGAGTACATGGAGCCGCATTCGATCAGCCGCCTGATCGGTGCCCCTCCGGGCTACGTCGGCTTCGACCAGGGCGGCCTGTTGACCGAGAAGATCGTCAAGACGCCGCACTGCGTGCTGCTGCTGGACGAAATCGAGAAGGCGCACCCGGACATCTTCAACATCCTGTTGCAGGTGATGGACCGCGGCGTGCTGACCGATACCAATGGTCGTGAGGCGAACTTCAAGAACGTGGTGCTGGTGATGACCACCAATGCCGGCGCGGCGCAGGCCTCGCGGCGTTCGATCGGCTTCACCAAGCAGGACCATGCCACCGACGCGATGGAGACCATTCGCCGCAGCTTCACCCCGGAATTCCGCAACCGCCTCGACGCGGTGGTGCAGTTCCAGGCGCTGGGCTTCGAGCACATCCTGCCCGTGGTCGACAAGTTCCTGATCGAGCTGGAGATGCTGCTGCAGGACAAGCACGTCAGCCTGTCGGCCACCCCGACCGCGCGCGACTGGCTGGCTCACCACGGCTTCGACCCGCTGATGGGTGCGCGCCCGATGGCCCGCGTGATCCAGGACAAGATCAAGCGCCCGCTGGCCGACGAGCTGCTGTTCGGCAAGCTGGTCAACGGTGGCAAGGTCAGCATCGATGTCCGCGACGACGAGCTGGTGGTCGAGACCCAGGCCGAGCCGGAGCGGCTGCTGCCGGTTACGGTGGAGTGAGCTGAAGGCTTGGCGTGAAAGACTGGAAACAACAAGGGCGGCTTCGGCCGCCCTTGTCCTGTCCGGGGTCAGCGGCTGCGGCGGCGCGCTTCGCGCTTGAACCGCTCGGCATCGATCGGCTGGATGCGCGCGACCTCGCAGCTGCCACGACCGGTGTCCAGAGCGCTTCGGCCCTCGCTGCACAGCTCGTCAGCCTCCTTGCCGTCGGTCCTGAAGCCGAGGCGGGTGGCCAGCACGGCAGAAGGGCAGCTGTTGCGGAAATGCACGACATAGTGGTCTTCGTCGGAGCGAAGCAGGATGTTCTTGTCGGCGCCGGCACGAACGATCTGCTGTTCGCCGGTCAGTGGTACGCACTGCGCCGGCGGGGTGTCGGCGGCACGGGCGGGCGACGCCAGCAGGGTGGCGGCAGACAAAGCCAGGGGGATGAGCAGGGAAGACAGATTCATGGCGGGGCAGGGGGCGGCGATCCGGACTGGATCGGATCCCAGGATGCCGCCGCCGCTGCAAATGCGAATCTGCCGCAAGCAGGGCCGACCGACGTCACGGTGAGATCGGTCACGATGACCTTTGGCGCATCAGGCTGCGATCGAACGGAATCCCTGCTGGCGCCCTTGGTCGCCGCCATCCTCGATGACGAATGCGACGGCCTCATGTGGAATGTGCAGGCGCTGCTTCAGGGTGCCTCCCGCATGTGCGATCTCGCGCTGCACGGCCAGGTACAGCGGGTGCGAGGCGTCCATGCTGGTGCAGACCAGGCAGGGCTGGCCGAACCAGGTGCCGTCCGGGCCCTTGCTGGCGTGGCAGCGGCTGGTGACGGACTGCGGGTCCAGGACGATCAGATAGGTCATGCGCGCAGCGCCCTCTGTGAAGAACGCGTTGAGTCTAGAGTCCCGGCTCGATGCTGGATTTCAGACAAGGACGAAAATCGGACGATCTCGGTACCGCGTATTTTTTTCCGCGCACGACAAAGGGCCAGCAGCGAGGCCGGCCCTGTCGGAGTGGCGCACTGCGCCGACCGCTTACTTCATGCGGTAGGTGATACGGCCCTTGGTCAGGTCGTACGGGGTCATTTCAACCTTGACCCGGTCACCGGTGAGGATGCGGATGTAGTTCTTGCGCATGCGGCCGGAGATGTGGGCGATGATTTCGTGCCCATTTTCCAGACGAACGCGGAAAGTGGTGTTCGGCAGCGTCTCGCTGACGGTGCCCTCGAACTCGATGGAATCGTCTTTCGACATGTAGTCCTGTGCGGTTCAGAAAACGGCCACGCTGGGCCTAAGGCGCGGTATTTTACGCGTGATGGGCCCGGCTTGCAAAGTTTGTGTTAACCCCCGGCCAAACGCTGTGCTGGCAAGCGTCCTACCGCCTGGGTCCATGGGCCTTCACGGCCGTCACGGTGTACGGCCTGGCGGACGTGCTCCAGAAAGTCCGCGCGCGGCAGGTGCTCGGCGCCCATCCGCAGCAGGTGCGGATTCTCCACCTGGGCATCGATCAGTTCCCAGCCCCAGTCACGCAGGGTGGATGCGAGGGCGGCCAGGGCGATCTTGGAGCCGCCGCTGGCGCCACTGAACATGCTCTCACCGAAGAACATGGCGCCGATCGCGACGCCATAGATGCCGCCGACCAGCGTCTGCCGATCCCAGACCTCGAAGGAATGGGCGAAGCCGAGATCGTGCAGCTGGCTGTAGGCCTCGACCATCGCCGGGCTGATCCAGGTGCCATCCTGGCCGGGCCGCGGTGCCGCGGCGCAGGCGCGCATCACACGACTGAAAGCGGTGTCGGCGGTGATCTCCCACGTGCTGCCGCGCAATTGGCGGCGGAAGCGGCTGGACAGATGCACGCCCTCGGTGCGGAACACCATGCGCGGGTCCGGTGACCACCACAGGATTGGCTCGCCCTCGCTGAACCACGGGAAGATGCCGCCGGCGTAGGCATTGAGCAGGCGTACCGGATGCAGGTCGCCGCCCACCGCGAGCAGGCCGTCGGGCTGGCGCAGGGCGGTCTCGGCCGGAGGGAAGGGTGCGTCCGGCGCATCGGCCAGGCGCCAGGGCAGCTGGCGGGTCATGCCGCCATTGTATTCGTCGTGGCGATCGCTGATGTCTGGCACCATCAGCGTCCAACGGCAAGGAGCCCACGCATGAGTGACGCGATCACCGCCATCCTCGATGTGCACGATACCCCGCGCACGCGCAACGACAGCCAGGGCATGCTGCTGGCGCTGGCCACTGAACAGCCCGGCCAGCTCGGTGCGCTGATGCTGCTGGCCCTTGCCCGGCGTTCACCCAGCTCGGCCTTTCTCGACATGGCGCTGGATCTGCTGCCCGATGAAGCGATTGTGCCGGTCTGTGCCGAGGCCTGGCGCCGCTATCGGGATGGTGAGCGCGGCGAACTGCTGGCCAGCGTGATCGAATTCACCAGCTACCAGGCGCCGCAGGTGCTGCAGGACGACTGGGGGGCCTTGCTGGCGCTGGCCACCGAAGACGAGCTGCAGCTGGCTTCGCAGGTATGGCAGGGCCTGCCCTCCGTCATTGCCGTGCAGTGGGCGCAGATTCTGGCTGAGGCCGACGACGATCGCGAGATGGCGCGGGCCAGGGCGCTGCTGCTGGCGGCGCAGCCCGAGAGCTATGCCGTTGCCCGCGGCTACCTCGCTGACTGGGGCGCGCTGGATGCTGAGGTCTGGGCGCACTGGGCCGGCGTCGCCGACGGACCGCAGCCGCGGCGCCTGCATGGGGAGCGGCCGCTGCACATCCGCTTCGGCCGCGAGCAGCATCGCACGCAGCAGGCGGACGAACCGAGCTGGCGCAAGCGCATCTGGCGCCTGCACCCGACCTGGAATGGCGGGCAGGTACAGTACGCCGGGCAGATGGGAGGGCCGCTGGAATCGTTGTGTGGCAGCTGCCATGCAACGCTTCAGCGCCTGCTGCGAACCGACGCTGCCGCGCTGCAGCCGGGCGCGGCGGGTGAGATCACGCTGGGCCTGTGCCTGGACTGCTGCGGCTGGGAAGATCCGCCCGTGCGTTTCTATCGCCACGATGCCAGCGGCCTGCCCAGCTGCCACCCCAGCCAGCGTCTGGAGGTGCCGGCGACGCCGACCGACAGCGGTGACCTGATGCAGGCCGAGGTCGGCCTGGTCGCCATGGACACCAGGCGGTGGGAGCAGCAGGACTGGGGCCAGTCAAACCATCGGCAGAACCTGTCGCGCGTGGGCGGCGCACCGAGCTGGGTGCAGAGTGCCTGGTATCCGGCGTGCATCGATTGCGGTGAGGAGATGCCCTTCGTGATGCAGCTGGATTCGACGCTGCCGACCACCGGTGGAGGCGCGCTGCTATGGGGCAGTGGCGGCATGCTCTACACGTTCTGGTGTGCGAAGTGCCGGGTGAGCGGGCACTTCTGGCAGTGCACCTGACGGTCCCGGTGGTTGGAAGGTTTCCTTTTTTGAGATTTGTTGCATTCCCGTGGGATGCATCGCCAGTCACCCTCTTGGTTTACATGCCCTGAGCTGACCGCCATGACCTGTGTTGTCGCCATGCAAGAGCTGCTTGAATTGGCCCGAATGCCGGGAGGCTCAGATGGAGCCTTGGTTGCGATGCTGGATCTCTATGGACGTGATCCTGCCGCCCTCTCGACACTGCTCATCCTGGCGATGAAGTTTCAGGCGGAGAAGAGCGGGATGCTAATGGCTGCGGCGGAGTTGCTGCCGGATGAAAGTGTCGCAGAGGTGTGCCGATTTGCCTGGGGCGAGTTCAAGAGCGGTAGCCGCCATTGGCTGGCGGCTAGGATCGCGGCGCAGGCGGCCTATCGTCTCCCCGGATTGCTTCATGATGACTGGGATGCCGTCCTTCGCCTGTCGGCACACGAGCCAATAGAAGGCCCATTCTGGCGGGAGCTACCGATTGAGGTCGGTCGGAGATGGATCCAGGAGGCAAGAGGGCCGTCGTCGTCTGATGCTGGCTTGCCCGGATTGCCGCTTGAAATGAGTGGGGTAGTGGAGTTCCAGGACGCCGTGCGTGACCCATCTGGTTCACGGGATGAACCTTGGGCGACAATCGGTAGGGAGGGATTGTCTGGCCTTGAGCTGGGCTCGGGACGCGCATTGCATGGAGAGCGTGGTCTCCACCTGCGTTTCAGTGCGCAACTTCAGCGCTTGCAACTGGCGGAATCCACAAAGGTCGAGCGTCGCCTCCAGCACTTTCATCCCACCTGGAAGGGTGGGAGTGCGAAGGCAACGGCGCATGTGGGTGGCCGCCTGGAAGGGAGATGCGGAATATGCGGCTCACCGCTGCAGCGTTTGCTGGAACTGGAGCTGGCATTGATCGGCCCGTGCACCCTCTCGAAGGTGACGCTCGGCATATGCCTGGACTGTCCCGACAATGGAGAGTCCGGTTGGTGCCACGGAGATCCCGTGTATTTCCGCCACGATTCGCAGGGCTTTCCCAACGCCCATGAATCGCAGGTATTCGATTCGCGGGCATGTCCTGAAACGTCCACCACCCTGATGGAGGCGGAGGTCGATCTGGTCGAGCTTCCGGGTCGGTTCTGGCAGCCGCCGAGCTATGTGGGTGGCTGGCAGAACTACAGCCGGGTGGGCGGACTGCCATCCTGGATCCAGAGCGGGCTCTATCTGTCCTGTCCCGACTGCTGCCGCACAATGTTCTTTGTCATGCAGCTCGATTCTCACATTCCTTTGGACGATGGCTCCCTGATGCAGTGGATGAATGGAGGAATGCTCTATACGTTCTGGTGTGACCATTGCCAGATCAGTGGGCACTACAGCCAGTACTCCTAGCTCATCCGAGCAAGCTCGACTCTACGTTCCTACGCGGAACGGCCCATGCCCCTGCAATTCCTGCTGGTACCGCCGCACACTCTGCCGCTCCTGCCGGCACCAGTCCTGCAGTGCCTCTGCGAAATCCGGATCGGCCACCCAGTGTCGGCTGCGCACCAGCGTCGGCAGGAACCCGCGCGCCAGCTTGTGCTCGCCCTGTGCGCCGGGCTCGAAACGGCTCAGGCCTTCGCGCAGGCAGTACTCGATGCCCTGGTAGTAACAGGCTTCGAAATGCAGGCCGGGCAGGGTGGCGCCGCCCCAGTAGCGGCCGTACAGCGTATCGCCACCGCGCAGGCACAGCGCGCCGGCAATCGGCTCGCCGTCCTGTTCGGCCAGAAACAGCACCAGCCCGCGTCCCAATGAAATGGCCAGATGGCACAGGAAGGCCTCGGTCAGTGCCGGGGCGTTGCCGTACTCGAGGAATGTCTGCAGATAGAAGCGGTACATCGCCTGCAGGTCGGCGCGGCCGGCCTCGTCGCCATGTACCACGCGGAAGGTGATTCCCTGGCGGGTGACCTTGGCCCGTTCCTGGCGGATGTTCTTGCGATGCTTGTGGTCCATTGCAGCGAGGAACTGGTCGAACGTCGCCCAGTCACCCGGATTCTGCCATTGGAACTGCACGTCCTCGCGCAGCAGCCAGTCGTCATCGAACAGAGCCTCATCGCTGGCGGTGTGGAAGTTGATATGGGCCGAGGATACGTGCAGCGCGGGCAGCGCCTCGCGCAATGCCGACAGCAGCGCGAGGCGCCCTGAATCGTGACGGGCCAGCAACCGCGGGCCGGTGACCGGCGAGTACGGCACTGCACCCAGCCACTTCGGATAGTAGTCGCGGCCATGCCGGGCATACGCGTTGGCCCAGGCATGGTCGAACACGAACTCGCCGTGCGAATTGGTCTTCAGGTAACCCGGAATGGCGCCGGCCAGCGTGCCGCCCTCCCACAGCGTGAAGTGCCGGGGCTGCCAGCCCCAGTCCTCGCGCAGGCAACCGTGCTGTTCAAGTCCGGAAAGGAAGGCGTGGCTGATGAAGGGGTTGCGGCCGTCGTGCAGGGCATCCCAGTCGGTCGCGGCAATGGACTGCAGGGAGTCGAGGAAGCGGGGGGAAGACATGGGGGAAGGATAGGGCAGATGAAACAGAAAGGCCGACGCACTGGCGTCGGCCTATCATCCGGAGTCGGGCGTGGCTCGACCCTACAGGAGCGGGTCAGCCTCTCAGCTGGCCTTGCCCTGGGCGTCCAGGTAGCGCTCGGCATCCAGTGCGGCCATGCAGCCGAAGCCGGCCGAGGTGATCGCCTGGCGGTAGTGCTGGTCGGCCACGTCGCCGGCGGCGAACACGCCTTCCACCGAGGTCTGGGTGGCATTGCCGCCCAAGCCCGAGCGGATCTCCAGGTAGCCGTTGTTCATCGCCAGCTGGCTGTCGAACAGGGTGGTGTTCGGGTGGTGGCCGATGGCCACGAAGAAGCCGTGGGCATCGATGTCGCGGGTGCTGCCGTCCAGAGTGGACTTCACGCGCACACCGGTCACGCCGGCGTCGTTGCCCAGCACTTCTTCCACCTGGTGGTGCCAGACGGTCTCGATCTTGCCTTCGGCCACCTTCTTGAACAGCTTGTCCTGCATGATCTTTTCCGCCTTCAGGGTGTCGCGGCGGTGGACCAGGTAGACCTTGCGGGCGATGTTGGACAGGTACAGGGCCTCTTCCACGGCGGTGTTGCCGCCGCCGACCACGACCACGTCCTGGTCGCGGTAGAAGAAGCCGTCACAGGTGGCGCAGGCGGACACGCCGCGGCCCTTGAACTCGTCTTCGGTCGGAATGCCCAGGTACTTGGCGGTGGCGCCGGTGGCGATGATCAGCGCATCGCAGGTGTACTCGTGGCTGTCGCCGATCAGCTTGAACGGGCGCTGCGACACGTCAGCGGTGTGGATGTGGTCGAAGATGACCTCGGTCTCGAAGCGCTCGGCGTGGGCCTGCATGCGCGCCATCAGGTCCGGGCCCATCAGGCCGTGGGCGTCACCCGGCCAGTTGTCCACCTCGGTGGTGGTCATCAGCTGGCCACCCTGCTGCAGGCCGGTGATGACGACCGGCTTCAGGTTGGCGCGGGCGGCGTAGACGGCGGCGGTCCAACCGGCCGGGCCGGAACCGAGGATGACGAGGCGCTGGTGGCGGGAGGGCAGGCTGGTGCTCATGTAAACTCGCGAAAAGGTAGATGGGACAAGGCGCTGGCGATATTTGCGCAGCATCCGTGGCAGGTCATAGAGTGGCGGCTGGGACAGGGCGATTCAAGCCGATGAACAGAACGCCGTCATCCAGCGGTGGTTCCGGCGCTCTGAATGCCCTGTCGGATGTCGCATAACTGAAAACTGACGCCGTCTCATTTATTATCAATCACTAACAGCGCATTCCAAAGGTATGGTCTAAGGTGGCGAAGCAGGTCCCCGAACGCTCCAAGTCCGACGACAGCAAGGCGTCACGTCGCACGGCCGCGGCGGCGACGACCGACAATCCACGCCGCCAGCGCCTCTGGCGCGATCTGGGCCTGATCGCCATCGCGCCGGCCCTGTTGTATCTGGCGGCCAGTCTTTTCACCTATTCAGCGACTGATCCGGGCTGGTCGCATACCGGCAGCGTGGTCGCGCCGGTGCACAACCTCGGCGGCCGCGCCGGGGCCTGGATCGCCGACGTGCTGCTGCAGCTGTTCGGCTACATCGCCTTCCTGCTGCCGGTGGTGCTGGGTGCGCTGGCGTGGATCGCCATGTTCGGGCTCAAGCGCGAGAGCAAGGGCGAGAACGACCTGGACCCGGCGCTGCGCCTGGTCGGCCTGGTCGGCTTCCTGATCGCCGGTACCGGCTTCCTGCATGTGCGCCTGTTCAGTGGCGATGTCTCCAGTGCCGGCGGCATCCTCGGCAAGCTGGTGGGCAACTCGCTTACGGTGGGCTTCGGCGCGCTGGGCGCGAACCTGTTCGTGCTGGTGCTGCTGCTGGCCTCGATCACCCTGGCCACTGGGCTGTCCTGGTTCACGGTGATGGAGAAGATCGGCCGCGGGGTGATGTCACTGGCGCCGTTGCTGGCGCGCAAGAAGGAAGAAGTCACCGAGTGGCAGCAGACGCGGGTGATGCGCGAGGAGCGCCAGGAAGTGCGCAAGGCCGACGCCGAGGTGCGCGCCAAGCGCGAGCCGGTGAAGATCGAGCCGCGCCCGGAACCGGTGATCGAGAAGAGTGATCGGGCCAAGCGCGACACGCAGATCCCGATGTTCCGTGGCGTCAACGGCGACGGCTCGGACCTGCCGCCGCTGGCCCTGCTGGACGACCCCAAGCCGCAGCCGGTGGGCTACGACAAGGAAACCCTGGACGCCCTGTCGCGGCAGATCGAGTTCAAGCTGAAGGACTTCCGCATCGAGGCCCAGGTGGTCGGCGCCAACCCCGGTCCGGTCATCACCCGCTTCGAGATCGAGCCCGCGCCGGGCATCAAGGTCAGCCAGATCAGTTCGCTCGACAAGGACATCGCGCGTGGCCTGTCGGTGAAGTCGGTGCGCGTGGTCGATGTGATTCCGGGCAAGTCGGTGATCGGCCTGGAAATTCCCAACGTCACCCGCGAGATGATCTACCTGTCCGAGCTGCTGCGCTCGAAGGAATACGACAAGTCGGCCAGCGTGCTGACCCTGGCGCTCGGCAAGGACATCGCCGGGCGCTCGACCGTGGCCGATCTGGCGCGCATGCCGCACCTGCTGGTGGCCGGTACCACCGGTTCGGGCAAGTCGGTGGCGGTCAACGCCATGGTGCTGAGCCTGCTGTTCAAGGCCTCGCCGAAAGACCTGCGGATGCTGATGATCGACCCGAAGATGCTCGAACTGAGCGTCTACCAGGGCATTCCGCACCTGCTGGCGCCGGTGGTCACCGACATGAAGGAGGCCGCCAACGGCCTGCGCTGGTGCGTGGCCGAGATGGAGCGCCGCTACAAGCTGATGAGCGCGGTGGGCGTGCGCAACCTGGCCGGCTTCAACAAGAAGGTGAAGGAAGCGCAGGATGCCGGCCAGCCGCTGATGGACCCGCTGTTCAAGCCGAACCCCGAGCTGGGCGAGGCGCCGCGTCCGCTGGAGACGCTGCCGTT
Organism: Stenotrophomonas sp. GD03877; assembly: GCF_029840555.1. NCBI lineage: Bacteria > Pseudomonadati > Pseudomonadota > Gammaproteobacteria > Lysobacterales > Lysobacteraceae > Stenotrophomonas > Stenotrophomonas sp. GD03877. The sequence continues at coordinate 3,377 of NZ_JAOCCT010000050.1, read as the reverse complement.
CATCGTCATCTTCATCGACGAATTCGCCGACATGATGATGATCGTCGGCAAGAAGGTGGAAGAGCTGATCGCGCGCCTGGCACAGAAGGCGCGTGCGGCGGGCATCCACCTGATCCTGGCCACGCAGCGCCCGTCCGTGGACGTGATCACCGGCCTGATCAAGGCCAACATCCCGACGCGCATCGCCTTCCAGGTGAGCTCCAAGATCGACTCGCGCACCATCCTCGACCAGTCCGGCGCGGAAACCCTGCTGGGCCACGGCGACATGCTGTACCTGCCGCCGGGTACGGCCATGCCCGAGCGTGTGCACGGCGCCTTCGTCTCCGACGAAGAAGTGCATCGCGTGGTCGAACACCTCAAGGCGATGGGCCCGGCCGATTATGTCGACGGCGTGCTGGACGAAGTGCAGACGATGGGTGACGGCGTGGTCGTCGGCGCCACCGGGCTGCCCGAGAACAGCTCTGCCGGCGATGAATCTGACCCGTTGTATGACGAGGCCCTGCGGGTGGTCACCGAGACCCGGCGCGCCTCGATTTCCGGCGTGCAGCGCCGGCTGAAGATTGGCTACAACCGTGCAGCGCGACTGATCGAGGCCATGGAAGCGGCCGGCGTGGTCAGTTCGCCCGAGCACAACGGCGACCGCACGGTGCTGGCACCGCCGCCGCCGAAGTAAGACCTGACGTATCCCCCACGACGTCCAAGGAACCGACGCATGCTTCACCCCGTACCAAGCGCGCTGGCACTGGCGCTGGCAGCCTTCCTGGCTGCCGGCCCGGCACTGGCAGACACCGCCACCTCCGCGCCCGCCACGGCGCCGCCTTCCACCAGCGGCGATACCGAAGCCAGCAATAATTTCAGCATTGTCCGTTACCGCGCCGACTACCAGGTGCGGCCGGACGCGGGCAATGTGCAGACCGAAACCTACGAAGTCTTGCTCAAGACCAAGGCCTCGGTCGAGCAGTTCAGCCAGGTGCGGCTGAGCTACAGCGAGAAGATGGAGACGCTGGAAGTACTCGGCGCCTATACCATCACCGCCGACGGCCAGCGCCGCGACGTGCCAGCCGACCGCATCTACACCCAGGAGAGCTACTCCAGCGCTTCGGCGGCGATGTATGCCGACCGCAAGGTGCGGGTGATCGTGTTCCCGAACCTGGCTCCGGGCACCCGCCTGTACTACCAGGTGCGCCGCACCCAGGCCACGCCGTACTTCCCGGGCTACTTCGGCCTGTGGGAAACCTTCAATGTCTTCACCGAGTACGAGGACGCCGAGGTCACCTTGAGTGCACCGGCCAACCTGCCGATGTTCGTCGACAGTCGCGGCGTGCAGGGCAGCGATCGCCCGACGGTCAAGAATGGACAGGCGCAGTGGCGCTGGCGCTACCAGCGGCGTGAAGCCATGCCAGCACAGAACTGGTCGGCGGCGGGCTGGGAGTTCGGCCCGAACATCATGGCCAGCACGTATCGTGACTGGTCGCAGATGGGTCGCGCCTACCAGCTCAAGGCTGGCCCGGCGGCGCAGGTCACGCCGGAACTGCAGGCGCTGGCCGAGCAGATCACCGCCGGCATCAGCGACCGTCGCGAGCAGGCTGATGCGCTGTATCGCTGGGTCGCGCAGAACATCCGCTATGTGGCGGTGTACCTGGGCAACGGTGGCTTGGAGCCGAACAGCGCGCAGAGCATCCTCGACAACCACTATGGTGACTGCAAGGACCATGTGACGATCTTGGAGGCGCTGCTGGCGGCCAAGGGCATCGCCAGTTCGCCGGTGCTGATCGGTGCCGGCGGCGGGCCCACGCTGCCGAAGATCCCGGTGCTGGGCCGCTTCAACCACGCCATCACCTACATTCCCGAATTCGATCTGTACCTCGATTCGACCACCGCGTGGGCGCGCTTCGGCCAGCTGCCGGAGGGTGACCTGGGTGCGCCGGTGATGCGCACCCGCGACGCCACGCTGGCGCGCACTCCGGCCAACACGCCGGAGCGTAACGCCACCTCGATGGAAGTGCGTTTCACCTTCGACGCCAACGGCAACCTGCGCGGCGAGACGATCCCGAAGCTGGGCGAGAACGCCGAGATCGGCATGCGCGCGCAGTTCTCCCAGCTCAACGCGCAGAACCGCGCCCGCGCCGAGGAGCAGATCATGGCCGCCTCCGGTTTCGACGGGCGAGGGCAGCTGCAGATCCAGGGCGTGCCGGTCGACCTGACCCGGCCGTTCGGCTACCGCATGGCGTTCCAGGCCGAGGATTACGCCGACTTCAGCGTGGCCGGCGGCATGGCCGTGCCGGATCCGCCGGGTGGCGAGTCGGTGCGTGGCTTGTACGCTACCGCCTCGGCGCCGGCCAACGAGACGCCGTTCTACTGCAATGCCAGCCTGCGCGAGGAGACCTACCGCCTGCAGTTCCCGGCCAACGCGCCGATCATCGCCATCCCGGCCAGCCAGCGATTCGCCAACGCCGCCGGCGAGTACCGCGTGGACTGGAGCCGCGAAGGGCAGGAGGTGATCGTGCACCACCGGTTGCAGCAGAATGCGGTGCGCGGCCCGGAGGCATTGTGCCAGCCGCGGGATTATCCGGCGTTCCGCGCGCTGTACCGCGAAGTGCGGCGCGGCTTCCGTGGCCAAGTGCTGTACGGCAAGCTGCCGGCATCTGGCGGCTGAATCGCCGATGGACGTTCAGGGCGGCATAATGTCGCCCTGATCGCCCATTCATCTTTCCCCGGGCACACTGGCAACCACCTTTCCTGGCGCCCGCGCCCACAGGATTTCCGCATGAACTTCCGCTTTCGCCGTTTTCTTGCCGCCACCACCCTGGCCATGGCCTGCGCCGCCGCCGGCAGCGCCTGGGCTGGCGCCCGCGATGACCTGAAGACCTTCACCAGCGGCCTGAAGGGCCTGGATGGCCAGTTCAGCCAGCAGGTGTTTGACAGCCGCGGCAAGGTGAAGGAATCGACCAGCGGCCGCGTGGCGCTGTCGGCGCCGCGCCTGTTCCGTTGGGAATACGTGCGCCCGCACGAGCAGCTGATCGTGGCTGACGGCAAGAAGGTCTGGATGTACGAGCCGGACCTGGAACAGGCCACCGTGCGCGAGCAGGGCAAGGAGGAGCAGAACAGCCCACTGACCGCGCTGATCAACCCGGCGCTGCTGGAGCAGCAATACGACGTCAGCGAAGAGGCCGCGCAGCGCGATGGCCTGCAGTGGCTGTCGCTGTCGCCGAAGCGCGAGACCGAAGCCAGCTTCCAGTACGCCGCGCTGGGCTTCAACGCCCAGGGCCTGGTCAGGATGGAAATCACCGACGCGGTCGGCCAGCGCACCGTGATCAGCTTCAGTGGCTGGAAGCGCAACCCGGGCTTTGCCGCCGGCACCTTCAGCTTCACCCCGC
>NZ_JAOCCT010000005.1:0-235639 GCF_029840555.1 Stenotrophomonas sp. GD03877 | reverse complement strand
CCCCAGGTAGGCGCGCTCGGCACTGTCCAGGTCCGGGGCACGCAGGATCGCGTGCGCTTCAGCAGCAGGGGAGACGGAGGCCATGGGGGGTCCTTGTCCGTTGCGGGCGCTCGATCAGAACGAGCGCATCAGGGAAATGAAGGCCGACGTCTGCGTGCCGCGACGGGCCATCGGGCTGTCCTTTACGGCATCGCCGAACCACTGGTTGGCGACGACGCCGGTCGCGCGCCACTTCGTGCCCAGAGGCGTACTGACCGCGATCTGCAGGCTCGGCGATGTCGCGCTGCCCGGGTTGTAGGCGGCAAGTCCCGAGCGCAGCGCTTCTTCGTCGGTGATGCCGTAGTAGTAGTCGAGCAGGCGCGCACTGGAGTGCACCACGCCGACCTTGGGCACCCAGGTGAAGCGACCGGCCTGGATCGGATAGCTGTAGTGCAGGCGCGATTCCATGCCACCTCCGTGGCCGGTGATCTCGCGCATCACGCTGGCCTCGACGATGCCCCAGTCGGCGCTGTATTCACCATTGATGCCGGCCATGGCGGACATCTGCCGGCTGTGCAGGCGACGCAGCTGAGGATCGTTCACGTCGTCGGTCTTGAAGCGCAGCGTGTAGGGCGTGACCGCCGCCGACAGGCGCAGGCCTTCGCGCTTGTACAGGTACATGCCCAGCGAGCCCGGGCTGGCGAAGAAGCGCTCGCCCTGCCAGGCAATGGACGGTACGACCAGCGGCTTGACGTCGTAGTGGGCGTAGGCCCCTGAGGTCGCGCCTGCACTGATACCGGCCTGCACCCCCGGGTTGCGGTCGGCGGCGTGGGTGATCAACGGAAGGCCGATGGCAGCGGAGAACAGCAACGGGCGCAGCAGGGTCGGGGACAGCGACGGCATCGATCAGCCACTTTGCGGGGGATGGCTGTGCATGGTGCGGGCACAACATTGTCAGAACATTGCGCCTTGGCATTCGGCACGCGAAGGCGCCCAAAGCCGGCGCCAGGCACTATGATCGGCACCGTTTCCGGTAGCCGAGCCCCTGATGCGCATCCTCCTGGTCGAAGACGATCCCGATCTGTCCCGTGCCCTGCAATCGGGCCTGGAGCGGCAGGGCGTGGTCGCCGACGTGGTCGGCAGCCTGGCCGAAGCCGCGATCGCGCTCCGCGAGCCGGTGCACCAGCTGATGCTGCTCGACCGCCAGCTGCCCGATGGCGATGGCGTGGCTTTCGTCGCCACCGCGCGCGCGCTGCGCCCGAACCTGGCGGTGATCATGCTGACGGCCAAGGGAACGCTGTCGGACAAGGTCGAGGGGCTGGATGTCGGTGCCGATGACTACCTGGTGAAGCCGGTGGCGATCGAGGAGCTGATGGCGCGGATCCGCGCGGTCTCGCGCCGGCCCTCGGCGATGGTGACGCCAAGCCTGCATCTGGGCCGGCTGGATTTCGACTTCGAATCGCTGCAGGCGCAGGTGGAGGGCCAGCTGTTGGCGCTGCCCCGGCGCCAGGTGCTGGTGCTGCAGGCGCTGGCGATGCGGCAGGGGCGCACGGTCACCCGCAGCGCACTGGAGGCGGCGGTGTACGGTTTTGATGATGAGATCCAGTCCAATGCGCTTGATGCGCACATTTCCAAGCTGCGCAAGGCGCTGCAGCAGGCCGGGGCCGGCGTGGAGATCCATGTGATCCGCGGCGTCGGCTACCTGCTGGCGGAGGCCTGAGATGGCCCGTCCGATCCGCTCCATCACCCTGGGCCTGGCCTGGCGGTTGTTCCTGGCGCAGGCCTTCACCGTGCTGTTCGCGGTGGTTGCGTTGATCCTGACCTGGGGTGACAAGGACACCTGGGGCATGGACATGTTCATGGCCGAGGCGGTGGCCAAGGCGGTGCACAGCGAAGGTGGCCGGCTGGTGCTGGACCAGGCACGCTGGGAAAAGCTCGATGCCAGTGCCGGCGGCAACCTCTGGTTCGCGGCAGTCGACGACAAGGGGGTCTGGTTGGAGCGCGGCACGATTCCGGCGATCCACGCGCCGCTGCTGGCGCGGTTGCCGACGCTGGGCGCGACCGAACTCGGTTCGCTGGTGCCGCCCTACCTGGATGTGGCGCGGGTGATGATCCGCAACGAGGACGGGCGGCGCATCACGGTGATGGTGGGCGGGGCACCGAAGGGCGGGCTGCTGGACGGCGCGCTGATGGTGCTGCGCCTGATCGGCCTGTGGTTCTTCCTGCCGCTGATCGTGGTCACGCTGCTGGTGATGCCGACCGTGATCCACCGCGCGATGCGTGGCGTGCGCCGCTCCGCGCAACAGGCCAAGGAGCTGGATATCGGCCAGCCGGGTGCGCGGCTGGATGCGCAGCTGGTGTCGACCGAGGTCGCGCCGTTGGTCGAAGCCTTCAACGACGCGATCGACAAGGTGCAGCAGGGCTATGCAGCGCGTGACAAGTTCCTTGCCGATGCCGCGCACGAGCTGCGTGTGCCGATTGCAGTGGTGCAGGCGCGCCTGTCGCAGCTGCCGCAGGGCGAGCTGAAGTCGCAGCTGCTGACCGACGTGGCGCGGCTCGGCAACGTCGCAGAGCACCTGCTTGACCTGCAGCGACTTGATCGCAATGTCGGCGCACTGCAGCGGCTGGATCTGGCGCTGCTGGTGCGTGAAGCGGCCGCCGATCTGGCGCCGCTGGTAGTCGGTGCCGGCTACGGCTTCGAAGTGGATGCACCTGAGATGCCGGTGTGGATCCACGGCGACAGCCTGGCGCTGGGCCGGGTGATCGCCAACCTGGTGCACAACGCCATCGTCCATGGCGGCGGGCGCGGCACCATCTGCGTGCGCCTGGACACGCGCGGCCTGCTGGAAGTCAGCGATCAGGGTGCCGGTATTCCGGTGAGCGATCGTGAAGCGATCTTCGAGCCGTTCCATCGCCTGCGCGCGGCGGGCAGTGGCAGTGGCCTGGGCCTGCATCTGGTGAAGGAAATCGTGCAGCACCACGGCGGCTCGGTCAGTGTCGGCGAGGCCGCCGGCGGCGGCGCCAGCTTCCGGGTCAACTTCCACCGCGGCACCGTCCGGCGCTGACAGCCACGCGGGGAAAACCCCGATAGGCAACCTGTCGCGCCCGGCGGCAGGCTGATGGAATGGCTTCCGAACGTTCCGCGCCGGCCCTGTTCGGCCCCGGCTGCGCCGCCGGCCTGGTGCTGGGCGCGCTGGCCTGCGTGCAGATGCCGGCGCTGCTGCCGCTGTGGCTGAGCGTGCCGATGGCGGTTGCCGGTGGCGCGGGCTGGCTGCTGCGCTGGCGAGGCCGCACCTGGGCTGCAGTCATGCTCGGCCTGGCATGGGCAACAGTGCACGGGCAATGGGCCTTGCACGACCAGCTTCCACCCGACGCGCCGCCGCAGGATGTGCAGGTGCGAGGGCGGGTGGCTGATCTTCCACAGAGCGGGCCCGGCTACACGCGCTTCGTGTTGCACGTGGATGAGGCCGATACGTTGCCAGCGTTGCGTGGCAAGCGCCTGCAGATCACCTGGAACGACCCGTGGCGCGGATCGTCAGCGCACGGGGCCGAGGGCGGACGCCATGCGGTTCGTGCAGGGGCGCATTGGCAGTTGTCGTTGCGCGTGCGTGCGCCACGCTCGCGGATCAATCCCGGCGGCTTCGATGGCGAACGCCATGCATTGCTGCGTGGTATCTCCGGCAATGGCACGGTGCGCGACCCGGGCGCTGCCCGTGAGCACGCGCCTGCGCAGGGCCTGCCGGCCTGGCGCGAGCGCAGCAGTGACGCCATCGCCACGCAGGTGGCACATCCTGCCGCGCGGTTCCTGCAGGCCTTGGCCCTGGGCGACACCCGCGGCCTGTCTGATGCCGACTGGGAACACCTGCGCGCGCTGGGCCTGACCCATCTGGTCGCCATCTCCGGGTTTCACGTGGGCGTGGTGGCGGGCTTCGGCGTACTGCTGTGCCGCGTGTCGTGGTGGCTGTGCCCGCTGCTGGGACGGTACTGGCCACGGCCGCAGGCGGCGGCATGGGGCGCGGCGCTGGCCGCAGCTGCCTATGCCGTGGCAGCCGGTGGCGCGCTGCCAACGGTGCGCGCGGCGCTGATGATCGGGTTGGTGGCACTGGCCCGTGCCGGACGTCGCCCGGTGGGTGCGGGGCAGGGGCTGGCCCTGGCCGCGATGGTGATGCTGCTGCCGGCGCCGCTGTCGGTGCTGTCGGCCGGCTTCTGGCTCAGCTTTGGCGGCGTGCTGTGGCTGCTGTGGTGCCTGCCGCGAACCGGGCCGGAGGGCGCCGGTGGGGGCCTGCGTGGCTTCCTGGCCGCCCAGGGCGTGGCCAGCCTCGGCCTGTTGCCGCTGTGCGTGGCCCTGTTCGGCGGCACCGCGCGCTTGGGGCCGCTGGTCAATCTGCCGATCATTCCGTGGTGGACCCTGCTGGTGGTGCCGTTGTCGTTGCTGGGTACCGCGCTGCAGGTGCTTCACGACGGTGCCGGGCGCTGGGCCTGGCGTACCGCGGCCTGGCTGTTCGAGCTGAGCTGGCAGGCGCTGCAGCCACTGGCGCTGCACCCGCAGGCGATGTGGTGGTTGGCCGAGGCGCCGCGCTGGGCGGTACCGGCGGCACTGGCCGGGGTGTTCTGGTGGCTGCTGCCACGCGGCGCCGGCGGTGGCCTGGCGGGCCTGCTGCTGTGCCTGCCGCTGCTGTGGCCCGCCCGGCATGCACCGGCCGAAGAAGAACTGGAGCTGCTGGTGCATGACGTAGGGCAGGGCACTGCGGTGCTGGTGCGTACGGCGCGGCACGCGCTCTGGTACGACGTGGGGCCGCCGACCGGCGGCGAAGGCAACGAACGGATTCTGGTCCCGGCCCTGCGCGCGCTCGGCCAGGGGTCGCCCCGGCAGGTGATGCTCAGCCATGACCATCTTGATCACACCGGCAGCCTGTCCAGCCTGCGACGGCAGCTGCCCGGACTGCAGCTGCTGGCGCCACCGGGCAGCACCATCGCTGGCGCCACGCCCTGCCAGCAGGGGCTGCGCTGGCAGTGGGACGGGGTAGATTTCCAGGTCCTGCACCCGGCGCCGGGCAGCCGTCAGGCCGAGAACGAAGACAGCTGCGTGCTGCGCATCGCCAGCCGCCACGGCGTGGTCCTGCTGCCGGGTGACATCGGCCGGCCGGCCGAGCGGACGCTGCTGGAGGCGTCTCCGGCAGCGCTGAAGGCGGATGTGGTGCTGGTGCCGCACCATGGTAGCGGCACCAGCTCCAGCGCGCCGTGGGTCGAGGCTGTGGCGCCACGGCTGGCGGTGGTCTCGGCCGGGCACCGCAACCGCTTCGGGCACCCTCGCCAGGACGTGGTCCAGCGCTGGCAGGCGCAAGGGGCCGAGGTACTGGCCACGGCCGATTCCGGGGCGATCCGCATATGGCTTGGCGCACAAGGGCTGCAGCTGCGTGAACAGCGCATCCACGCATTCCGCTGGTGGGATGCCGCTGGGCGGGCGCGGTCGGCTGTTATCCTATCGCCGATCGAACAAGCGGCCGTTGGGCCGGAGGGTTGAAACGTGTGGGAACTGGTCAAGGCCGGTGGCTGGCCGATGGTGCCGCTGCTGCTGTTGGGCGTACTGGCTTTGGCGATCATCCTGGAGCGTTTCTGGTCCCTGCGGCGTACTGAAGTGCTGCCGCCCGGCCTCGGCCAGGAAGTGCGCAACTGGGCGGCACGCGGCAAGCTCGACCCGGCCCACCTGCAGACCCTGCGCGCGAACTCGCCGCTGGGCGCGCTGCTGGCTGCCGCACTGGAAGCCCGCAACCGCCCGCGCGACCAGATCCGCGAGCGCATCGAAGACACCGGCCGCCACCTGGTGCACCGCATGGAGCGTTTCCTCAACGCGCTGGGTACCATCGCTTCGGCCGGGCCGCTGCTGGGCCTGCTGGGCACGGTGATCGGCATGATCCAGATGTTCCTGGGCATCCTCGACCACGGCGTCGGTGATGTGAACCAGCTGGCCGGTGGTATCGGCAAGGCGCTGGTGTGCACCGCCACCGGCATGATCGTCGCCATTCCGGCGCTGATGTTCCACCGCTACTTCAAGGGCCGCATCCACGGTTACGTGGTGGAGATGGAGCAGGAAGCCAGCGCGCTGCTGGATACGCTGGATGGCCGACCCGGGGTGATGAACCCTGCCGCTGCCACGCGCCCGGCCGGCGCGGCGATGGCGAAGGCCTGATCGATGCGTATCGGCAACGACCGATCCCAGGATGAGCCGCATATCGACCTGGTGCCACTGATCGACGTCATCCTGGTGTTGATCATCTTCTTCGTGGTCACCACTACCTTCGATGCGCGCTCGACACTCCAGGTGGAGCTGCCCACGGCCAGCCAGCAGCCCAGCAATGAGCCACCGCGCTCGTTGAGCGTGCTGATCAACGCCGAAGGCCGCTACTTCATCAATGACCAGGAAGTGCTGCGCAACGACGTCGAGTCGGTCAAGCAGACCATCGCGGCCGTTGCCGGCAGCGACCGCACCCAGCCGGTGCTGTTGCGTGCCGATGCCCGCACGCCCTATCAGGCCGTGGTGACCGCGCAGGATGCGCTCGGTCAGCTCGGCTTCCGCCGTATTGCCATTGCAACAGCACCCGAGGTGCGTCCATGAGTTCCAAACACGCGCCGGTGTGGCCGATCTACAAACGTCTGCTGGGATACACCCGTGCCTACTGGGGCATGATGGTCGCCGCCGTCATCGCCATGGCGGTGGAGTCGGTGGCCGGCTACCACTTCACCAAGCTGATGGAGCCGCTGGTCAACCGCGGCTTTGTCAATCCCGAACCGAAAATGGCGGTGATCCTGCCGCTGACCATCCTCGGCCTGTTCCTGATGCGCAGCGCCGCCACCTGGGTGAGCGACTACGCGCTGGCCAAGACCGGTCGCAGCGTGGTGCGCGACCTGCGTGAACAGGTGCTGGCCAAGTACCTGCACCTGCCGTCCTCGCATTTCGATACCGAATCGACGCCGGTGATGGTCAGCCGCCTGAACTTCGATACCGAGCAGGTCACCCAGGCCAGTGCCGACGCGCTCAAGACCGTGGTTGCCGACACCCTGACCATCATCGCCATGCTGGCGGTGATGCTGCAGATGAGCGTCAAGGTGACCGTGGCCATGCTGGTGGTGGTGCCGATGATCGGCGTGATCGTGTCCTACGTCGGCAAGCGCTACCGGCGCATCAGCCGCGGCATCCAGGACGGCATGGGCACGATGGCGCAGACTGCCGAGCAGTCGCTGGCGGCCCAGCAGGAAGTGAAGGTGCACGGCACCCAGCAGCACGAAATGTCGCGCTACTCACGCCTGGCCAACCGCATGCTGGCGCTGAACATGAAGGTGGAAATCACCCGTGCCGGTGCCTCCAGCGTGGTCCAGTTCCTGGCCGCGCTGGCGCTGGCGGTGATCGTCTGGGTGTCGACCCGCGAAGCACTGGCAGGCCGCCTCAATGCCGGCCAGTTCATGGGCCTGATGATCTCGATGACGGCGATCATCCCGTCGCTGCGCCGCCTGACCAGCGTGCAGTCCTCGATCTCCCGCGGTGTGTCCGCCGCCGAGCGCCTGTTCGACATCCTCGACATGCCGGTCGAGCGCGACGAAGGCCGCAACACGGTGCAGCGCGTGCGTGGCGAACTGGCCTTCGAGCACGTCATGCTGCGTTACCGCGAAGACAGTGGCATCGCCCTGGACGACATCAGCTTCGTGGCCAAGCCGGGTACGGTCACCGCCATCGTCGGTCGGTCCGGCAGTGGCAAGACCAGCCTGATCCGGCTGGTGCCGCGCTTCTATGAACCCAGCGGCGGGCGCATCACTCTCGATGGCGTGGCACTGGATGACTATCCGCTGGCCGACCTGCGTCGCCAGGTGGCGATGGTCGGGCAGAAGGTCATGCTGTTCGATGACACCATTGGCGCGAACATCGCCTATGGCATGGACGCGACCGATGAACAGATCCGAGCGGCGGCCGAAGCCGCAAACGCCTGGGAGTTCATCGCGCGCATGCCGCAGCAGCTGCAGACCCCGGTGGGCGAGAACGGCGCGCTGCTGTCCGGCGGCCAGCGCCAGCGCCTGGCGATCGCCCGTGCGATCCTGCGCGACGCGCCGATCCTGATCCTCGATGAAGCCACCGCAGCGCTCGACAACGAATCGGAGCGCCTGGTGCAGGACGCGCTGCAGCGATTGATGCCCGAGCGCACCACGCTGGTCATCGCGCACCGCCTGTCGACCATCGAGCATGCAGACCAGGTGCTGGTGATGGACCACGGTCGCATCGTCGAGCGCGGTACCCACAAGGAGCTGCTCACCATGGGTGGCCTCTACCAGCATCTGCACAGCATGCAGTTCCGCGAAAGGCAGGACTGATGGCCGGCAAGGGTACCCAGACCCCGCCGTACTGGTACGACGGCAGCCCGGTTCCGTGGGCGATGCGACTGCTGGCGCCGCTGTATGCCGGCGTCACCGCGCTGCGCCGGCGCGCCTATCGGCGTGGCTGGCGCAAGCGCTACACGCTGCCGGTGCCGGTCATCGTGGTTGGCAACATCACCGCCGGTGGGACTGGCAAGACGCCGCTGACCATCGCGCTGGTGGAGCGCCTGCGTGCCGCCGGCTGGAAGCCGGGCGTGGCCAGTCGTGGCTACGGCCGCGAAGATGCCGACAAACCGCTGTGGGTGAAGGCCGATACGCCGACTGCCAAGGGCGGTGACGAACCGGTGCTGATTGCCTGGAAGACAGGCGTGCCGGTGCGCGTGGACCGTGATCGCGTTGCTGCCGGCAAGGCGCTGATCGAGGCCGGCTGCGATGTGATCGTCTGCGACGACGGCCTGCAGCACTACCGGCTGGCGCGCGACATCGAGATCGAAGTGGTCGATGCGCAGCGCCGCTACGGCAATGGCCGGATGATTCCGGCCGGACCGCTGCGCGAGCCGGTCAGCCGCGCCAGCGAGTGCGATTTCCGCGTGGTGAATCTCGGCCAGGCCGATGAGGAATCTGCGGCCCAGGCCTGTGGTTTCGGCCAGTGGCCGATGGCCCTGCACATCGACAGCGCGCAGCCGCTGGCCGGTGGCCGTGCCCGTCCACTGTCGTACTTCAAGGGCCAGCGTGTGCACGCCGTGGCCGGCATCGCCCACCCGCAGCGCTTTTTCGACATGCTGCGCGTGCGAGGCATCGGCGTGGTGCCGCACGCCTTCGCCGACCATCAGGCCTATCAGCCGCAGGACCTGTCCTTTGGTAGCCAGCTGCCGGTGCTGATGACCGAAAAGGACGCGGTGAAATGCCGGGCGTTCGGCAATGACTGGCACTACGCGGTCCCGCTGCGCGCCGAGCTGCCTGCCGCGTTCTGGGTGGCGCTGACTGACCGCCTGGACAAGCTGCGACCGAACTGAGTGGCACGGCGGCGCTTGCATTCATGCGCCGCCGGCCGCATTCCCGTTGTAACGAGCCTGCCGAGTACCGCCCCATGACCGAATTCGTCGTCGCCATCCCGGCCCGCTATGCCGCCTCGCGGCTGCCGGGCAAGCCGCTGCGCCTGCTGGGCAGTGAGCCGCTGGTGCTGCATGTGGCGCGCCGCGCGCTGCAGGCCGGTGCCGGCGAGGTCTGGGTCGCGACCGACGATCAACGCATTGCCGACGCACTGTCCGGCCTGGCCGAAGTGAAGGTGGCAATGACCGCCACCTCGCATGCCTCCGGCACCGATCGCCTGGCCGAGTGCGCGCGCATCGCCGGCTGGGCAGATGACACCGTGGTGGTCAACCTGCAGGGCGACGAGCCGTTTGCACCCGCAGCGGGTATCCGTGCGGTGGCCCAGGCGCTGGTTGACGGCAATGCGCCGATGTCGACCCTGGCGACCGCCGTGGAGGATGCAGAAACCCTGTTCGATCCGAACGTGGTGAAGCTGGTGCGCAACGTGCGCAACGAGGCGATGTACTTCAGCCGCGCGCCGATCGCCTGGCACCGCGATGGCTTCGCACGCAGCCGTGACACGTTGCCGGCCGGTCACAACTGGCTGCGTCACATCGGCATCTACGGCTATCGCGCCGGTTTCCTGCAGCAGTTCGCGGCGATGCCGCCGGGCCAGCTGGAGCAGGTCGAATCGCTGGAGCAGCTGCGCGTGCTGGAAGCGGGCTTCCCGATCAGCGTGGCGATCTCGCCGGAACCGTTCCCGCCGGGCATCGACACGCCCGAGGACCTGGAGCGCGCCGAAGCACTGCTGCAGACGCTGGCGGCACGATGAAGCTGCTGGTCGTCTGCCTCGGCAACATCTGCCGTTCGCCGATGGCCGAAGGTGCGCTGCGCGCACGCCTGGAGGCCTCGCCGCTGGCCGGGCGGGTGCAGGTGGATTCGGCCGGCACCGGCGACTGGCATGTGGGCGAGCCGCCGGACCGGCGTGCGATCGCCTGCGCGGCCGGGCACGGCGTGGACATCGGCGGCCTGCGTGCACGCCAGCTGCAGGCTGTGGATTTCGAACGTTTCGACTGGATCCTGTGCGCCGACGAGGCCAACCTGCGTGATGCCGGCCGTATCGCCACGCCGGCCCAGCGCGAACGCCTGGCACTGTACCTGCCATGGTCGGGCGGAGAGGGCCGGGTGGCGATCCCGGATCCCTACACCGGCGGCAGTGATCATTTCGAACAGGTCTGGACATTGGTGGACAATGCTGCAAAACGTGCCGTGGCACGACTGTTGCATGACGCCGACTCCGGCATAATCGGGCCATGAACGTCCAGCCCGTCCCGGACCTGCCCGAGTTCGCCACCTGGCTCAATGCCACCCCCTGCACCCTGACCGAACTGCGCGGTCGGCCGGTGGCGCTGTTGTTCGTCAACGCCGCCTCCGCGTGGAGCGCGCAACGCCTGGCCGAGTTCGGCCAATGGCTGTCGCGCCACCCCGGCAAGCTGCAGCCCCTGGTGCTGCAGGTGCCGCGCTTCGACTTCGAGCGCGACGCCGGTGCCGCACTGAAGCTGTTGCGTCGCCAGGGCCTGACGATGCCGGTCCTGCTCGATGCGGACTGGGATGGCTGGCGCCGCTTCGGCGTCACCGCCTGGCCAACCCTGGTGCTGCTGGATGCGCAGGGCCGCGAACAGCAGCGGCTGGTCGGGCAGGGCGCACCTGGCGAACTGGAGCGTGCCTTGAATGCGCTGTGCGAGGGTGCGCCGTCGGCGCCGCCGCGTGGCGGTAGCGAGCTGCATCCGGAGCCCCGCCAGGCACTTTGCTTCCCGCTCGGCCTGGCGGTCAGTACCGAGCGCCTCTACATCGCCGACAGCGGCCATCACCGCATCCTCGAATGCAGCCATGGCGGCCGCATCCTGCGCCAGTTCGGCCTCGGTACCGCCGATTTCATGGACGGCAACCTCGCCGAAGCGGCGTTCCACCGCCCGCAGGCGCTGGTGCTGGAGCGCGATGCGCTGTACGTGGCCGATACCGGCAACCACGCCGTGCGCCGCATCAACCTGCTGACCGGCATCGTCGACACGCTGTGCGGCAATGGCCGCCCCGGTGCGCCGGTGGAAGGTCCGGTCGCGCAGGCCCGGCAGGTCTCGCTGGACCATCCGGTCGGCCTGGCCATCGCCGACAACCAGCTGCACATCGCCATGGCCGGCGACAACCGAATCTGGAGCTACCACCTGGGCCAGCGCAGCCTGCAATGGCGCGCCGGCAGTGGTTCCATCGACGAGCGTGATGGCAGCGGCCATCTGGCCGCGTTCGCACAACCGACTGCGCTGGCCGTAGTGCAGCAGGTGCTGTACGTGGCCGATGCACTGGGTTCCTCGATCCGTGCACTGCAGCTGCGCGGCGACCTGGTGCAGACGCTGGTCGGGCAGGGGCCATGGCGCTTCGGCAGCGAAGACGGCCCGCGTGCGGACGCCAGCCTGCAGTTCCCGCAGGCGATCGCGCTCAGCCCGGATGCGCCGCTGTTGTGGATTGCCGATACCGGCAACGGTCGCCTGCGCACGCTGCGCCTGGGCGGTGGCGAACTGACCACCCAGCCGCTGCCGCGCCGCCTGCATGGCCCGGCTGGACTGGCCGTGGGCGCAGGTGCGGTGTGGATCGCCGAGACCGACGCCCATGCCGTGCTGCGCTTCGATCCCGACAGCGGCGTGCTCAGCGAAGTGCCGATCAGCGAATGACCGACGTTCCCGCTCCGGTCTTCGACGGCAAGGCCTTCGCGGCCCAGCTCAGCACCGCTCCCGGCGTGTACCGCATGTACGCGGCCGACGACACCCTGCTGTACGTCGGCAAGGCGCGTGCGCTGCGCAACCGCGTCGGCAGCTATTTCAACGGCAGCCCGAAGAACGCACGGATCATGTCGATGATCTCGCAGATCACGCGCATGGACGTGACCGTGACGCGCTCGGAAGCCGAGGCGTTGCTGCTGGAAAACCAGCTGATCAAGTCGCTGTCGCCGCGTTACAACGTCTCGCTGCGCGACGACAAGACCTATCCGCATGTGCTGCTGACCCGCGAGGACTGGCCGCGCATCGCCCTGCATCGCGGCCCGCGCGCCATTCCCGGTCGCTATTTCGGGCCCTATCCCGGCGTTACGGCGGTGCGCGAAACGCTGAACCTGATGCACAAGCTGTTCAAGCTGCGCAGCTGCGAAGACAGCGTGTTCCGCAACCGCTCGCGGCCGTGCCTGCAGTACCAGATCGGCCGCTGCAGCGCGCCCTGCGTGGAGCTGGTACCGGCGCCGGACTACGCCGAGTCGGTGCGCCGCGCTGCGCTCTTCCTGGAAGGCAAGAGCGACGAACTGACCCGCGAGCTGGGCGAGCAGATGCAGGCCGCCAGCGAGGCGCTGGAGTTCGAGCAGGCCGCGCGCCTGCGCGACCTGATCTCCTCGCTGCGCAGCATGCAGACCCGCCAGTACGTGGACGGCCGCGCCGCAGATCTGGACGTGCTGGCGGTGGCCATGCAAGGGTCTCAGGCCTGCGTGCTGCTGCTGGCCTTCCGCGATGGCCGCAATCTTGGCACCCGCCCATTCTTCCCGCGCACCAACGGTGAGGAGAGCCCGGAGGAAGTGCTGGCCGCCTTCGTCTCGCAGTACTACATCGAATTCGAGCCACCGCGCGAGATCCTGCTGGACCGCGAGATTCCCGACGCCGATCTGCTGGTCGCCGCGCTGTCCGCCTCGGCCGAGCGCAAGGTGCAGTTGAAGTGGAACGTGCGCGGCGAGCGTGCCGGCTACGTGGAGCTGGCCAGTCGCAACGCGCAGCTGACCCTGGCCACCGAGCTCAACAGCCGCAACGCGCAGCACGCGCGCAGCGATGCACTGCGCGACATGCTGGGCCTGGCCGAGCCGGTCAAGCGTGTCGAGTGTTTCGACATCAGCCACACCCTGGGCGAGGCCACCGTGGCCTCATGCGTGGTGTTCGACGCCGCCGGTCCGGTGCGCGCGCAGTACCGCCGTTTCAACATCAGCGGCATCGAGCCGGGCGACGACTATGCCGCCATGCGCCAGGCCATCGACCGCCGTTTCCGCCGCGCGGTGGAAGAGCAGGGCGTGCTGCCGGATGTGCTGCTGATCGACGGCGGCGCCGGCCAGCTGGCACAGGCGCAGGCCGCACTGGCCGACCTGGGCGTGGAGGGCGTACTGCTGGTGGGCGTGGCCAAGGGCGTGGAGCGCCGCGCCGGCCACGAGGCGCTGGTGATGCCCGACGGCCGCGAGCTGCGCCCGGGCGCGGCCAACCCGGCGCTGCAGTTCATCCAGCAGGTGCGCGACGAGGCGCACCGCTTCGCCATCACCGGCCACCGCGGCCGCCGCCAGAAGGCGCGGATGACCAGCAAGCTGGAGGACATCCCCGGTATCGGCCCCCGCCGCCGCGCCAGCCTGCTCAAGCATTTCGGCGGCCTGGTCGGCCTGAAAGCCGCTGGCGAAGCGGAAATCGCCAAGGTGGAAGGCATCAATGACGCCCTCGCGGCACGTATCTACGCTAACCTGCACGGGTTGGCCACGCCTGATGCGGCCGAGTAGAGAGAGAAGCACGCAAGCATGAAGTTGACCCTGCCCACCTGGCTGACGTTGTTGCGGATCGTGATGATCCCGGTGCTGGTGCTGGTGTTCTACCTGCCCTACACCTGGACCAACTTCGCTTCGGCGGCGATCTTCGGCCTGGCCGCGATCACCGACTGGCTCGATGGCTGGATCGCCCGCCGTTACCAGCTGGAGTCGGCATTCGGTGCCTTCCTCGACCCGGTCGCGGACAAGCTGATGGTGGCAGTGGCACTGTTCCTGATCGTGCAGGGCCACCCGACGCCGTGGATGGCGTTCTGGGCGGCGGTCATCGTCGGCCGCGAGATCGCGGTGTCGGCGCTGCGCGAATGGATGGCCGAGCTGGGCCAGCGCGCCAAGGTGCGCGTGGCGATGATCGGCAAGGTCAAGACCACCGCGCAGATGGTCGCGCTGCTGTGCCTGCTGTACTCGGTGGCCCCGAACGTACCGGTGGAAGACATCTGGATGGGCTGGCCGGTGTTCCACATCGGCGACTGGACCCTGGCGATTGCCGCAGTGCTGACCCTGTGGTCGGGCCTGCAGTACCTGCATGCAGCCTGGCCGAGCCTGCGCGATGACGAGCGCGCCGCGCGTGAGCGTGCGCGGCAGAAGAAGTTGGGCAACTGAGCCCATCGATGCGCGTATCCACGCATGGCGCCGATACGCGACGCCGGGCATCTCGCAGACCCTGAAAAAAAGCGCTTGACGCCTTCCTTGGAATAGGTAAAATTTCGCCTCCCAAGCGGGAATAGCTCAGTTGGTAGAGCGCAACCTTGCCAAGGTTGAGGTCGCGAGTTCGAGTCTCGTTTCCCGCTCCAGATTCAAGAAAAACGCTCCCGCAAGGGGGCGTTTTTCGTTTGCGTAGAACCCGCTTCATCCCCACTTCACCGCCACTCCTTCGCGTCACCACGCACCCGTTCGAAGCTGCATCTGTGTTCCTCCAGGACGATGCAGCAATGCCCCACACTCCCTCCGCCTACGACCACGATGTGGTCATCGTCGGCGCCAGCTTCGCCGGTGCCGCCTGCGCATTGGCCGCTGCCCAGTACGGCCTGCGCGTCTGCGTGCTGGAACGCAAGGCCGACCCCGGCGAGCGCCTGCACACCACCGGCATCGTGGTGAAAGAGGCGATGGAGCAGACCTGGCTGGGGCGAATGCCCGAACATCTCGTGCAACGCGTCGCAAACGTGCGCCTGTATGCGCCGAATCTGCGCAGCGTGTTGCTGGCCGCGCCGGGCTATTACTTCCTCACCACCGATACGCCGAACCTGATGCGCTGGCTGGCCAGCGAACTGCGCGCGAATGGTGTCGACCTGCGCCTGCAGCAGTCCTTCACCGATGCACATCGCAATGGTGACGGCTGGCTGGTGGATGGGGCAGGGCGATGTGCCTATCTGGTTGGCGCTGATGGTGCACGCTCACGCGTGGCACAGCGCACCGGGCTCGGCCAGGTGCGTGACAACCTCTACGGCGTCGAACGTGAGTTCGCCGGCCTGCAGGTGACGCAGGGCGACGCGCTGCACTGCTTCGTCAGCAAGCGCTACGCGCCGGGTTACATCGGCTGGGTCGCGCAGAATCCAACCGGCCTGCAGGTCGGGTTGGCGCTGCGTCATGACCCGCAACAGGTGCGGCCGCCGGATATTGAAGGTTTCCTCGGCCACGTGCGCGATGTGGTCGGCATCCCGCCTTCGGCGCGTCCCTCGGCCACCCGCGCCGGCCTGGTGCCCTGCGGCCGGCCGGATGGGCCGATCACCGGCCAACGCGTGATCCTGACCGGCGACGCGGCGGGCATCGTCTCGCCGCTCTCCGCCGGGGGCATCCACTCCTCTTGGCGGCATGGCTGGGCGGTCGGCGAGGCGATGGCCCGCCATCTGCGCGGGCAAGGGCCAGAAGCGGAACGGGTGGCGCGGCAGGTGGCGCCGGCATTCCATGGAAAGCGCCTGCTGCGCTGGGCGATGGATCATCTGCAGGTCGACTGGCCGCTCAACGCGCTGCTGCACACGGCGGCCACGCGGCGCATTGCCGAGCAGGTCTACTTCCACCGCTGTGGCCTGCGGACCTGAGGTATCGGTCCTGGAGGCCTGAACGCCGCCCTTCACTTCAGGTGAAAATTCCTGTTGACGCCGTGCAGCAATATCGACACAATAGCGCTCCTTCGACGCAGGTCGAACGAAATCTGCGGGAATAGCTCAGTTGGTAGAGCGCAACCTTGCCAAGGTTGAGGTCGCGAGTTCGAGTCTCGTTTCCCGCTCCAGATTCAAGAAAAACGCTCCCGCAAGGGGGCGTTTTTCGTTTGTCACACCGGTTGCACCACCCACGCGCTAGCGTGCCTTGCCGGGCAGGGCGCTGCACCAGGTCCGGGCATTCTGCCGGTCGAAACCGGGGCAGCGGTTGTCCTGCGGGATGTAGACGTAGGGAACGTCATCCTCGTAGGTGAAGTGGTAGTAGTAGGTGCGATCCTTTCCGTACAACCAGTAGTTCGACGAGCCCTGGTTGATGGCATATGGCTCGAAGGTGAAGATCGAAGATTCATCGGGAATGAAGTTGCTGCGCTCCATCAGTAGCAGCAGGGCGTTCGAGACCAGTGGGGTGGTCAGGACGAGCACGATCACACCGACAGTCGCTGTCGTGATGGAGCCAATCAGCAGCCAGCGGCGAGGGTGTTTCACGGTCGGGCAGCATCGAAGCAAGGCAGTGCCGCAATGTGCAATA
Organism: Stenotrophomonas sp. GD03877; assembly: GCF_029840555.1. Classification (NCBI taxonomy): domain Bacteria; kingdom Pseudomonadati; phylum Pseudomonadota; class Gammaproteobacteria; order Lysobacterales; family Lysobacteraceae; genus Stenotrophomonas; species Stenotrophomonas sp. GD03877. Next base: position 218,967 of record NZ_JAOCCT010000005.1, on the reverse strand, counting down.
CGCCGTGAAAGTCGTCCAGTGTTCCGTGCCGGGAACGCATTGAAAGCGTAGTGAAAGGCTGGGTCGGCGTTGCCTGAACCGCACGCGTGCTGTGACCTTTTTCGGACGATTTCTCCATGTTCGCTCCACAATCGCACGGTAGCCTTCATGCTCCTTCTACACGTTGGCGGGCTGGTGGTCAGGCGTATCACTTCAGTGGCAGTGCCCAGGACAGGGCGTGGACTCTCCCTGCAGGCAGTGCTGCGCCCCGGCGCGTTGTTGGCAACCCTGGCCTTGGCGGGTTGCATGTCGGTGTCCGTCCCGGACCTGCCTGATCGCACACCCAGCGCCTGGACCCAGGTGCCGCAGGGGCAGGGTGTGGCGGTGGACGCCAGGCAGTGGTGGAAGGTGCTGGCCGACCCGGCGCTGGACGGACTGGTGGACCAGGCCATCGCAGGCAACCTCGACCTGCAGCAGGCCACGCTGCGGCTGCAGGCCGTGCGGATCGTCGCCGGCACCTCCGACTCGCGTTTCCTGCCGGAAATCTCGGCCAGCGCAAAGCAGGTGCAGGACGCTGCTGCGGTCGATACCTATTTCCATGCCGGCATCGAAGCGATCTGGGACCTTGGCCTGTTCGGCGCCGCCGAGAGTGCGCAGCTCAGCGCGCAGGCCTCGGCCGGCAATGCCGAGGCGCTGCGCAATGCCGCACAAGTGGCGGTGATTGCCGACGTGGTGCGCAGCTATCTGGACCTGACCGTGGCACAGGCCCAGCAGGACCTGCTGGCCCGGCAACAGACCGTGGATGTCCGCGGCGAGCAACTGGCTCTGGTCCGACAGCGCCTGCGCCTGGATGAGCCGGGCGAGCTGGACCGCCTGCGTGCACGCCAGGCCGCCACCCGCGCCGCCATCGCACAGGCTCGGGAAAACGCCGACAACGCGGCCCGCGCGCTGGCATTGCTGCTGGGCCGTGACGGCGCGGATCCGGCCTGGCGCGCGTATCGCACGCCGCCGAAGCTGGGCACGTTCTCGTTGCAGCAGGTGCCCGCCGATCTGCTGCGCCATCGTCCGCAGATCCTGCTGGCCGAGTCGGAGGTGATGCAGGCTGCCGCCAGCAAGGGTTCGGCGCGCGCCGCGATGTATCCGCGGGTCAGCCTTGGCGGCTCCATCCTGTATGCCTACAACCTTACCCAGAACGCCCGCTCCAATTCCGATTCCAGTCCGTCGATCGGCCCGTACATTGATATCCCGCTGTGGGACTGGGGTCAACGCCGCGCGCGTTTCCAGGCCGATGAGAAGCAGCTGGACGCCGCATTGCTCGGCTACCGCAAGGCGGTGCTGGAAGGCGTGAGCGAAGTGGAAGGTGCGCTGGGCAGCCTGGCGCGCCAGGACAGCAGCATCCAGTCGCTGCGTGTGGCCAATGATGCCGCTGGCCAGCAGGTCAAGCGCCAGGCGCGGCAGGTGCAGCTGGGCCTGTCCAGCGAGTTCGATGGGCTGGACACGCAACGTGCGGCGCTCGCCTCGCAGGCCGACCTGATCGGCGCGCAGGGTGCGCGCGTGCTGGCCTTCGCGTCGTTGTACCGTGCCCTCGGCGGAGCCCCGCTGCCGGCTGAGGGTGAGGGCGAACAGCAATGATCGCGCTGGCCCGCAAGACCCTGGCCTATGAATGGCGCCGGTTCCTGCCGGTGGTGCTGGCGATGTGCTTTGCCGGAGTGCTGCTGATCGTGCAGGCGGCACTGGTGCTGGGCATCTTCGGTACCGCCGCGATCTACGTGAAGGCGTCCTCGGCCGATATCTGGGCCGGGTTCCCTGGCACCCAGAGCGTCAACTACGGGCATGCGATCAGCGCGGATGTGGAAAGCCACCTGCGCATGGACCCGGATGTCACCCGCGTCGAACCCTACGAGTGGGTGGATGGCGAGTGGCGCTCCAGTGCGCAGGGCACCGGTAACGTGTCGGTGTACCTGTCCGGCATCTCCACCCGCGACGACGCGATGATGTTCGCGCGCATCCTGCCCGCCGACCTGCGCGCGCAGCTGCGCGAACCGGGTGCCGTGATCGTCGACAGCGCCGACCTGGATACGCTGGGCGTGGACCTGCAGAACAACCGCGCCTGGATCAACGGCAAGGCCGTGCGTGTGGTTGCCGCGCAGCCGGGACTGCGTGGCCTGGGTGGCGTCAACGTGCTGGCCTCGCTGGATACCGCGCGCGCCATCGCCGGTACTGATCCGCACGAGGGCAGCACCTATTTCGTGGCCGGCCTGCGCTCGCCGGAGCTGGCCGACCGCGTGCGTGACCGCCTTGCAGCGTCGATGGGCCAGGCCACACCGGTCGAGTTCTGGACCGCGTCGGAGTTCGCCAGCCGCTCGCAACAGTACTGGCTGTTCGATACCGGCGCGGGTATCGCGGTGTTGTTCATGGCGGTCATTGTCTGCTTCGTCGGCGCGGTGATCACCAACCAGTCGTTCGCCTCTGTGGTGGCCGGCTCGGTGCGCGAGTACGCCACGCTCAATGCACTCGGTGCCGGCCGCTATGCGCTGGCACGGGTGGTGTTCGAGCAGGCCTTGCTGATCGGCGGCGTGGGCATGTTGTTGGCGGCGGCGTTCAGCACCGTCGTTCTGTTGATCGCGCAGTCCCAGCGCGTGCCGGTACAGCTGACACCAATGGTGATCCTCGGCTGCGTGGCGCTGGTTGCGGTGATGGCCATGCTCTCCAGCATCATGGCGGTACGCAGTGTCGTCCGCTCCGATCCATCGTTGCTGCTGCGTTGAGGGCCGGTCGATGACTTCCTTACGCGCCGTCGCCCCGACTCTGCGGGCCGATGCACTTGAAAAGGGCTTCATGTCCGGCGACGTGCAGGTGCCGGTGCTGCGCGGCCTTTCGCTGGACATCTATCCCGGCGAGCTGACCCTGGTATCCGGCCCGTCCGGCTGCGGCAAGAGCACGCTGCTGTCGCTGCTGTCCGGCTTGTCCGCGCCCGATGGTGGCCGTGTGCACGCACTCGGCCAGGATGTGGGCCACATGAGCCGCAGCGAAGTGGAGCGTTTCCGCCTGCACCATGTCGGTTTCGTGTTCCAGGGCTTCAACCTGTTCCCGGCACTGACCGCGCTGGAGCAGGTGCAGCTGCCACTGGGCTACCGCGGCATGAGCAATCGTGAAAGTGAGCCCCTGGCCCGCAAGGCGCTGGAGGAGGTCGGCCTCAGCCATCGCAGCCACATGCGCCCGGCGCAGTTGTCCGGCGGTGAGAAGCAGCGTGTGGCCGTTGCCCGCGCGTTTGCCAAGTCGCCGACGCTGATCTTCGCCGATGAACCCACCAGCGCGCTGGATGCCGAGAACGGCCAGCGCGTGATCGACATCCTGCATCGCTACGCACGCGCGCATGGCGCCACCGTGCTGTGCGTGAGCCACGATCCGCGCCTGATCCGGCATGCCGATCGGGTGATCGCCATGGAAGACGGCATGGTCCGTGATGACCGCCGCCAGAACGAAACTGTAGAGTCCGCCCCATGACCAAGACGTCGCACCTGCTTCCCCTCAGCCTGGCCCTGTCCGCGGCATTGCTGCTCGGTGCCTGTTCCAAGGAAGCGCCCGCGGCTGCACCGGCGCCTTCGGGCAAGACTGATGCTGCCGCCGCCGGCAAGGTCGCGGTGGCGCGCGGCATCATCGACGTCGAAGGCGGGCTGATCGCACTGGCGCCGCCGGTGGATGGCTCGATCACCGCTGCGCCGGTGAAGGAAGGCGCCGTGGTGAAAAAGGGGCAGCTGTTGCTGTCGCTGGATGGCGCCCTGTTGCAGCAGGAAGTCGCAATGGCCACCGCCGACCTGGCGTTAGCCAATGACCGCCTGAAGGGCAGCCAGGCGCAGCTGCGCGAGCTGGAGCGCAACGCCACCCGCCTGTCCACCGGCGCCAGCGAAGGCGTGTCGTCCAACCAGCAGGCCGATGCGGCCAAGCAGCAGCTGGCCGGTGTGCGCGCCGATGTCGACGTGGCCGGTGCGCAGGTCGACATGGCCCAGCACAAGCTGGAACACGCCAGGCTTAAATTGCAGCAGATGTCGTTGAGCGCACCGGAAGCCGGCACCGTGGTCGGCCAGGTACCGGGCCTTGGCGCCTTCGTGCAGGCGGGCAAGCCGGCGATCTCGTTGTTGCCGGCGCGCCCGCTGCAGGTGCGTGCCGAACTCAGCGCCGCCTATGCCGATGCCGTGCAGGTGGGCATGCAGGCCACCGTGGTGCCGGACAGCGATGGCGCCGAGAACACCGGCACGCTGCCATCCGCGCGCGTGGTGCGCATCAGCCCGGTGTTCGCGCAGGCACGCCTGCCTGAAGATGCAGGGCGTGGCGTGGCCAAGGTGGTGGAGTGCGTGCTGGAGTTCGACGGGCAAGCCAAGGCGCGCTTCGGCCAGCACGTGCGGGTGGAGTTCCTGAAGTAGGCCTGGCGTTGGGGGGGGCATCTATGGGCCCTTTCGATGCCTGAGTGTCCGCCACGCGCTCACCGCCGACACCAGGCACAGTGCCAGCAGCAGTCCCACGTCCAGCAGCAGCAACCACAGCAGGTGCATGCCGTGTACGGGCGGCTGGTGCATCGCGGACAGCATCCACGGTACCGACCACGCCAGCAGCAGAACGAAGGCGATCAGCAGGCGCAGCCACAGCCGCTTCAGTTTCCAGGGGCGCACGATCAAGGCGGCCACGACCAGTTCAACCGTACCCAGCAACGCGAACACGATGACGGTGCTGGTCGGGTAGGGCAGCTCGGCGCCTTCCAGACGATGCAGCAGCCAGTAGTCCGGAGTGAAGCCGGCATTGACCAGTGCGGCGATCAGCGCCAGCCAAGTGAGCGCGACCAGCAACCAGAACAGGCGGATGTAGCGTCTAGGCATCGGCGATGTCCGGGGTGGCACGCAGGCGGCTGCGTGATGCGTACCATGCGGATGTGACGATCGCGGCCAGTGCCAGCAGGCCGGGCCCGATGGTGAAGTACAGCAGGCGCAGCGGGTGGTTGTGCATCAGCGTCCAGGTTGCGAACGCCAGGGGAATCGCCAGCACCAGCAGCTTGGCAAACAGCGGCCGCAGCACCGCGATCAGCGGCTGGGCGCCAATGAACATCCAGAACAGATAAAACTGGGCGATGCCCAGGCCGATGTCACGATGGGAAGTGAAGCCGAAATGGTCGCGATACCCGTTCATCCCCAGCGGAATCAGTACCCAATACAGCAACGCCACCAGCAGGTGCAGCAGCAGGGCGATCAACAGGGGCGTGCCGCGAAGGAACATGGGCGAACGGGGCCGGGCGGGGCAGCGTACCCCAGTGCGGACGCCCGTGACCGCACGATGTGAAGACTGTTGACGGCGTGAAGGAATTTGGACACAATAGCGCTCCTTCGACGCAGGTCGAACGGAATCTGCGGGAATAGCTCAGTTGGTAGAGCGCAACCTTGCCAAGGTTGAGGTCGCGAGTTCGAGTCTCGTTTCCCGCTCCAGATAGTGATCTACAGACTTCTACTGACGTCTGTAAGTCGTTGAAAAGAGGGGCTTTGGCCCCTTTTTTCATTCCAGCGAGCGCCACGGAAATCCACCCACAGCTACCGTTTTTGAGTGACCAATTGAGGCACAAGAATACGGTTGGGACGGCTACCGGATAGTTGCTGGGGCTGAGCGGGAACCATGACGAGCATTAGGCCTAAGTCATAACTTAGGAGCCTCGAAATGGCACTCTCTGATCTGACAGTCCGGCAGGCAAGAACCACCGGCAAGCGCTACACCCTCTCCGATAACGACTGCCTGGGCCTGATGGTCTCTGCCGCAGGCGGCAAGTCGTGGATCTTCCGATACTACTGGCTGGGCAAGCAAAAGCGCATGTCCCTGGGTGGCTATCCCGCCCTCAGTCTGCGCGAGGCCCGCGCCGAGCGGGACAAGGCTCAGGTTCTGCTCGCCAAGGGCATTGATCCCCAAATCGAACGCGACCAGCGCCGGCACGCGGCCAAGCTGGCGGGCGAATACACCTTCAAGAACGTCTTCGATGCTTGGGTCGAGCATCGCCGCAAGGAACTCAAGGAAGGCCGTCAGAGCACGCTTTCGCAGATCCTGCGCATCTTCAACAAGGACGTGCTGCCTACCCTGGGGAAGATGTCGATCTACGACATTCGACGGCCCCAGCTCGTGGGCGTCGTGGCGGCGATCGAGAAACGCAAGGCGTTCACCACCGCCGAGAAGGTCCGCACCTGGTTCAACCAGATGTTCCGCTATGCCCTGGTCATCGCCGAAGGGCTGGAAGTCAATCCGGCCGCGGACCTGGACGTGGTGGCCGAGCCCAAGCCCCCGGTGGCCCACAACCCCTATCTGCACCTGCCCGAGCTGCCCGAGTTCCTTCAGAAGCTCCGGCGCTACAACCCCCGGGGCTGGCAGACCCAGCTTGGCGTCCGGCTGCTGTTCCTGACGGGGGTGCGCACGGGCGAGTTGCGCCTGGCCGAGCCTGAGCAATTCGACCTCGACCGCGGCTTGTGGATCATCCCGCCGCAGGTCGTCAAGCAACTCCAGGACGAAATGCGCAAGGCCGGCAAGCGGCCGCAGGACGTGCCGCCCTACATCGTGCCCCTGTCCCTGCAGGCCATCGAGATCGTGCGCTATCTCCTGGGCGTGATGCGTCCAGCGCAGAAGTACCTGCTGTCGCATCGCAGCGAACTCAAGAAGCGCATCAGCGAGAACACCCTCAACAAGGCCGTGCAGCTCATGGGCTACGAGGGGCGCCTGACCGGCCACGGCATCCGCGGCACCATCTCGACCGCGCTCAACGAGATCGGATACCCGAAGATTTGGGTGGACGCTCAGCTTTCGCACTCCGACCCCAACAAGGTGAGTTCGGCCTACAACCACGCCAAGTACGTGGAGCCTCGGCGTCGCATGATGCAGGACTGGGCAGACCGTCTTGACCTGCTCGAACAGGGTGAAGTCGAAGCCGCGAGCGCGCATCTGACCATCCGTATCGACGGGGTGCCGGCAATGGCGGAAGTGGAGGAAGTGGTGGGCGCGGTCTCCACGACTGCTGAGCCTGTTGTCCCCGGCGTGCCGCCCGTGGTGGCCACGCCTATCGTCGTGACCCCCAACAGCGGCGGAATCATGTTCCAGCGGCTGTCGCAGGTGCCGCCGCCTCCGGTGCATGCCCCGGAGCCGGAAGTCTCCGCGATCCAGCGCGAGCGCGAGGAAATGCTGGCCATCTACGAGTCGCCGAACAATCTGCCGGTCCCGCTGTTCGGCAAGCTGGCCGGGAAGTCCAAGGACCAGATCAACCGCGAGCTGAAGGCGGGCAAGCTGCTGTCGATCAGCCTGGGCAACCGGGGGCAGCGGGTTCCCGACTGGCAACTGGTGCCGCTCAAGCACAAGCTGGCCCAAGTGCTCATGAACCAATGCCCGCACGCCGATTCGTGGGACCTGTACCGCATGCTGACCCAGCCTCACCCCGACCTGGGTGATCGTGCGGCCATTGATGCGGTCACGCCAACGAACGTGCCCGCAATCATCCGGGTTCTCATGGGCGACTACCAGCACCATGCGGATGTGCCCGAGGCCGTTGCCCCGCGGCCCATCCCCGAGGACGTGCGGCAGAGCGTCCGCCGACTGGTGGACAGCGCAGCGGTGCTTGAAGGGGTCTAGTCCGGTCTAGTCCCATGCTGCAACCTATGGCCGGGATGAGACGGCTCCGGCCTATAGGAGTGCCTGCTACAGGGCGCCTGCCTCGGCGATCTGCAGCGCCCTGCGCTCGAAACGCTTGGCAGCAGAATCTGCTTGCGCGTGGGGCCGTTGGAGGTACGTCACGATCTCATAGGGGCCATCGGCGAGCGGTCGCATGCTTACCCCCCATTGATGGGCACGCTCGATGCGCGATTGCGCGCATACGCCGATGCCGTAGCCGGCTGAAACCCACAGCGCCATCATCTCGAATGAAGTTGCAGGCAGGATGTTCTCTTGGTCCACTGGCATCAGGGAGGCCAACCTCTCGTCCAGCAAGGGACAAGCCTCCGCCTGCCAGCGATAGATTGGATAGTCCTGAAGATCGGAGATGGTGAGCTTCGCCTGATCAACCAAACGGAACCGCGGTGGTATCGCGACGGCCATGCTTTCGCACCACAGCCTCCGGCTACTCGTCAGGTGATCCCCCGCACTGCTAAGAGATAGCCCCGCGTCGTAGCGGCCCTCATGCAGGCCCGTTACCAGCTCTTGATCCGAAACTTCACGCACGGCGATCGCGACACCCGGCTCGTGCGCTCGCTGCAGTGCAAGCAGCGCCGACAGCCGTGAAGACGGCACACCTGGCGCTATGGCGAGTGTGAAATTCGGGGACGGTCTGATGGCGTTGTGCATGGATGCCCCCAAGAGGCAACGGGATCGAAAAGAGCAGCCGACATCATACTCAAGAGATATCTTTAACGTGGTTAAAGATCAGTGATTCCATGACGCTTCTGCGAATGCAGAAGCGCACTATTCGGCCTGGACGGCCCGCCGGAGTAACCACCTATGAGTCCGCACCGGCGTTGGCGTTCGGGCAAGCGGTGCGAGCCGCTCGCCTGGCTCAGGGGATTGCTCAGGATGAGTTCGCGGGCTTGGCGGGGATCGCGCGCTCGCACATGGGCAAGATTGAGCGCGGCGAGCACATGCCGACACTCGCTCTCATTCTAAAAATTTCCCTGGCTCTCAAGATCAGCTCGGCCGAACTGATGACGGCCACGGAGCGCAACCTCTACCTTCAGGGCGATGCGTGACGCCGGATGTGGCGCAGGCGTCGTAGCTAATCGCTCTTTGGCGAACGCAAACGCTCGATGAAGCGCTCTACGGGTGCGGATAGTCCGCTACCGCCTTCGGGCCGAAGCAGGTAGGTGATGATGACGGCCGAATCGAGCGCCAACGGCCGGATCACCACGTCGGGACGTTGACACGCCGCGATTCGGGTCGCCGTTGCGAAGCCGATGCCGTAACCAGCTCCGACCAATGTGAGCATCATGTCCAGCGACGAGACATGCTCAACGATGGTGGACTCGCGCTCCAGGGGATGTAGCAGCCGGGTCAATTCGCGGCAGTAGCCCTCGCAAAGCTGCGGATCGCACATCACCAGCGGGTAACTCACGAGTTCACGTAGCGACACTTCCTTGTGGGCCAGCAACGGGTGCCGGATCGGCACGGTCACCACCAGCGGGTCCTGCCAGATGGGCTCCGTCACCAGTCCGTCGCCGACGTCCGCGGTGTGTGCGAAACCGATCGCGAAGTCGCCGGATCGCAGTCCCCGCAACTGTTCCGCCAGGGTGACCTCGGAGAGCCGTATTTCGATCTCCGGCTCCTCCTGGCGGCACAGGGCAAGAAGTGCAGACAGCCGCGGGTCGATGGCGCCATCGGAGATGGCGATGCGCACGCTGCCTCTTAGGCCTGCGGCGATCGCCCTGACGTTTTCTCGTGCCTGCTCCAGGTTGGTGAACAGCCTGCGAATGTCCTGAAGGAAGGTGGTGCCCGCTGGCGTCAACCGCGTTCCCCGCCGATCGCGGTCAAAGAGCAGCACCCCCAGTTCGTCTTCCAATTCCTTGATCGTGCGGGACAGCGGCGGCTGCTCGATGTGCAAGCGCTCCGCAGCACGGGTGAAATGCAGCTCTTCGGCGAGAGCCACGAAGCAGCGCAAATGACGAAGTTCCATGGGCACGTCCTTCAGCAATCCTGGTCATTGGGTTGGCCACGGCGCATTGCTGCCGAAGTGCGCTTAGAGGGGGCGACGTAGTGCTGGGTCCCTCTTCAGGGCGAGGAAAAAGGCCATCGGTGTATCTGAATAAGAATACATATGTTCATGTATTAACTCAAGTCAAGGGCGGTAGCAACTGTTTCGGAACGTGACGCCGAAGCCAACCCGCTCAATGCTTGAGCGGCTAAGGCAGTACTGACGCCAAAGTAGCGCGAGCCCACAGAGGGGCTCGCGAGATGTAGGACTGAAGGCGCTCTGCCTTCATGGAAAGGCCCAAATCAGGCCGGGTTGATTTCCAACGAGCCACGGTTGATCTGGTCGCGTTCCATCGACTCGAACAAGGCACCGAAGTTTCCTTCGCCGAAGCCCTCGCGGTAGTTGCCCTTGCGCTCGATGAACTCGAAGAACACCGGGCCAAGCAGCGGCTCGGAGAATATCTGCAGCAGCAGGCGGGGCTGGCCGCCTTCGGTCGTGCCGTCGAGCAGAATGCCGCGCGCCTGCAACTCGGGTACGGGCTGGCCATGGCCGGGCAGGCGCTTTTCCAAGTTTGCGTAATAGATGTCGTTGGGGGCGGTCAGCAGCGGGATACCGGCCATCTGCACGCGGTCGAGCGCATCGAGTAGGTTGTCGCACAGCAGGGCGATGTGCTGGATGCCCTCGCCGCTGAACTGCATCAAGAATTCCTCAATCTGGCCGCCGCCCTGGCGTGCTTCCTCGTTCAGCGGGATGCGGATCAGGCCGTCCGGCGCGCTCATCGCCTTGGAGGCTAGGCCGGTGTACTCGCCGTTGATGTCGAAGTAGCGGATCTCTTGGAAGTTGAAGAACTTCGTGTAGAAGTCGGCCCAGTACTCCGACTCGCACAAGCGCAATCCCATGGACGTGTTCCGCGCGTCTGTCCAGAACTGGCCAGAGGTTGTGGAGTGCCATGCGCTGACCGGCGACATGGACTATCTGCTGCGGGTGGTCGTCATGGACATGGCTCACTACTCCCGCTTCGTGCTCGACACGCTGCTCAAGCACCCCAGCGTGCAGGACTGCAAGACCAGCTTCGTGCTGGATCGCGTAAAGAGCACCACGGCCTTGCCCCTATGAGCATTCGGCCGGTTGGTGTGGCGGGGATGCAAATAGCGATTGACCTTCCAACGGTGGCAAGGAGCACACTTCAAACACCCCAACCCGAAAGGAGTTTTCCATGCAATTCCATCTCGAAGACATGACCTGCGGCGGCTGCGCCCGCACTGTGACGAAAACGATCCAAATGATCGACCCCAACGCCAAGATCGTCACGGACCCGCCGACCCGCCGTGTCGAGGTCCAGACCTCGGCCTCGCAAGAGCAGATCGCCGCGGCCCTGAGCGAAGCTGGCTTCCCGCCGCGCGCGCAGTAACACCGCATCGTGGCCGGCATGCACACAGGACGGCCGATGCGAGCACGTGCGCTGCGCCGTACCTGGCGCGGCGCTCAGTGCATCCCAAGGTAGGCCGACCTTGGCCACAGGGCCATCGCCACCATCATCAGGTTCTCGGTCAGGGACACGAAGCCCAGCGGCACGTTGCTGTCCCCGCCCACGCAGGCGCACTTGAGTTCCCGGCGATCGACATAGACCGCCTTGAAAACCGACACGGCCCCGACGGTCCCGATGAACAGCGCCAACGGAATCGACACCCACATCCCCACGCCCGCGACCATCTGGACGCCTGCGATGGCCTCCGCGAACGGGTAGAAATAGGCATACCGAACCCAGCGCTTGGCCAGCAGGTCGTCGCGAAGCCGTCCACGTCCTTGAGCTTCTGCAGCGCCAGGAGGCACATGGCAAAGGCCACGAACCACTCTGCCGCCTGAATGCTCTAGACTTGGCCGAAGGCCGCCCAGCTCGCCGCCAGCGCCATTGCGGCCGCCGTGGCGAACAGCGCGATCACAGGGGTCTAGGTCACGGCGTTCTTGTCCTTCACGGACATGCCGAAGAATTTGCGTAGGTCGTCGTAGCCGCCCACGCGCCGCCCGTTTATGAAGACCTGGGGCGTGGTCTCGATGCCATGCTCCTTCTTGAACGCATCCGTCTGCTCGCGGCTTGCCAAGTGTTTGTCCTCGACCTCGTAGCCCTTGCGGTTGAGCAGATCGAGCGACTTCAGCCCGTAGGGGCAGGTATGGCCGGGCATGACCATTCGGTAGAGCGTGGCTAGCTTGGGCGCAGACATGCAGGACTTCTCCTGTGGGACTTTCCATGGGCCGGCCGTCACGGATTTAAGGACGTTGATGACCTTTCCAGCCTAACCGACGACCGTGCAAAGGGAGTGTAGACACCTGGCTCGCGGGTTGGTCTGGCCCACGGGTTGGTTATCTGGCGGCAATGCCGTCAGTCCTCCATCTGCCAGAGCAACCCTGCCGCAGGCCGGTGCGCCTGAGGCAGCACGCAGGCTCCTAGTGGTTCTCCTTGGCATGGTTGATCGTGTACTTGGGGATCTCGACGGTCAGGTCTTCGGTCGCAACGATGGCCTGGCAGCTCAGCCGCGACTGCGCCTCCAGTCCCCAGGCCCGGTCGAGCAGATCGTCCTCGCATTCCTCGACTTCGTTTAGAGAATCGAACCCCTTGCGCACGATGCAGTGACAGGTCGTGCAGGCACAGCTCATGTCGCAGGCATGCTCGATCTCGATGCCGTTGTCCAGCAGGGCCTCGCAGATCGAAGTGCCTGCTGGCACGTTCAGTTCGGCTCCCTCAGGCGCCAGTTCAGGATGGGGCAAGACGGTGATTTTGGGCATATCTCTCCTGGCTGCTCAGTGCGCACACGGCTTTTTTCCTGCTGCGTTGGCTCGCGCGCGGCGCGGCACTGCGCCAGTGCGCGCTTCGGGCTTGTTGTCACTGATATCGGGCTGCTCCAGCGTGTGCAGGATCGGGCAGTCGGGCCGTTCGTCGCCGGCGCAACACCGGATCAGCGCCTTGAGCGTCGCGGCCATCTCCAGCATGCTCTCGATGCGCCGGTCCAACTCGTCGATGTGTTGCTGGGCCAGACGCTTTACATCAGCACTCTGGCGCGACTTGTCATTCCACAGTCCCAGCAAGTCCGTGATCTCGGCCACCGAGAAGCCGAGGTCGCGCGAACGCCGGATGAAATGCAACCGGTGAACGTCGTCCTGGGTATAGGCGCGGTAGCCCGAATCGGTGCGGTCAGCCGGAGGGATCAGACCGATTTGCTCGTAGTAGCGGATCATTTTGGCCGAGACCTTCGAGGCCTTGGATGCTTCACCGATGTTCATGGTGTTCCTCCTTTCTCAATGAGCGGTATCCGCCGCCAGCGGCGGCTGGAAGCGGCGCAGGCGCAGCGCGTTGCCGAGCACGAACACGCTGGACAGCGCCATCGCGCCAGCCGCGAAGATCGGCGACAACAGCACACCGTATGCGGGGTACAGGACGCCAGCGGCCACCGGGATCAGGGCCGTGTTGTAGCCAAACGCCCAGAACAGGTTCTGGCGGATGTTGCCGATGGTCGCCTTGGACAGCGCGATGGCGTTGGGCACGCCCTGCAGGTTGCCCGACATCAGCACTACGTCGGCCGACTCCACCGCCACGTCGGTGCCGGTGCCGATGGCCAGGCCCACGTCGGCCTCGGCCAGCGCCGGGGCGTCGTTGATGCCGTCGCCCACGTAGGCGATCTGGCCGTGGCTGGCTTTCAGCCGGCGCACGGCTTCGACCTTGCCCTCGGGCAGCACTTCGGCCACCACCTCGTCGATGCCCAGTTGCTTGGCGATGGCCTGCGCGGTACGCGCGTTGTCGCCGGTGATCATCGCCACCTTCAGGCCGAGCTGGTGCAACGCGGCAATGGCCGCGGGCGTGCTGGACTTGATCGGATCGGCCACCGCGATGATGGCGGCCAGCCGGCCGTCGATCGCGGCGTACAGCGGTGACTTGCCCTCGTTGCCCAGGCGCTCGGCCGTGCGAGCGAAGCTGCCCACGTCCAACCCCAGCTCACGCATGAAGCGATCGGCACCGACCTCGACACGCGCGCCGTCCACGGTGGCGCGCACGCCCATGCCCGTGACCGAATCGAAGTCTGTCATCGTCGGCAGCGCGATGCCACCTTCCACGGCCGACTCGACGATGGCGCGTGCGATCGGATGCTCCGAGCGCGATTCGACAGCGGCGACCTTCGCCAGCACCTGGTTGCGGTCAAAGCCGTCGGCAATCTCCAGGTCGGTCAGGACCGGGCGGCCCTCGGTCAGCGTGCCGGTCTTGTCCACGGCCACCACCTTGGCGTCCTTGAGCAGTTGCAGGGCTTCACCCTTGCGGAACAGCACGCCCATCTCGGCGCCCCGGCCCGTGCCGACCATGATGGAGGTCGGCGTCGCCAAACCCATGGCGCAAGGGCAGGCAATGATCAGCACCGCCACGGCATTGACCAGCGCGAAGGACAGCGCGGGCGACGGGCCGAACACCAGCCAGACCAGGAAGGTCAGCACCGCGGCCAGCATGACGGCGGGCACGAACCACAGCGTCACCTTGTCCACCACGGCCTGGATCGGCAGCTTGGAACCTTGCGCCTGCTCGACCATGCGGATGATCTGCGCCAGCATGGTCTGACCGCCCACGGCGGTGGCACGCAGCGTCAGCGCACCCTTCTGGTTGACGGTGCCGCCGACCACGGTGCTGCCTTCCGCCTTTTCGACGGGAATCGGCTCGCCGGTGATCATCGACTCGTCCACGAAGCTGCGGCCCTCGGTCACTTCACCATCGACCGGCACGCGCTCGCCGGGGCGCACTTCCACGATGTCGCCCTGCGCCACGTCGTTGATCGGGATGTCCACGATGCGGCCGTCGCGCAGCACGTGCGCCTCCTTGGCCTGCAGGCCGATCAGGCGCTTGATGGCCTCGGAGGTGCGGCCCTTGGCCCGTGCCTCAAGAAAGCGGCCCAGCAGGATCAGCGCCACGATGACGGCTGCCGCCTCGTAGTACACGTTCACCGTGCCGGCCGGCAGCAGACTGGGCGCGAACGTGGCGACCATCGAATAACCGAAGGCCGCGGCCGTGCCGACCGCGACCAGCGAGTTCATGTCGGGACCCAGGCGGAACAGCGCCGGGAAGCCCTTCTCATAGAAGCGCCAGCCCGGAATGGCGAGCACCAGCAGGGTCAGCACGAACTGCAGATACCAGCTCTGCTGGATGCCAATGGTGGAAGCCACCCACTCGTGCATGCCGGGAATCATGTGCGAGCCCATTTCGAGCACGAACACAGGCAGCGCCAGCACGGCGGCCAGGGTCAGGTCGCGCTTGAGTTCGGCGCGCTCGGCGTCCTTTTTCTCGGCAGCTTCCTCGTCGGCCTGCATGCCTGTATCGACCGGGCTGGCCTCGTAGCCGACCTTATCGACAGCAGCAATCAGATCCTGCACGGATGCTACGCCACGCACGGTAGCGCGCTCGGTCGCCAGATTGACCACAGCCTCAGTGACGCCCGGCACCGCCTTGAGCGCCTTCTCGACGCGGCCCACGCACGAAGCGCAGGTCATGCCTCCGATCGCCAGCTCGATGGTGCCCTGAGGCACGTCGTACCCTACCTTCTCGATCGCCTGGATCAGCGCCATGCGATCGACAGGACGGTTCAGGCGAATGTCCGCTCGCTCGGTGGCGAGATTGACAGACACGCTTGCCACGCCCTCGACCTTGGCAAGGGCGGCCTCGACTCGGCCGACACAGCTTGCGCAGGTCATGCCCTCGATGGGCAGGCTGATTGCCGCTGCTTGGGCGCCAGCACTACTCGTTGTTGCCATGCTCATGGTGTGCTTCCCATAGTTGAAATTCGACATGGAGGGAGCTTAGGGTTTACCATCGTGGGAAGGTCAAGCGCTTTTTCGGATGCTGTCAGGTTTCAGAAATGACCCGGTGCACGGGGAACGGAGGCCTTGCCTGCCAGGCTCGCACTGGTTCTTTGCTGCGCGCGCCTAAGCGGCCGCTGCCTTGTTAATTCTGAAGGGCGAAAACAGCCATTCGAGGTTAGGAAATATTTTAAAAATGAATACAAGTAAGCCATTCAGTACCCCACCGAAGGGTCCCAGCGCCGATTTGGAATCGCTGTCACAGAATGACGTGACCATCTTGGCTGAGACATTCCGCCTCCTGGGTGACCCGTCCCGGCTGAGAATCATGCTGTGCTGCATGAAAGGCTCTTCCTCGGTCGGGGACATCGCTGAAACCCTCGAACTCTCGCAGTCGCTGGTGAGCCACCACCTGCGGCTGCTGCGCGGTGCTCGCCTGGTCAAGGGCGTGCGCCAAGCCAAACAGATCTTCTATGAGGTGGCGGACAAGCACGTGAACCAGGTGCTGCTGGATATGGCCACCCACATCGCGGAAGACCACAACGACGAGTAACTGTTGGGCATAGCATGCCGTTGCGGCGTGGCCTACGTTCCATGGCGATATGCGCCCCACCGCCCGCAGCTGCGTTCGGTGAGGTGGTTTGGATGCCGCTTCCGATCAATCAGAAGTTGAGCGCGCGCTTGTCCACGGCCAGCGAGGCCTCTTTGAACGTCTCGGAGAGGGTCGGATGGGCAAAGCAGATGCGGGCGATGTCTTCGCTGCTGGCCTTGAACGCCATGGCGATCACGGCCTCGGCCACCAGTTCACTGGCCTGCGGGCCGACCACATGCACGCCGAGTATCTCATCAGTGGCAGGATCGGCGATCACCTTGACGAGGCCCGGCGTGTCGCCCAGCGCACGCGCGCGGCCATTGGCCATGAACGGGAAGGAACCGATTCGATAGGCGGTGCCCTGCTCTTTGAGCTGCTGCTCGGTGCGGCCTACCCAGGCAATCTCTGGGCTGGTGTAGATGACGTTGGGGATCGTATTGAAATCGACGTGACCGTGCTGGCCGGCAATGCGCTCGGCCACTGCGACACCTTCCTCTTCCGCCTTGTGCGCCAACATCGGGCCACGCACCACGTCACCGATGGCCCAGATGCCGGGCACACTGGTGCGGCATTCATCGTCCACCAGCACGGCGCCGCGCTCATCCAGTTGGAGTCCCACGGCGGCCGGATTCAGGCCTTCGGTGTTGGGCACACGGCCGATAGCCACGATCACTTTGTCTGCCTGCAAGGACTGCGTCTGGCCCTGGCTGTCGGTGTAGTGAATAGTCACGCCAGCCTCGGTTGCATTGACTTCGCGAACCTTCGCACCTAGTTCGATCTTCAGGCCTTGCTTGTCGAACGCCTTCTTCGCCTCCTTGGCGATGGCTTGGTCGACGATTGGCAGGAAGCTGGGCAAGCCTTCGAGGATCGTGACATCCGCCCCCAGGCGGCGCCAAACGGAGCCCAGCTCCAGGCCGATCACGCCGGCACCGATGACGGCCAACCGATCGGGCACGGCCGCGATGTCCAGCGCGCCGTCGTTGGAGAGCACGACCCGCTCATCGAACGGTAGGTTGGGGAGTGGCCGCACGTTGGAGCCTGTGGCAACGATGATCTGCTTGCCCACCAAGGTAACAGCCTCATCGGCGGCGACGCTCACCTCGAAGCCACCATCGACAGTCCTGGTGAAAGACGCCAGGCCGTTGAAAAACTGGACCTTGTTTTTGCGGAACAGATAAAGGATGCCTTCGTTGCTGGACTTCACGACCTGATTCTTACGTTCCAACATCGTGGTCACATCCATGCGCAGATCACCCGTGGAGATGCCGTGCGTGCCAAAGTGGTGCTTGGCTTGTTCAAAGTTCTCTGACGACTGCAGTAGCGCTTTCGAAGGGATACAACCGATGTTGTTGCAGGTGCCGCCAGGTGCTGGCTTTCCGTCCTTGTTCTTCCAGGCATCTACACAAGCGACCTTCATGCCTAATTGGGCAGCGCGAATGGCCGCGATGTATCCGCCTGGGCCGGCACCGATAACAATGACGTCGAAATGCATTTCCATGATTTACATCTCCAAAGTTTTTGAGGAAATAGTGAGCGCCTATGTCGCGCCTTTTGTCAGGTGGTCGCCAGATTACAGCTCGTTCCCTGACGATCACGTTGAACACTACGGCAGAACGAACCGGGCGCTCGCGGTATTGCCCCCACGTTCGACTTGGACGACGGCCTTCGTGCCCTTGGCTGCGGCGAAGGTCCCGCTGCCTTCGAGGCGGCTTCCGTCCGCGGCAGGCGTGAGTTGCACCTCCTGCTTTTGTGAGCCGGTCAACAGTGTGAGCTTGGCTTTGGTGTTGCTTACATTGACCTGCTTGCCGTGGTCGCGCAGGTAGAGTTGCGCTGCTGCGGGCTGAACGACCAACTCGTAGTCCACGTCCCGGACTTCGGTCACGACGCCACCATGCAGCGGCTTGTGGTCATGCGCGTGGTCATGGTCGCCTGCGGCGAAGGCGGTGACGGATGCCAGGGCGAGGGCGGTGCCGGCCGTGAGGGAACGAAATCGAACAGACATGAAAGCTCCTATAGGGTTACGGTGGTTGAAATCGGGTGACAGAAGGCGTTGCATCAGAATGCCTCCGCGTCGCGGTCGTCCAGCAGGCGTTCGGCAGGCTTGCGGCCGAACAGCCAGAACATGGCGGGTGTAAGGAAGGTGTCTAGCAGCGTGGAGCTGACCAGCCCCGAGAAGATCACCACCGCGACGGGGTGCAGGATCTCAGTACCGGGTCGGGACGCCTCGAACAGCAGCGGGGCCAGCGCGAAGGCCGTGACCAGCGCGGTCATCAGAACCGGGGAAAGCCGTTCGAGCGAGCCACGCACGATCATCTTCTGGTCGAAGTCCTCGCCCTCCATGCGCATGAGGTTGAGGTAGTGGCTCACCTTCAGGATGCCGTTGCGCACAGAAATACCCGCGAGCGTGATGAAGCCGACCAGGGCGGCCACGGACAACGGCTGGCCAGACAGCCACAGCCCCAACACGGCGCCGACCAGGGCCAATGGAATGTTCACCATGATGAGCGCTGATAGGACGACCGACTTGTAGCGCGTGTACAACACCACGAACATGAGCGTCAGGGAGACGATGGACAGCAGGCCCACCAGTCGCGAGGCTTCCTCTTGTGCCTGGAACTGGCCGCCCAGCGTGATGAAGTAGCCTTCGGGCAAGCGCACTTCTTGGACGACGCTGCGTATGTCGGCCACTACTTCGGACAGCGGCCGTCCCTGAGCGTTGGCCGACAAAACTATGCGTCGACGGCCATCGTCGCGGCTGACCTGGTTGGGGCCGTCGCTGTCTTCGATGGTGGCAAGGCGCGACAACGGGACCCGACCCATGGGCGTGTCGATGAGGATGCGGCTCAAGCCCTCAATCGACCGCGCCTGCTCGGGCAGGCGAACCACCAGCGCGAAGCGGCGGTTGCCCTCGATGACCTCGGTGATCTTTTCGCCTTCGACCAGGCTTTGCAGCGTGGACAGAATTTGCGGTGCGGCCACGCCGTAGCGTCCCGCCGCCGCATAATCCACGCGGATTTTGATCTGCGGCGCTAGGACCTGCTTTTCGATCTCCAGGTCAGCAAGCCCCGGAATTCCGGCCAGCTTGGCGCGCAGCAGATCCGCCTGCCCGCGCAGGACGTCCAGGTCCTCGCCGAACACCTTGATGGCGATCTGCGAGCGCACCCCCGACAACATGTGGTCGATGCGGTGCGAGATCGGCTGGCCAATGCCGATGGAGCCGGGCAAGTGAGCCAGACGCGAACGGATGTCGGCGGTGATCTCCTCCATGGAGCGCTTTAGCTCCGAGGCGGGCAGCAGGCCCACGTCCAGCTCGCTGACATGCACGCCTTCGGCATGCTCGTCCAGCTCGGCCCGTCCGCTGCGCCGGCCCACGTGCTGCACCTCTGGCACCTGCGCGACCAGCAGCTCGGCTTGCTGGGCAAGCGCCGAAGATTCGGCCAGCGTCACACCGGGATTCAGGCGCAGGCCCACCAGCAACGTTCCTTCATTGAACGGGGGCAGGAACGTGGTCGGGAAGAATGGCACCGCGGCGACAGCCAGTGTGACAGCCACAGCGGCCATGCCAAGGGCGGCACGCGGCCGCTGCAAGACCCGCTGCAGGCCGCCCTGATAGCGCGTCTTCAACCAGGCTAGAAGCCGAGTGTCGCCATGGTCCAGCGTCCTCATCTTGGGCAGCAGGTAGTACGAAAGCACCGGAGTGACCGTCACAGAGACCAGCAGCGAGGCCAGCGTGGAGACGATGAAGGCGATGCCCAGCGGCACGAACAAGCGCCCCTCCATCCCCGGCAGCGCGAACAGGGGCAGGAACACCAGCACAATGATCATCGTGGCGTAGAGAATCGCCGAGCGAACCTCCATCGAGGCCCTGGCAACGATGACCAGGGGCGTCAGCCGGTTCTCAGGGTGGCGGGTGCGGTCCTCCTTGAGCCGCCGCATGATGTTCTCCACATCGACCACAGCATCGTCCACGAGACCGCCGATGGCGATCGCCAGCCCACCGAGCGTCATGGTGTTGATTGATAGGCCGAAATAGTGGAACACCAGCCCGGTCACGAAGATCGAGGCAGGAATCGCGGTCAACGCGATCACCAGGGGGCGCAAAGTGCCCAGGAAGAAGAACAGGATCACCGCCACGAAGACCGATGCGCCGATGAGCTTGCCTTGCAGCGTGCTGATGGACGCCTCGATGAAGTTGGCTTGTCGGAAGGTCACCTGTGGCTCGGCCATGCCAGCCGGCAGTGAGCCCTTCATGTCCGCCAACGCTGACTCGATCGAGCGGGTCAGTGCAATCGTATCGGCCGTGGGCTGCTTTTGGATGCCCAGGATCACGGCTGGCAGGCCCTCGAAGCCCGCATCGCCGCGCTTGATGGCTGGCGCAAACTGAACATCGGCGACCTGGTGGAGCAGGATGGGTTGGCCCGCACGCACCGCGAGAGGCAGGTTACGCAGGTCGTCGAGTCGGGACGTGCGGCCCAGGTTGCGGATCAGGTACTCGCGGCCATTGATCTCCAGGAAGCCGCCGGAAGTGTTCGCGGAGAAGCCCTTGAGAGCCGCATCCAGATCGGACGCAGTCACGCCCAGCTCTGACATTCGCGTGGTGTTGGGCTGGACCTGGAACTGACGGACCTCGCCTCCGATCGGGATGACTTGGGCAACACCAGGTATGGCCATCAGCCGGGGGCGTAGCACCCAGTCCGCGTACTCGCGAGTGTCCATGGCCGACAGCGGCGGGGCTGCGTTCTTCTGCCCTGAGGGCTTGGCACCGATGGGGATTGCAATCTGCATGATCTCGCCCATCACTGAGCTGATTGGCCCCATAGTGGGCGTCACGCCCGGGGCTAGCCCTTCCTCCATGGACGTCAGGCGTTCGGAGACCATCTGGCGCGCCCGGAAGATGTCGGTCTTCCAGTCAAATGTCACGTAGATGAAGGAAAGCCCGGCGCTGGAGACCGAGCGCACGCTTTCGACGCTGGGCAGGCCGTTCATGGCCGTTTCGAGCGGGAACGTGATGAGTTGCTCGACTTCTTCGGCAGCCATGCCGCCAGCCTCCGTCATGAGAGTGACGGTCGGCTTGTTGAGATCGGGAAAGACATCTACCGGCGTGCGCGTCAGGGTGAACGCGCCATACGCCATCAGCACCAGCGCCCCGATGATGACCAGGAGCCGGTTTCGTAAGCTATTTTCGAGAAGCCACTTGAACATGGAATGGTGCCCCTCAACGAACTTGATTGATCAGGGACGCGCCCTCGACAACCACGCGGTCGCCGTCCGCCAGGCCCGAAGTGACAGCGATGGATGCACCATCCAAAGGAGTGATGTTCACGACACGCGGCTCGAAGCGCTCGGCCTGGTCTTTGACCCAGACGATGTTCTGGTTGGCAGGGTTCTTCATCAGCGCACCGGAAGGCACGCGGTAGCCAGGTACCGTCGTCGCCTCTTGCACGAAGACCACCACCGGCATACCGACCGCCAAGCGCGAGAGGCTTTCGCTGGTGCCCTTGAACAGCATGGGCAGGGCCTGCTCGCGCAGGCTGCTGGCGGCACCGACGAAGCTCAGCGGCACCTTCTGACCGCCTACTGCGAGTGCAGCACCGGCCAGGTTCTGTGCCATTGCCGGATCGTAGGCAAGCGCCTCGATGCGCAGTTGGGTCGGATCGACCACCTCAAACACCAGTTCGCGCGCATCCACGACCTGCCCGGCAACTGCGGGGCTGGATGCGATGACGCCGCTGACTGGGGCCTTCAGTACGTCCCTGCCGGCGAGGCCCCCGCTCAAGGCGCGGGCGCGTTCGGTCAGGCTGTTCACTTCGCTTTCGGCTGCTTCGATCTCCTTGCGGGGCACGGTCTCCGACAGCTCGCGCAGCCGGGCCAAGCGCTTCTGCGCGAGCGCTTGGCCCGCACGCAGCTCGGCAACCTGGGCCATCTGGCCTGAGCGCTCCAGCACACCGCTGGCCGGTTCGATGTAAGCCAGCACCTGGCCCTTGCGCACGGATTGGCCGATCTGCGGCAGACCATCCGGCCCGGGCACCAGCCGGCCCATTACCATTGCCTGGACCTTGCCGCCTGTCGTCGGGTCCATGATTACTTTGCCAGCCAGTTCATGGCTGCGGGCCAAGGGCTCCTGCTTGATCAGCTGGGTGCGTACACCGATCTGACGTTGCGACGGTTTCGGAAGAAACACGCTGCCATCAGGCTGGCGCTGGGGGCCATTGGAAGACGCAGCCGGCGCTTCGTCGCCGTGGTCATGGCCGTCGTGAGCGAACGCGGGAGCAGCCAGAGCCAATGCAGCCGCCATGGCCGTCGTCATTAGGAAACGGAAGTTGCGCTTCATGCTGCACCTCGCAGTGCACCGTTGGTGCGTGTACGTCTGCGCAGCGCCCACGCTAGGACACCGACGCCGAGGACTGCGGCACCGCCACCTAGTACGACCACACGGCCGGATGCGACGGCATGCTCGTGTTCGGCGTCTTCGCTATGAACATCGAGAACGCCCGTCAACAGGTCCGATTGGCCCTGCGCAGTAATAGTGGCCATGATTGAGGTCTCGCCATCGGATAGCGGCTCAGTCAGATCGGCCTCGAACTCTCCAACCCCGTGTGAGCTGACCTTTACCTGTTGACCACCCAGCTCGAGGGTCAGCTCGCCATCGGTCACCGGCCGGTTGTCGGCAGCATGGTCGAGGTAGAGTGTGAGACGCTGGCCGTTCAGCACACCCACCAGTTCGAAGTCATCGGAAACTGCGGCAAAGCGCGGAAGCGCGGCCGCTGCGGGGGCAGGAGCGGCTTCGCCATGGTCATGGCCGTCGCCGGCCCACGTTGCGCTACTGCCAAGCAGGAGGCTGGACAAGGCAGCTGCACGCCAGAAAGAGGATTGCGACATTTCTAAGGTTCCAGGATGGTTGAGCGCGCGCCGATCAGCGCGTGCCGGAGATGTCAGTGAAAGTCTCGGTCGGCTGCGGCAGCGTGCCTTGTGCCTGCAACAGGGACGAGATGGCCGCGGCATGCTCCACCTTGGCGAGCAGCGCCGCGCGCTCGGCCTCGGTGGCCTCCTGCTCGATGCGAAGGCGTGTCGGCATGTCCGTCTCGCCCATCGCGAACGACTTTTGGTAGAAGGTGCGCGTTTGTTGGGCTAGTCGCTGGCGCTCCGAAGCGGCCTGCATCTGGGTGCTGGTTGCCAGTTCGCGCGATTGGGCAGTTCGAATTTCCGAGAGTAGCCGGGTGCGCTGGGCCGCGAGTGCCGACTCAGCCTCCAGTGCCTGCGCATTGGCGCTGGACAATTGCTCGGTATGACGGCTACCCGTACCGAAGGGAATGCGCACACCCACCGTGATCGTCTGGTTGTAGCGTTCGCCGTAGCCGCCCCGATCCCGCGTGGTCGCCAGGGTCAGTTCGGGGTTGGCGTACTTCTGATGGGACACCAGTTCCGCAGAGCGGCGGGCCGCCAGCGCCTTGTGCTGCAGTTCCAGCAGCGCAGGGTGGTTACCCAACAACGCGCCGGACGGCTGTGCCGATGCCGGTTGAACTCGGACACCTGACTGCTCCGGCTGCGCGGAATCGGCCTGCGACGGGATACTCTCGATGCCGGTCAGTGCCAACAACGCCTCGCGCTGCGTGATTTCTTCGGCCTGAGCAATGGCCAGGGCACTACGAGCCGACGCCAAGGCGCCATCGGCCTGGTTTCTGTCGGCTTGCGCCAGGTCGCCCGCGCGAACTCGGCGAGCCACATCTTGCGCCAACTCGTCCGCGCTGCGGGTGCGATCCTGCGCCGCCACCAATTCGGCCTGGGCACGCTGCCATGCCCACCATGCCTGGCGAACCTGTCCGGCCGTGCGTAGCTTGGCGGCCAGCATCCGGCTGGATAGCGCGAGGCTTTCCGCGTCCGCCCAGCGTGCCGACGAGGCGCGCTCACCAGGCATCCAAAGGGGAATAGCCACCCCGACTTCATATTCGCGCTGTCCGTTGCGGTTGTTGAACCGATCAGTTTTGGTGGAGGCTTCCAGCGCCATCGGACCTGCCACCCAACTGCCGGCCGTCTCTTGGCGTGCTTGGGCGGCCTGCTGCCAGGCGCCTTCTCCAGCGGCTTCTGGCTGCCGCTGCCAAGCTGACTCCCACAATTGGGCGACCATGTGGCTGTCTGGTCTGGATGGGACGTGAGGGGCGGCTACTGGCTGGGCTAGCACGGTGCCGGCCCAAAGCGTGGATACCGCCCATATCCATCCCTTGCGTATGTCTTTGCGAAGCATTCAATTCTCCATCGGTGTTGCATCAGTACTTACCCCCGGCTGGGTGTTCTCTTTCCGAGCAAGTGCTTGTCGTTGAAAAGCCACTGTTCACTGGCTTAGATATGAACAATTGTATATCTATTCATATGAATGGGAAAGAAAACCTTACATCCTTTGAGCACCAATCGCCTTAGAGAGGGCGTCGGGCGCAAGACATCGAGAGGCGAGGTGGGGCTAATCCACTGCGCAAACAGCTATGCAGACTCCTTGAGCATATCCCCCGGGGGGGGATATGATTGCTGCATGAAAGAGATGCACAAGCACACCAGCCACCCAGATCTCGTGAAACGGCTCAAGCGCGCCGAGGGTCATCTGCGACACGTCATCGGGATGATCGAAGGAGAAGAAACCTGCCTGGACATCGCTCGCCAGCTCGCTGCGGTGGAGAGCGCCGTCACAGCGGCCAAGCGCGTCCTGATCCATGACCACATCGACCACTGCCTATCTCATGATGAGGACTCCGTTCTAGCCGAAATGAAGGCGCTAACCAGACTGCTCTGAGGTCTCTCGATGCTCTCCGTCCTAAAGAACCGCACCTACCGCCACCTGTTCACCGCGCAGGTGATCGCACTCGTCGGCACAGGCCTGATGACGGTAGCGCTCGGCCTACTTGCCTACGAGCTGGCCGGGGCCGATGCAGGTGCGGTGCTCGGGTCGGCGCTGGCTATCAAGATGCTGGCCTATGTGGGAGTCGCTCCAGTCGCACAGGCCTTCGCCGACCAGTTCCCGCGACGGTCATTGCTCGTAGCGCTGGACCTGGTACGAGCGGTTGTCGCGATCTGTTTGCCCTTTGTCACCGAGGTCTGGCAGATCTATCTGCTGATCTTTGTCCTGCAAGCGGCATCCGCCGGCTTCACGCCGACTTTCCAAGCCACTATCCCGGACATCCTTCCCGATGAAGAGGACTACACGAAGGCGCTGTCGCTGTCCCGGCTGGCCTATGACCTGGAAAGCCTGATTTCCCCGATGCTGGCTGCTGCGCTGCTGACCGTCATCAGCTTTCACAACCTGTTCGCGGGAACAGTGCTCGGTTTCCTCGTTTCAGCCGCGCTCGTGGTCAGCGTGCGGTTGCCCACAACTATTCCCGGACCGCGCCGCGGCATTTGGGATCGCACGACCCGCGGCACACGCATCTATCTCGCTACGCCACGCCTGCGGGGCCTGCTGGCGATCAGCTTGGCCGTCTCGGCGGCGGGCGCCATGGTGATCGTGAACACGGTGGTTCTCGTGAAGGCGCGCTTTGGCCTAGGCGAGGTCGAAGTGGCGTCGGCACTGGCGGCATTCGGAGGCGGTTCGATGGTGGCAGCCTTCGTTCTGCCATCCTTACTGGAAAAGGTGGCCGACCGAACCGCGATGCTCACCGGCGCTACCGTACTGGTCGTGGGCACGGGGATCGGCGCACTGCTGCCGAGCTATGCATTGTTGCTGCCGCTGTGGTTGATCATCGGCTTTGGCTACAGCGTGGCGCAAACGCCATCCGGCCGTCTTCTGCGCCGCTCGGCCCATGCCGAGGACCGTCCTGCGATCTTCGCGGCACACTTCGCGCTGTCGCACGCCTGTTGGCTCATCTGCTACCCACTTGCCGGCCGCTTCGGCGCGGTCATGGGCTTGCCATCGACCTTCATTGTCATGTCCCTGGTCGGCTTGGCCGGCGTGGCGCTGACGCTCTGGCTGTGGCCGGCCAGCGACCCTTCTGACGTGGCGCATGACCACCCCAGCTTGCCGCCGGATCACCCTCATTTACGCACACACGCAGACCAAGGCAGGCACCATCACCAGCTGATTCTGGATGACCTGCACCGTATCTGGCCGAAAGGATAGGCACATTTTCTCGTTGCGGCATCACAACGCATGGCTTCGGAGGCTGAGAAGGGTGAGCGAAAATATATCACATGAACACATATTCATGTGTTATATTTCGCCATAGTCAAACACTCAACCAGCAGAGGCGCCCATGTCCCAATCCAATGCACATGACCATGGTCACGACCATGATCACGACCACACCCCCACAGTGACGAGCGCCAACGAGCGCAAGGTTCTGGTTTCCTTCTTCCTGATCTTCGGCTTCATGCTCGTGGAAGCTGTCGGCGGCGTGCTGTCGGGCTCGCTAGCCCTACTTGCCGATGCTGGCCACATGCTGACCGACGCCGTGGCACTTGCCCTGGCTTACGCTGCCTTCCGATTCGGTCGCCGCGCAGCCGACAGCAAACGCACATTCGGTTACCTGCGCTTCGAGGTCATCGCCGGCTTCCTGAACGCCGTGACCCTGTTCGCGATCGTCGCATGGATCGCCTACGAGGCGTGGGAGCGGCTGCAGGCGCCGCCCGTCATCCTCGCCGGCCCGATGATGATCGTCGCCGTGCTCGGCTTACTGATCAACGTCCTCGTGCTGTGGATCATGACCCGCGGCGAAACCGATCACGTCAATGTGAAAGGTGCCATCCTCCACGTGATGGGTGACCTGCTCGGCTCTGTCGGCGCCATCGTTGCAGCGATCGTCATCTACTTCACCGGCTGGACTCCGATCGACCCCATCCTGTCGGTTCTAGTAGCGGCGTTGATTCTGCGCAGCGCCTGGAAGCTCCTGGCCAAGTCGATCCATATCCTGTTGGAGGGTGCGCCAGAGGACGCTTCGCCGGAAAAGGTGGAACAAGGCCTGATGAGCACTGTGCCCGGCCTGGCGGCTGTCAGCCATGTTCACGTGTGGCAACTCACTTCCGGTCGCACGATGGCCACGCTACACGTTCGACCCAACGTGGACGAGGAGGCGCGAGCTGTGGTCAAGCGCGTCGAGGCGGTGCTGCGAGAGCAGTTCAGCATCGAACACGCCACAGTCGGAATCGACTGGAACTCGGAGGCTGACGAGAACATCTGCAGCCTGCAACCCACGACAGGCCGTCAGGACCACAGCGGCCACGACCACAGTGAGCACAATCATGACCATGACCACTCCGCTCCCGGTCACAAGCATTGAGGCCGTGCTAGACGGTTCGCAGTTCACTTGAGGGTTTGAATCCATGACATCCCGCAAAACCACCAGCGCCGCTATTGTGCAATGTTCGACCTCTAACCACGGCACGACCACTGATGTCCTCGCACTATCGCAAAGTGACGTCGCTGTTCTGGCAGAGACCTTCCGCCTGCTGGGCGACCAATCGCGATTGAAAATCCTGTTGCAGTGCATGCGCGGATCGGTCGCAGTGGGCGACATTGCTGGCTCGCTAGACCTGTCGCAGTCCTTGGTCAGCCATCACCTGCGCCTGTTGCGCGGCGCGCGCCTCGTGCGCGGCGAGCGCCAAGCCAAGCACATCTTCTACGGCATTGCCGACCAGCACGTCAGCCAGGTACTCCAGGACATGGCGGTTCACATTTCGGAGGACAGACACGACGATTGACTGAACATGTGAGTGCGCGCCGGCCTACGCCTTCAAGGGGTAGGCTTTTTTTGGCTATTAATCTAGAGAGACACCGGCGCGCCTTGCTGAATGCCTAGAAGACCCCAAGCAAAAAGCACTCTAAAAATAAACACTTGAACATATCTTCATGTGTGTTATTATTTGTCTACGGGGTATCCGAAAGGCGTAAGGACCACGCCATTATTTTTAACGTCAAGGAGTATTGACCATGTCCAAGAAAATTCGCTTTGCTGTTCTGCTTTCCGCACTTTTTGCTGCTGGAGTAAACGCTCAACCGTTCGCCGCAGATATGACACGGCAACAGGTCCAGGAGGATCTGGCTGCTTGGAGGCAATCTGGGTTGGAAGCGTTGTCTCGCGGCGAAAGCGGCCCGGATACGTTCAGCCCTCAATACCAGGCTGCCTTTCAGCGCTACTTGCAATTGACCCAAGGTGATATGTATCAGGCGCCCTCAGCAGGAAAGACTCGTGCTGAAGTGATGGCTGATTTGGAACTGTGGAAAATCTCCGGCATGCACGCGTTC
The DNA here is from genome assembly GCF_029840555.1 of Stenotrophomonas sp. GD03877. NCBI lineage: Bacteria > Pseudomonadati > Pseudomonadota > Gammaproteobacteria > Lysobacterales > Lysobacteraceae > Stenotrophomonas > Stenotrophomonas sp. GD03877. The sequence goes on along the minus strand of NZ_JAOCCT010000005.1, from coordinate 190,656 downwards.
ACCTCGCGCGGAATCACCACCGCTTCGCACACCCAAGCCTACCAACAAGCCTACGAGAGCTATCTCCAGCTCAAGCTGGTTGCGGCTTACAAGGCTCCGGTGGCATTGACTCGTGCTCAAGTAAAGAGTGATTTGGCAGATTGGCAGGTTGCGGGAATGGCTGGATTCTGGGCTGGTGAGCAGACGCCTGATACCTATAGTGATGCCTACCGCACCGCATTTGAAACCTACCAGATGCTGCGCAACAAAAAATGACTTAATGGCAGCTGCATAAAGCAGCGGTCGGATGGTTCAGCCAGAAAGAGATTCTTTCTTTTTTTTGAATAAACATACAAACAAGTGTTCATTTGTTTGCATAACATTCCGATCGCTGATTTGTGCGTCCTGCCACGGCGATTACTCAGAGAACCAGGAGATTGATATGTCTTTGGAAACATTGGACGGCACAGGAGCGCAGGACGAACAACTGGGCTTTCGGGTCGAAGGTATGGATTGCGCCAGTTGCGTCGGCAAGATTGAAACAGCGCTTGGTCGAATTGATGGCGTATCAAATGTACAGGTTAATTTTACAAATGAGACGCTGACGTTGACGCGCAGCACAAGTAGCCGAAATACTGCACGCGACATTGCCAAGAAAATCCGGTCCCTGGGCTTCGACGTGCAGGCACTGCCCGCGTCCGAAATGTCCGCAGCACCTGCACCGTGCCATGCGGCCCACGCGCATGACCACGCCGGCTGCGGCGGCCACCATGACCATGGGCATGCCCACGACCACGGGCACGATCATTCGCACGGCAAAGCGTGCGGTGATGACCATGGGCATGGCCATGCTCACGGCCATGCCCATGCCCATGACCACGGTCACGATCACGGGGCCTGCAGCGGGCATGACCATGCGCCGGCCTCTGCCTCCCGTGGAGCACCCAGCACGCCCCCCAACGTGTCCATGCGCGTCGAGGGCATGGACTGCGCCAGTTGCGTCGGCAAGATCGAAACGGCGCTCGCTCGCATGGATGGCGTGTCCGATGCCCGCATAAACTTCACCGCAGAAACGCTGGAATTGACGCTCGCGTCTGGCGGCCCCACGCAGCTCGGCCACATCGAGAAGACCATCAAGAGCCTGGGCTTCGGCGTCTCCGACGTGCGCCGCCATGATGGCTCAGCACCCGCGGCCCCAGCAGCAGCATCGACGGCGCGCCATCAGCGCTGGTGGCAGACGAAGAAAGGCAAGCACGTGCTGGGCCTGGGCGGCCTGATGGGCTCGGCCTACGCGATCGCGCAGTTCGTTCCTGGCTACGCTGAATGGATCTTCGCCGCTGCGGTGATCGCGGGCGTGCTGCCGTTCGCTCGCAAAGCCTTCGCGCTGGCTGTGTCAGGCTCGCCGTTCTCTATCGAAACGCTGATGGTCGTCGCCTCGCTGGGCGCGCTCGTGATAGGCGAGGCCGAGGAAGCTGCTGCCGTGGTGTTCCTGTTCGCGATCGGCGAGCTGCTGGAAAGCGTGGCCGCCGGCCGCGCGCGCGCCGGCATCAAGGCGCTGGCCTCCCTGGTGCCTAAGACGGCGGTACTGCTCGATGCCGCGGGCGGGCAGCGCGAAGTGCCCGCCGCTTCCCTGCGCGTGAGCGACCGCGTGCTGGTGCGCCCTGGTGACCGGGTGCCTGCGGACGGCAAGATCCTCCGCGGTGAAAGCAGCCTGGACGAGTCGCCTATCACCGGCGAGTCCGTACCGCGTCAAAAGGCTATCGGTGCCGACGTGTTCGCCGGCTCCATCAACGTCGATGGCGTGCTCGAAGTACAAGTCGAGAAGACGGCATCGGACAACACCATTTCTCGCATCATCCAACTGGTGGAGCAGGCGCAGTCCTCCAAGGCGCCCACGGCTCGCTTCATCGAAAAGTTCAGCCGCTACTACACCCCTGCCGTCATGGCCATCGCGGCGTTGATCGTGGTGGTTCCGCCACTTGCCATGGGTGGCGACTGGGGTACCTGGCTGTACCGCGGCCTCGCACTGCTGTTGATTGCCTGCCCATGTGCGCTGGTGCTCTCCACACCGGCGGCCATCGCCTCGGGCCTTGCGGTGGCCACGCGACGGGGCCTGCTGATCAAGGGTGGCAACGCGTTGGAAACCATCGGCCGCGTGCGCGCCATTGCCTTCGACAAGACTGGCACGCTGACCGAGGGCAAGCCGCGCATCACCGAGGTCCTGCCCTTCGGGCTGTTCAAGCATCAACAGGTCCTTGCGCTTGCCGCCGCTGTCGAGTCCGGCTCAAACCATCCCTTGGCGAAGGCCATTGTCGCCCATGCCAAGAGCCTGGACGTGGCGATTCCCCAGGCCACGGGCGCATCGGCCATTGCCGGCAAGGCGGTGCGCGCCACCGTGAACGGCAGTGCGCTCGCTGTCGGATCGCCCGCCCATGCGGAACAGACGGCCACGCTGACAGCCGCGCACCGCAGGGAAATCGACAAGCTGGAGGATGGCGGCAAGACCGTGGTGGTCCTGTTCGACGAAGCCAGCAAGAACGTTCTGGGCCTGCTGGCCCTGCGCGACGAGCCCCGCCGCGACGCGCGCGAAGGCGTGGCCCAGCTCAACGCCATGGGCGTGCGCTCGGTCATGCTGACCGGCGACAACCGCCGCACCGCGCAGGCGATCGCCGGCAAGCTGGGCATCGAGTGGGAGGCCGAGCTGCTGCCGCAGGACAAGCTGCGCTTGGTCAACGAGATGAAGCGTGATGCCAAGGTGGCGATGGTCGGCGACGGCATCAACGACGCGCCGGCCCTGGCGACCGCCGACGTGGGTATCGCCATGGGCGGCGGCACGGACGTGGCGCTGGAAACCGCCGATGCCGCGCTGCTCAAGAGCCGCGTCACGGACGTGGCCCACCTGGTGGCCCTGTCGCGGGCGACGATGGCCAACATTCACCAAAACGTCGTATTCGCCATTGGCCTCAAGGGCTTGTTCCTGGTCACCACCGTGTTGGGTATCACCGGCTTGTGGGTTGCCGTGCTGGCCGACACCGGCGCCACGGCCCTGGTCACGCTGAACGCACTGCGCCTGCTGCGCTTCAAGGGCGCGCCGGAGGCCAACCACGGCGACGACGCCGGGCGTCCCACCACCTTGTCCGTGCCGTCTGCCCGCTGAGGCAACAAGAGGGCTTGACCTTGCCGTCGTTGTAACGCCTAGCCTCCACACAAATGTCTGCAGAGCGCTTCGGAAGGGCCGGAGTCCTGCATCCAAGAAAGGGTCACTTCCATGCGTAAAAAAATCAGAATCATTGTGGTGGCAGGCGTCATCGCAGCCGTCGGGGGGATAGCGATCGCTGCCCGCGACGCCAAGGACGAGGGCAAGGCCGCGGCGCCCCCGGCGGGCGCGCCGATGGCGCCGCAGGTGCCCGTGGCCGAGGTCATTACCCGCACGGTCGCGCCATCGGCCGAGTACACCGGCTTCCTGGCCGCGCCCAAGACCGTCGAGCTGCGCTCGCGGGTCGGCGGCGCCGTCGATGCGGTGAGCGTTCCCGAAGGTAGCCTCGTGCGCAAGGGCCAACTGCTGTTCCAGATCGACCCGAGGCCGTTCCAGGTTGCGCTCGACACGGCCGTGGCGCAACTGCGTCAGGCCGAGGTGCTGGCCAGCCAGGCCCAGGCCGACTTTGACCGCGCCGAGCGCCTGGTGGCGACCGGCGCCGTCGCGCGCAAGACCTATGACGATGCCGCCTCCGCACGCAACGCGCGCCAGGCTCAGGTGCAGGCGGCTAAGGCCGCCGTTGCTGCGGCTCAGCTGGACCTGTCCTACGCCCGCGTCACTGCGCCCATCGCCGGGCGCGTCGACCGCGTGCTCGTGACCGAGGGCAACTTGGTCAGCGGTGGCGGCGCCGGCGCGGCCACGCTGCTGACCACGATCGTATCCATCGACCCGTTGCACGTGTACTTCGACATTGATGAGGCCACCTATCTCAACGTCGTCAGCCGCTCGCGGCCCGCTGCGGGCGCCGGTAGCAAGGCTTCGCTGCCCGTGCAGGTCGGGCTGACCACGGACAAGGGTTTCCCGCACAGGGGCGCGCTCGACTTCGTGGGCAACACCATTGACCGAAGCACCGGCACGATCCGCGCGCGCGCCGTTGTGCCCAACCCGGATGGGCGCATGGCACCCGGCATGTTCGCCCGGGCCAAGCTGTCCACCGGCGCGGCGCGCGAGGCCGTCCTGATCGACGATCAGGCCGTGGGCACCGACCAAGGGCGCAACTACGTGCTGGTCGTGGGCGAGAACAACCAGGCCCAGTACCGGCCCATCGAACTGGGGCCGGTGGTGGACGGGCTGCGCGTCATCAACGGCGGCCTGCAGGCCGGTGAGAAGATCATCATCAAGGGCCTCGTGCGCCCCGGCATGGCGGTCACGCCGCGCATGGTGCCCATGCAGGCGCCCGCGGCACCGGCCGCCGGCGCGACCGGCGCGACCAAGGCTGCGGCAAACGCTCCGGCTCCCGCTGCGGCGCCTGCCAAGGCCGGTGGCGCGGACCCCGCCAAGGCTGACGGCGCGGCCGGCTCGGCGGAGGCCCGCAAATGAATTTCCCCCGCTTCTTCATCAACCGGCCGATCTTCGCCATCGTCCTGTCGGTGCTGATGCTGATCGCGGGCGCGATCAGCTATTTCCAGCTCCCCCTGAGCGAGTACCCCCAGGTCACGCCGCCGACGGTGCAGGTCACCGCCAGCTATCCCGGCGCCAACCCGCAGGTGATCGCCGACACCGTGGCATCGCCGCTGGAGCAGGCGGTCAACGGCGTGGAAGGCATGATGTACATGCAGTCCCAGATGTCCACGGACGGGCGGATGGTGCTGACCATCTCGTTCGAGCAGCACATCGACCCCGACGTCGCGCAGATCCAGGTGCAGAACCGCGTCTCACGCGCGCTGCCCCGGTTGCCGCCCGAGGTCCAGCGCATCGGCGTGGTCACCGACAAGACCGCGCCCGATATTCTCATGGTGGTGCATATGCTCTCGCCGGGGGACCGCTACGACCCGCTGTACGTGTCCAACTACGCGATGCTCAACGTGCGCGACGAACTGGCGCGCCTGCCGGGCATCGCCAACGTGATCATCGGCGGTGAAGGCGAGTACGCAATGCGCGTCTGGCTCGACCCCGAGAAGGTCGCATCGCGGGGCATGACCGCCAGCGATGTGGTCGCCGCCATCCGCGAGCAGAACGTGCAGGTCGCAGCCGGCTCGATCGGCCAGCAGCCGAATGCGTCGGCCGCCTTCCAGGTCAGCGTCAATGCGCTGGGGCGCCTGACCACCGAAGAGCAGTTCGGCGACATCGTGATCAAGGCCGGCGCCAACGGCCAGGTGACCCGCCTGCGCGACGTCGCACGCCTGGAACTGGGCTCGGACAACTACACCATGCGCGGCCAGCTCGACGGCGAGAACGCGGTCGGCCTGCAAATCCTGATGACGCCCGGCTCCAATGCCCTGGACACGTCCAGCGCGGTGCGCGCGACGATGGAGCGGCTGCAGGCCAAGTTCCCCGAAGGCATCGAGTACAAGATCGCCTACGACCCCACAGTCTTCGTGCGCGCCTCGCTCCAGTCCGTCGCCGTCACGCTGCTGGAGGCCATCCTCCTGGTGGTGATCGTGGTGGTGCTGTTCCTGCAATCTTGGCGCGCGTCGATCATTCCACTGATCGCCGTGCCGGTCTCGCTGGTCGGCACGTTCGCGGTGATGCACATGTTCGGCTTCTCGCTGAACACGCTGTCGCTGTTTGGCCTCGTGCTCTCCATCGGCATCGTGGTGGATGACGCCATCGTGGTGGTGGAGAACGTGGAGCGCCACATGGCGCTGGGCGAATCGCCCAAGGATGCGGCGCGCAAGGCGATGGATGAAGTGACTGGCCCGATCCTGGCCATCACCTCGGTGCTGGCAGCGGTCTTCATCCCCTCGGCGTTCCTGTCGGGGCTGCAGGGCGAGTTCTATCGCCAGTTCGCGCTGACCATCGCGTTCTCGACCATCCTGTCGGCGATCAACTCGCTTACGCTGTCGCCAGCGCTGGCCGCCATCCTGCTCAAGCCGCACCACGGCGCGGCCAAGCCCGATCGTCTCACGCGCATCATCGACGGCGTGTTCGGCGGCTTCTTCCGCCGCTTCAACCGCTTCTTCGATCGCGCCTCGAATTCCTACGTCGGGGGCGTGCGCCGCGCGGTGCGCGGCAGCGCCATCGTGCTGCTGCTCTACGTCGGCTTCCTGGGCCTGACCTGGCTGGGCTTCCACAAGGTGCCTGCGGGCTTCGTGCCGGCCCAGGACAAGTACTATCTCGTGGGCATCGCCCAGCTTCCGACCGGCGCCTCGCTGGATCGCACCGAGGCGGTCGTCAAGGAGATGACCAAGATCGCACTGGCTGAGCCGGGCGTCGAGAGCGTGGTGGCCTTCCCGGGCCTGTCGGTCAATGGACCGGTGAACCAGCCGAACACCGCGCTGATGTTCGCCATGCTCAAGCCCTTCGATGAGCGCAAGGACCCGTCGCTGTCGGCCTTCGCCATCCAGGGCAAGCTCATGGGCAAGTTCAGCCAGATCCCGGACGGCTTCGTTGGCATCTTCCCGCCGCCGCCGGTGCCGGGCCTGGGTTCGATGGGCGGCTTCAAGCTGCAGATCGAGGACCGGGCGGGCCTGGGTCCCGAGGCGCTTGCGCAGGCACAGGGCCAGATCATGGGCAAGGCCATGCAGGCGCCCGAGCTGGCGAACATGCTCGCCAGCTTCCAGACCATTGCGCCGCAGTTGCAGGTGGACATCGACCGGGTGAAGGCCAAGTCGCAGGGCGTATCGCTGACCGAGGTGTTCGACACCCTGCAGGTCAACCTTGGCTCGCTCTACGTCAACGACTTCAACCGCTTCGGTCGCACCTACCGGGTCATGGCCCAGGCCGATGCGCAGTTCCGCATGCAGGCTGAGGACATAGGCATGCTCAAGGTGCGCAATGCAGCGGGCGACATGATCCCGCTGAGCGCGATCGCGACCATCGAGCGCAGTTCCGGCCCCGACCGGGTGATGCATTACAACGGCTTTCCCTCGGCCGACATCAGCGGCGGGCCAGCGCCGGGCTACTCGTCCGGCCAGGCCACCGCCGCGATTGAGAAGATCGTGAGCGAATCGCTGCCGGACGGTATGACCTACGAATGGACGGACCTGACTTTCCAGGAAAAACGGGTTGGCAACACGGCGATCTACATCTTCGCGCTGGCGGTGCTGCTCGCCTTCCTGTTCCTGGCGGCCCAGTACAACAGTTGGTCGCTGCCGTTCGCTGTGCTGCTGATTGCACCCATGGCGCTGCTCTCGGCGATCGCCGGCGTCTGGCTCTCTGGGGGCGACAACAACATCTTCACGCAGATCGGTTTCGTGGTGCTGGTCGGCCTGGCTGCCAAGAACGCGATCCTGATCGTGGAGTTCGCCCGCGCGAAGGAAAGCGAAGGGGCCGATCCGCTGGCAGCCGTGCTCGAAGCCGCGCGCTTGCGGCTGCGCCCGATCTTGATGACGTCGTTCGCCTTCATCGCTGGCGTGGTGCCGCTGGTGCTGGCCAGCGGTGCGGGCGCCGAGATGCGCCACGCCATGGGCATCGCGGTGTTCGCCGGCATGCTGGGCGTGACGGTATTCGGCCTGGTGCTGACGCCGGTGTTCTACGTTGTGGTGCGCAAGCTGGCGCTGCGCCGCGAAGCGCGCCATGCCCGTGGCGGCATGACCGACCAGCACGCATGACGGCCAGGAGGACATACGACATGAAAACATCTTTCGCATTCACACGACCCGCCAGGACGCTGGCGCCGCTCGCCCTCGCGGCGGCGCTGGCTGGCTGCTCCATGGCACCGAAGTATGACCGGCCCGCAGCGCCGATCGACACGGCCTATCCCTCGGGCGCGGCCTATGTGGAACTGGCGGCCGCGACGCCCGACGACGCGATCACGGCCGAGATCGGTTGGCGGGACTTCTTCCGCGACCCGCTGCTGCAGCAGTTGATCGGCATTTCGCTGGAGAACAACCGCGACATGCACAAAGCCGCGCTCAACGTGGAGGCGGCTCAGGCGCTGTACCGTATCCAGCGTGCCGAGATGCTGCCGAACCTGGGCGTTTCCGCCCGCGGCGCGTCAGAGCGCGTACCGGCCGACCTCAGTACCACGGGGCAAAGCGACGTGCTCCGGCGCTACGACGTGGCCGGGGTGACGGCCGCCTGGGAGCTGGACCTGTGGGGCCGCATCCGCAGCCTCAACGACCGGGCGCTGGCGTCCTACCTGGCCCTCGACGAGACCCGCATCGCCACGCAGATGAGCCTGGTGTCCGAGGTGGCCAGCGCCTACCTCACGCTGCGCGCCGACCAGGAACTGCTGCGCCTGACGAGCGACACCCTCGCCACACAGAAGCGCTCCTATGACCTGACCACCCAACTGGTGGAAGCGGGAAATTCCACGCAGCTCGACCTGCGCCGCGCGGAGATCGCGCTGCGCACCGCCGAGGCCAACCGCGCCGCCTACACGCGGCAGGCGGCCAAGGACCGCAACGCGCTGGTGCTGCTGCTGGGCCAGCCGCTGACGCCGGAGCTGTCCCGGCAGCTTGACGAGGCCGTGGCGCTGCCGGACGACATCGTGCCGACCGACCTGCCGAGCGGCCTGCCGTCCGAACTGCTCGCGCGTCGGCCGGACATCCGCGCCGCCGAGCAGATGCTGATCGGCGCCAACGCCAACATCGGCGCGGCGCGGGCCGCGTTCTTCCCGACGATTAGCCTCACGGGCTCGGCGGGCACGGCCAGCGCTTCGCTGGACGGCCTGTTCGATTCGGGCTCGCGGGCCTGGAGCTTCCTGCCGCAGATCACGCTGCCCATCTTCCGCGGCGGCGCGTTGCGAGCCAATCTGGACGTGGCACAGGTACAAAAGAGGATCGAAATCGCCAACTACGAGAAGTCTATCCAGGCGGCCTTTGCTGAGGTGGCTGACGGCTTGGCGGGCAAGCGCACGCTTGATGAGCAGATCCGCTCGGAGCAGCTCCTGGTAGCGGCTAGCCAGAAAGCCTACCAACTAGCCGAGCAACGCTTCCAGGAAGGCGTGGACGACAACCTCACCTTGCTCGATGCGCAACGCACACAGTACGGTGCGCAGCAGACCCTGGTGCGCACGCGCCTGACGCGGCTGAACAACCTCATCCACCTCTACAAGGCGCTGGGTGGCGGCTGGACTGAGCACACGGTGCAATCGGGCGCCACCGGGCAACCATCCGCCCGGTCGCCGGGATAAGGGCTATGCGCAACGGCGGCGTTCCCCATCGTTGCGCACGGAGAACCGGATGAGGATCGGTGAACTTGCGCGCTTGACGGGCACCCCCCCGGAGAACATTCGGTTCTACGAGCGGGAGGGCCTGTTGCAAGCCCCGGAGCGGTCACGCAACAACTATCGGCGCTATGGCCCGGCCCATGTCGAACGGCTTCACCTGATTCGCAACTACCGTGCCTCGGGAATCGGCCTGGATGACGTGCGCCGCCTACTGGGTTGGGCACATGAGGGGTTCCTGGAACCTGAGCTGCTAAGGCAGGCTGTCCAAGGCCATCTCGCCTGTGTTGAGGAACGCATGGAGCAACTGATCCAGGTGAAAGAGCACCTGCTCGCATTGGCCCTGCACGGTGCTGCTTCCGCCGGGGCTTCCGAGGATGGACCGGCTCGCGATGGTTCGTGAGCATCGCATGTCCATATAACTGAATATATATTCATGCGTGTAATATTTCCGGCCAGACAAACGAATAAGAAAGACGCCCATGACCGACCAGAGCATCACGCGCCGAAACATCGGCGTTCTCACCGCCGCGCAGGCGCTCGGCGGCGCCAGCGCGCCCATCGTGATGTCGCTGGGTGGGCTGGTCGGCCAGCAGCTTGCCAAGAATTCGGCCTGGATCACCTTGCCCGTGAGTCTGTTCGGCCTGGGTCTTGCCATCGGCACCTTGCCTGCCGCCTTCATCATGCGGCACCATGGCCGCCGCAACGGATACGTGGTGGGGGTCGGCTTCGGCGTGGCCTCGGGCCTGATCGCCGCGTTGGGCATCATGCTGGCCTCGTTCTGGATCTTCTGCGCCGGCACCTTCCTGGCGGGCTTCTACGGCGCGTATGTGCAGAGCTACCGCTTCGCAGCCGCCGACACCGCCGAGGACGCGCTTAAGGCCAAGGCCATTTCCTGGGTCATGGTGGGCGGTCTCGCGGGCGCCATCATCGGGCCGCAGTTGGTGATCTTCACGCGCGATGCGGTAGCGGGCACGCCCTACGTTGGCAGCTTCCTCAGCCAGGCGCTGCTGCCGCTGATCGCCTTGCCGATCCTGCTGATGCTGCGCACGCCGAGCCAGACCCAGGCCGAAGCAGTCGCCGATAGCGGTCGGACGGTGCTGCAGCTCTTGGCGATGCCGCGCTATCTGCTGGCCGTGGCTGCGGGCGTGGTGTCCTATGGGGTGATGGCGTTCGTGATGACGGCCGCGCCGGTGGCGATGGTCAACCACGGGCATTCGGTGGACAACGCCGCCCTAGGAATACAGTGGCACCTGCTGGCGATGTTCGGGCCGAGCTTCTTCACCGGGCGACTGATGGTGCGCTACGGCAAGGAGCGCGTGACCGCCGTCGGCATGGTGCTGCTCGCCGCCTCCGGGGTGGTGGCCCTGGGCGGGCTCGGCCTGTCCCACTTCTGGGGCTCGCTGGCGCTGTTGGGCATCGGCTGGAATTTGAGTTTCATCGGCGCCACGGCGATGGTCACCGACTGCCACACCCCGGCCGAGCGGGGCAAGGCGCAGGGCATGAACGACTTCTTCGTCTTCGCCGCCACGGCGGCCGTGGTGGAAAATCGCATGTCGCGCGCAACGAAGCACAGGCCGTCGGCAATTTTAAAGAATATTAACTGTTTTTAGTAGTGAGGTTTCCAATGTCAGATATTATTCCCGGATATTGCACACTTTGCCGTTCGCGGTGTGGGACGCTGAGTGAAGTAGCAAATGACCACCTGATCAAGGTACGGGCTAACCCTGAACACCCTAATGGTAAGGCCATGTGTATGAAGGGGAAAGCGGCACCTGAGCTGGTGGACAGCGCAAATAGAATTCTGTACCCGATGAAGAGAACTCATCCTAAAGGTGCAGAGGATCCGGGCTGGCAACGTATAAGTTGGGAAGAGGCTATGTCAACGATAGCCGGACAACTGGAAAAATTTAAACGAGAGGATGGAGCTGAATCTGTCGCTTTCGGCTTTACGAGCCCAAGCGGTACCCCCCTCAGTGATGCAATTGAATGGTTAGAGCGATTTGTTCGTATCTATGGCAGCCCAAATACCAGCTATGGAACTGAGATATGTAACTGGCATAAAGACGTTGCACATCGATGGACCTTTGGCTGCGGCATTCCTGTTGCTGATTATTCCCATGCCGATCTTATTCTTCTTTGGGGGCATAACCCCGCGAATACTTGGCTTGCCCAGGCTAGTGCGATTGGTACTGGTCGAAATAACGGCGCAAAACTGATTGTCGTGGATCCTCGCCCGACACCCTTAGCGAAAGAAGCAAATGCCTGGCTTGATGTCAATCCTGGAACTGACGGTGCATTAGCTTTGGGGTTAAGCCATCTCCTGGTAGAACGAAACCTGTTTAATCATGAGTTTGTTCGAAACTGGACTAATGGTCCTTTGTTGGTTCGAAATGATAATGGTTATTTTCTTCGGGAAAAAGATATTAACCCACTTGCCATCAGTAATCGCTATACAGTTTGGGACGAACACAACCAGCAAGTCACATTTATCGATTCCGAGACTCGAACTGAAGAAACGCTGATGCCTACAGCTGCACTTGAGGGCAATGTTGAAGTCGCAATAGCTGATGGTGCAAAAATTTCCTGCCAAACGGCGTTTTCATCTTTTAAAGATATGTTGGCTAATTATGACCCAGAAAACGTAAGCCGTATCACCGGGGTATCTGTTGCGTCAATTGAAGCCGCTGCGAGTTTGATTGCCGGGGCCAAGAAAATCGCCTACCACAGTTGGTCTGGAGTGGCTCAACACACTAATGCCACCCAAACAGAACGTGCGATTGCGACACTGTATGCTTTAACCGGTTGTTTCGATCAGGAAGGATGTAATCGAATCTATGCCAGCCACCCGGTAAATGTGGTTAATTCACCGACATTGATGCCTAAATCACAATGGGATAAAGCATTAGGCCTTGAAGAAAGGCCTATCGGGCCGCCTTCACAAGGTTGGGTTCATTCTCAGGATATCTGGCATTCAGTATTAGAAGGTACACCCTATAAAATTCGCGGGTTAATTGGCTTTGGTGCCAACATATTACTTTCACAAAGTGATACTTCTCTCGGACAACAGGCGCTTGAGGCGCTTGAGTTTTATGCCCATGTAGATTTGTTTGAAACGCCTACATCAAAGTATGCTGATATCCTTCTGCCAGTTAACACTGCCTGGGAGCGCGAAGGCCTAAGAACCGGGTTTGAAAGTAGTGCTGCTGCTCAGGACCACATTCAGTTGAGAAAAAAAATGGTCTCTCCGCGCGGTGAAAGCCGTTCCGACCTTGAGATTGTTTTCGATCTTGCATGCCGGTTAGGAATGAATGAAGCGTTCTTCGACGGCAATATTGAGGCAGCCTGGAATTATCAACTAGAACCATTAGGTTTGACTGTTGAGATGCTCAGAAATAAGCCAGAAGGTTACGATATCCCGCTTGAGCATAAAGTCAGAAAATATGCTTTCAGAGACCCAAATAGTGGATATCTGGCAGGTTTCAATACAGAAACAAAACGTGCAGAGTTTTACTCTGAGATCCTTCATCACTATGGTTACAATCCTTTACCTGAGTATGTACAGCCGCAAGAATACCAGCGCAACGATCCTGATTATCCATTAATGCTGACATCCGTTAAAAGCGGATTCTTCTGTCATAGCCAACATCGAAGCCTGACTAGCCTACGAAAAAAAGCACCTTATCCAACGGTAGACATTTCGGCAACTCTGGCTGACGAAGAAGGTATCAAGACGGGGGATTGGGTAGAAATTGAAACGAGAGCAGGTCTTGCTCGATTTAGAGCAAAAGTGGAAGCCAAACTCTCTCATGAAACTGTAATTGCTGAGTTTGGGTGGTGGCAGGCTTGTCCTGATTTTGGCAAACCTTCATACCCGGTTAAAGGTGAGTACAGTAGCAATTACAATAGTTTAATCAGCGGTGATAGCTATGATCCAGTCAGCGGTGCTTTACCTTTGCGTTCATTCCGCTGCCGCATTCGCCGCTTGAATGATTTTGAGCTGATAAGGCGCCCCTGGGAAGGTCGTAAAACATTCAAAGTCATTGAACTGAAAAAAGAAGCAGATAATGTTACGACAATTACCTTCCAATCGAACAGTGAAGGCTACTTACCTGATTATGAACCGGGCCAGCATATCACTGTTAGCTGTTGTCCGATGAGCGATTCTGAAGAGATCGTTACCCGGGCGTATTCGCTGACAGGCCCTGCGTTTGTTCATGACCGTAAAACCTATTCCATTTCTGTCCGTCATCAGAAAGCGACTGATGAGAAAGGTGAGTATGTTGAAGGAATAATGTCATCCTACATAAACACGCATTTGCAGATAGGCAAGGATGTTGAACTTACCCCTCCTGGGGGGAATTTCATTGTCCCGCTCAATGCCGTCCAGCCTGTCGTAATCTTTGCTGGCGGTATTGGAATTACTCCATTCATTTCCTATCTGGAGTCTATTAACCCCCAAGCGGAAGGTCCGGAGATCTGGCTTTTCTATGCTAATCAAAATAGTAGGCTACATGCGTTTAAGAAAAGAATTGCGGAGCTAAATGCGTCTATTGACAGGCTTAAAGTAATTAATATCTACAATCAGCCCCTCGACTGTGATATTCCAGGATTGGATTATGATAGAGCTGGTTACGTTGGTGCGGGAGATGTCGAGGCATATCTTATTGAGAATAATGCTCGTTATTACATGTGTGGTCCGCAGCCTATGATGGATGCGATATCGCGAGGGCTTCAGGAGAGAGGTGTACCTGCATTTGCTATTTTCTACGAGATATTTCGTTCTCCAGCAAAAATAAATAATGATCCCTCATTACGTCATAAAGTCATTTTTGCAAAATCAGGAAGAACAGAGATTTGGACCACGGATAAAGGTACTCTACTTAATTTTGGGGAAAAGCTTGGGATTCAAATGCCTAGTGGTTGTCGTGTTGGACAATGTGAAAGCTGTTCAACTAGGGTGATTGCAGGGAACGTACAGCATCTGAATGGTGTGGAGCCCTCTGATGAGGGGGCATGTTTGACATGTCAGTGCATTCCTGCCGGTGATATCACGATTGATGCTTGAGGTAAGTACTAGCTATTAGCATCCTTTACATCAGGCCATTTCAGTGGCCTGATTTTTTCTATGAATAACATTATGTTTTAAACAATTTTCAATTTTTTGTACGAATTCACCTCAATAGCCGATTTAATCAATTTTATCAGTGCGATCTTTCTAAGTTTTTATCATCCTCCCCCTTGACCTTCCAGTTACTACAAGCTTTAGCCTGTAAGAAATTATACCAATTGCATTAATTAATTGACCAACTTTATCCACTCTCTCCAACAGAGATTTTTGACTCGTTCAACATCCGCAATGAATGTATTCCAAGCGCGAGAGACCTGTTCCACTATTTCTTCGTAACCTCGAAATACGCGGTTTGATAAGCAACGTTGCCGTAACCATTGCCATACTTGCTCCATCGGGTTCAGCTCCGGAGAATAAGGTGGGAGTTTTAACAGACTGACATTGGTAAATGGGCTGGCCGTATCGATCGTATGCCAGCCCGCGCCATCCATTACAACAACGGCATGACGCCCAGGCTCTGTCGCTTCACTTATTAATTTCAGATGCTGCTTCATCACCTCTTTATTCACAAGAGGGCTGATAAGCGCCTGAGTATTACCATTGCTCGGACACACCGCCCCAAAGACATAGCCATAATCGAATTGCTGTTGCTTTACTACTCTTGGCCTGCTGCCCTTGGCTGCCCATATTCTGGACGTCTGATTTTGCTGACCGAATCGTGCTTCGTCTTGAAACCAGACGTCAACGCGATCCAGAGGAAGATGACCGGGAGTGTGAAGGATCGTTTCCAGCAGGAAATTTTTTAAAAGTGTCCTGGGTTTGTTGTGATTGTTTAGGGTGTTTAGAGCGACTGGTTATCCAACTGAAACCGAGCGCATCCATGATGCGGTATACGTTTCGCAACTGATAATCGATTTGGAAGGTGTCGCTAATGTATTGTCGTACATCCTGTGCAATCAAACGCCCCCCCTCCTTTTTAACCGCATTTTCTTTGATAAAATGTGCGATCTGTTCTCGCTGGGAGACGGAGAGCTGACAGGGTCTACCCGGACTAGGTTTGGATTGCAGACCTTCAAGTCCGTGCGCCAGATAGTTGGATACCCAGGTATTAACACTGCCTCTGGCAACCCCAAGGTAAGTTGCTATCTGGGTTCGTGTTTCCCCATTCTTGAAATGATACAAAGCTAGATAGCGGGTTCGCAGTTGCCCGTTGGAGGTTTGCTTTGCTAATTGTTTAAAGTCGTCGGCTGTATGCATATCAAAATCACTCGAATATGAATACCACTATTAGATCAAACTTTTAAGACAATTGGTATTACTACAGACGCCAACTTCGGACTGGCCGAAGAGTTTTGGTGAATGAAAGGATCGTTATGATGAAAATGAAAGTTGGGATATTGCTGATGGCAGTTGCAGTGACAGCCAATACAGAAGTGGTACTTGCAAATGATGATGCAAGCGAAACGCAAAAAAAAACTGCAAATGCGCCTGCAGGTCCACAGGTACCCGTGGCTGTTGCCGTATCACGGAATATTATACCTTCTGCTGAATTTACCGGTTCTTTAGCGGCTATTAAAACAGTGGAGCTACGCCCCAGGGTAGGAGGGGCAATCGAATCTGTTACGGTGCCGGAGGGAAGTCTGGTTCAGAAAGGACAGATGTTATTTCAAATCGATCCGCGGCCCTACCAGGTTGTGCTTGATAGTGCACAAGCGCAATTACGACAGGCAGAAGCTCAGGCGTTCCAGGCAAGCCGCAATTACGAGCGTATTAGCCGTCTGGTAAACGGAGGTGCTGTTTCGCGTAAAGACTATGATGATGCATCTTCTGAGAAAAATGCCCGCGTTGCACAGGTTCAGGTATCGAAGGCTGCAGTCGAAGCAGCAAAGCTGGATTTGTCATACTCGCGTGTGACTGCGCCAATTGATGGCCGTATCGATCGGATTTTAGTAACTGAAGGTAACTTGGTTAGCAGCAGCCAGGGGGGGGGCCGCGACTCTATTGACAACAATCGTTTCGTCCGACCCTTTATATGTTTATTTTGATATTGATGAAGCGACATATCTCAATACTGTCAGTAAGGCTCGGCCTGATGTTGTCGGACGTAGCAACGAAAAATTACCCGTACATATAGGTCTGGCAAATGAGAAGGGGTATCCGCACGGGGGGGCGCTTGATTTTGTTGGCAACCAAATTGATCGTAATACCGGCACTGTTCGTGTCCGGGCTATTATCCCGAATGCTGATGGTCTTCTTACTCCTGGAGCATTTGCCAGAGTTCAGTTAGGCACTGGTAGTGAGCAAAAAGTAATTTTGGTAAACGATCAAGCCGTAGGCACAGATCAGGGCAATAAGTATGTCCTTGTTGTTGATGCCAATAATAAGGCGCAGTATCGCCCGATAGTGTTGGGGCCAATGGTCGATGGATTACGTGTTATCAGCGACGGTCTGAAGGCCGGGGAAAAAATTATCATAAAAGGGCTCGTACGACCGGGGATGGCCGTTACGCCAGACATCGTATCGATGCAAACGCTGTTGAGCGTACCTGAGAGGCAGCCTGAAGGTGCATCTAAAAAATCGAATGGCAAAAATGAGGGAGGTAGTAAATGAAATTTCCTCATTTCTTCATCCAGCGCCCCATATTTGCAATTGTCTTATCAGTTTTTATGCTGATAGCGGGTTCTTTAGCGTTTTTTCAACTTCCTCTCAGTGAATATCCGTCCGTAACACCGCCAACCGTTCAGGTAACGGCAAGCTACCCCGGAGCAAACCCCAATGTAATAGCAGATACTGTTGCCGCCCCGCTTGAGCAAGCCATCAATGGGGTTGAAGGCATGCTTTACATGAGTTCTCAAACTGCTTCTGACGGCCGAATGATTTTAACCATCTCTTTCAGACAGGGAACTGACCCCGATATTGCGCAAATTCAGGTTCAGAATCGGGTATCACGGGCTTTGCCTCGGCTACCAACGGAAGTCCAGCAAATAGGGGTTGTGACTGAAAAAACCTCGCCGGATATTCTTATGGTGGTGCATTTGTTCTCTCCTGATGAGCGTTATGATCCACTTTATGTTTCTAACTATGCAATGTTAAACGTACGTGATGAGCTTTCACGCTTACCAGGTGTCGCAAGCATAGCGCTGGGAGGTGAAGGGGAATATGCCATGCGAGTATGGTTAGATCCTAATAAAGTGGCTTCCAGAGGGTTAACATCAAGTGATGTCACTGCTGCGATTAAAGAACAAAACGTTCAGGTAGCGGCTGGCTCTGTCGGACAGCAACCTAATGCATCGTCATCATTCCAGGTCACTGTGAATGCCTTAGGGCGCCTAACTACTGAGGAACAGTTCGGCGATATAGTTATTAAAACCGGAGATGACGGACAAATTACGCGCTTGCGTGATGTGGCTCGTCTTGAACTCGGTTCAGATAACTACTCCATGAGGAGTTTACTAAATAATAAAAATGCAGTGGGTATGCAGATTGTTATGACCCCGGGCGCCAATGCACTTGAGGTGTCTGCATCGGTAAGGTCAACAATGGAACGCCTGAAAGTAAGGTTTCCGGAAGGTATTCAGTACAGTATCGCTTATGATCCGACCGTGTTTGTTAGTGCTTCCCTGAAATCTGTCACGACGACTTTATTAGAGGCCACAATATTAGTTGTGCTGGTCGTGATGCTATTTTTGCAAACATGGAGAGCATCAATCATCCCATTGATCGCAGTGCCTATTTCATTAGTGGGTACGTTTGCATTAATGGATGTATTTGGGTTCTCACTCAATACGCTATCTTTATTTGGTCTGGTTCTTTCAATTGGTATTGTTGTTGATGATGCAATCGTTGTGGTTGAGAACGTTGAGCGCCATATTGCAAAAGGACTCTCACCAAAAGACGCCGCAAGAAAAGCAATGGACGAGGTAACGGGGCCAATTCTGGCTATTACCTCAGTACTGGCAGCTGTGTTTATTCCATCAGCATTCCTCTCGGGGCTTCAGGGCGAATTCTATCGTCAATTTGCATTGACGATTGCTATCTCAACGATTTTATCGGCTATCAACTCCTTAACATTGTCTCCGGCATTAGCTTCCGTACTACTGAAACCACATCAAGGTATAGAGAAGCAAGATTTGTTGACTCGTGTAATGGATCGTTTTTTCGGATCTTTTTTCCGTCGTTTTAACCGTTTCTTTGATAGCCTGTCGAAT
This sequence comes from Stenotrophomonas sp. GD03877, assembly GCF_029840555.1. Taxonomy (NCBI): domain Bacteria; kingdom Pseudomonadati; phylum Pseudomonadota; class Gammaproteobacteria; order Lysobacterales; family Lysobacteraceae; genus Stenotrophomonas; species Stenotrophomonas sp. GD03877. The sequence goes on along the minus strand of NZ_JAOCCT010000005.1, from coordinate 172,090 downwards.
TCCTATGTTGGGACGATTCGACGTATCGTTCGCGGAAGTACAATTGTACTCATTCTGTATGCTGGTTTTCTGGCACTGACCTTCCTGGGCTTCAAACAGGTTCCTGGTGGTTTTGTGCCTGCTCAGGATAAATATTGCTCTTTTGTCAAATACATAGAATCATCCTATGTATAAGGCCTGAGTTGCTACAATCGAGGTCCGATGGGCTCCCGTCTCTACGTCATTTGAGAACCGCGATGAATAACCGCTTCACACTCCCACAGGCGCCGCGGCGTTCGCTCGTCGATTCGACGATTGAGCTGATCCGCGGCCAGATCGAGGGAGGCGCCTGGAAGGTCGGCGAGCGCATCCCCAGGGAGCAGGAACTGGCCGAGATGCTGGAGGTTGGCCGCAACACGGTGCGGGAAGCCATTCGCGTGCTCTCGCACGGCCAGGTCCTGGAAGTCCGCCAGGGTGATGGCACCTACGTGCGAACCAATATCGATCCGGCCGAGGTCATGCGCCGTGTCGGGCGTTCCGGCTTGCGAGAGCACTTCGCGTTGCGCTGCATGCTGGAAACCGAGGCGGCCAGGTTGGCCGCGGTGCATCGGTCCAAGGCGGACGTTGGGCTGCTGCGCCGACTGTTGAAGGCCCGCGGCGAGCAGGAGCAACACGCATCGAGCGCGGCCTTTGCCGAGGCCGATACGGCTTTCCACTGCGCGATCGCCGGGATGTGCGGCAACGGCGCGCTGGCTGAGCTGTACCGCTACTTCGCGAACTCGGTCCGCATGAACACGCTGACTGCGCTGAAGGACAAGGAACTGCCCGAGCCGGGTCTCGCGACCCATGAGGCGATCGTGGATGCTATCGAGCGCCAGGATGGAGAAGCAGCTGCGGCGGCTGTGCGGAACGTGGTCGCTCCGCTGATTGCGGCACTTGAGAAATCGGGTTGATCCGAGCGCGACTCCCGCGCTGGCAATGCCGCTTTCCATCGAGCAGCCGGTCGCCGGCCCCGTTGATCGGAACGCGGGTTGTTTCCCGGAGAGCACGCGGTAGCCGGTCCTCATGGATAGGCCCTTGGTGCGCTACAGCGACCGGACGGTGCTGTTCATATCGAATCTTCGACGCGACCACCCGCCAGGACATACCGGGCCAGCGCCTCGGCATCGGCGTGGGTGGCCCGGGTGGACTGCGGTGTACCGAAAGCCTGGACGAGCTTTGGCAGCATGGCCTCCAACTGGGCTCGCTTATCCGAATCCGGTTCGACGTGGATGAGCGCGAGCAATGTGCCGCCAAGCGTCTCCTTGTGAGTCTTCAGCCAGACGCCGCGCTGAGCGCGATCGTCGAGAGTCTCTTCTGGCCCTCCCGCGACGTAGATAAGCACGAAGGGCTTTCCGCAGGCGACGAGTTCATCCATTTCCGCGCACCAGGCGCTGCTGTATCCGTTGTAGATGCTTGCGCCGTCGAAGCGGACGATGGGGAAATCGCTGGTGTCGTGAACTTTCGGTTGCTGGGACATGATCCTGGACTCTCGCTATTAACGTCCTAACATCCTACCTTTGTTGAGAATTACTTGCAACTGAAATGGGCATGGGCACACCGCCGTGCAGCGCCAAGTGACGGGCGAAATAAGGGCTTGACCTTCCAACAATGGGAGGCCCTACAGTGAACCCATCAACCTCATTCAAGGAGTTTTTTCATGAAGGTCAACAAGTTCAGCCTCTTGTTCATTGCGGGCGCCGTCGTGGTCGCCGCCGGCCTGATGGCCGTCCAGAAGAAGGTGGTCGTCCCGTCGGGTGAAGCGATGCAGGCCAGTGCGGGCGGAGGTCACCAAGGGCACGCGATGCCCTCCAGCGCCTCGGCCAATGACAGTCCTTCCACGACCGCGTATCGCGCCGTGAACGACCAGATGCACGCCGGGATGGGAGCGCAGTTCACTGGCAACGCCGACGTCGATTTCATGCGTGGCATGATCCCGCACCACCAGGGCGCGATCGACATGGCCAAGGTGGCGCTGCAGTACGGCAAGGACCCGGAGGTTCACAAGCTGGCCCAGGAGGTCATCACCGTGCAGGAAGGCGAGATCGCCATGATGAACAAGTGGCTGGGCGACAACGGCCAGCAGGCGGCGGCCGGCAGCTCGGGCGATGCCTCGACGGCCGCCTACCGTGCCGGCAACGACCGCATGCATGCGGACATGATGATCGACTTCAGCGGCGACGCCGATGTGGACTTCATGCGCGGCATGATCCCGCACCACCAGGGTGCGATCGACATGGCCAAGGTGGCGCTGCAGTACGGCAAGAACCCGGAGGTCCGCAAGTTGGCTCAGGAGGTCATCTCCGCGCAGGAAGGCGAGATCGCCATGATGAAGAGTTGGCTTGTCGCTCGGGGCAAGTGAAGGCACGACCATGAACCAAGCCAACACCCCGCGCATCCTCATCTATAGCACTCCAACTTGCCCGGACTGCCGGGCACTAAAGGAGTGGTTGTCCCAGCAGGGCATCGCGTTTGAAGAGCGCGACCTGACCGACCCGAAGATTTCCGCGGAGGCCAAGTCACGAACCGGCGTGCGCGTGGCCCCGATCACGATCGTCGGCGACGAGGTCTTCTATGGCACCTTCGCGAGCCAGAAGCCGAGGCTGATGAAGGCGCTCGGTCTTCAGTGAGCCGCTGAAGGAAGACCGTGGTCACGGGCGGAGTCGCCGGTGCGGACCCCGGTCGGACCCTGTAAGCGCTGTTGTGGACGCGTCTGCACGCAAAGCTCAAGACCGTGAGGCATTCTTCGCCGACGACGCTCGGCGCTTTCGCCTGCGGTCGTTGACATCACGAGAGGAATTTTTATGCGATCGACATCATCAGCCACCTCCCTGCACGTCGCCATTTCCGAGGGCATCACAGTCGCCAACGACCTGCCGTTCGTGCTGTTCGGCGGCATCAACGTCATCGAGGATCTCGATACGACCCTGGCTGCGGCTGAGCACTTCGCGGAGGTGACGCGCAAGCTGGGGATACCCTTCGTTTTCAAGGCGTCGTTCGACAAGGCCAATCGCTCGTCGATCCATTCTTTCCGAGGTGTCGGCCTGGAGGAAGGGCTGCGGGTCCTCGATGCGGTCAAGTCGCGGTTCGGATGCCCAGTCTTGACCGACGTGCATGAGGTTGAGCAGGCCATGCAGGTCGCTGCCGTTGCCGACGTACTGCAAGTTCCGGCCTTCCTGGCCCGGCAGACCGATCTGGTGGCCGCCATTGCCCGCACCGGTCGGGTAGTGAATGTCAAGAAGCCGCAGTTCCTCAGCCCGGGCCAGATCAGGCATGTCGTCCACAAACTGCACGAGGCTGGCAACCCGCGCGTCCTGCTGTGCGAGCGTGGCACGCAGTTCGGCTACGACAATCTCGTCGTGGACATGTTGGGCTTCCGCGAAATGAGCGTTGCCAGCAGTGGCCTGCCACTGGTGTTCGACGTAACCCATAGCCTGCAGCGGCGAGAAGCGGATGCGTTGGCTTCGGGTGGGCGTCGCCAACAGTTGCCCGAACTCGCGCGGGCCGGCATGGCGGTCGGCATTGGCGGTTTGTTCCTCGAAGCACACGCCGACCCGGCGCATGCACGTTGTGACGGACCCAGCGCTCTGCCACTGGACACGCTCGAACCGCTGCTGCGGCAGGTCAAGGCGGTGGACCAACTCGTCAAGTCGTTCGAGCCTCTTCGGATCGACTGAAGCTTGCCACCCGTTCAAACAGAACGTGTGGCACTTCCCCTCTTAGTCGGCTATTTGAGCGACAGATAAGGATTGTTCGGTGGAACGGCATCGAATATGTGCGATGGGTCTTCGAGCAAATAGCCATGCACCTGGCGCGTTTTGCGCGGTCCCATGACCTCGCACGTCCTGATGTTCAGACCCGATGGCTGTTTCCTGTGGAGTCCGAGTTTTTCAAAGCGCTTCTGCACCCACTGCCAGTCCTGCAGGGCCGCGTCCTTCGCAAGCGGCCCAATGGTTGGATGCTCTTGTGCGTAGCGCTGGAAAACACCAGGGCTGATCAGGTAAACCGTGTCGGACACGGTATGTACCAGGGCCTTGGCGTCATTGATGATGAGCTTGCGGGTCTGGACGGCCTGTTTCAGCCAGGCCATGAAATGCTCGCCCGATGGCCGCCCGGTAAATGAGGCGAAATCGTGCGGCGCAGGCGCGGCGGTCGGCGCCGAAGGACCTGGGGCCGATGCGGGAGGGTCGAGCGGCACCGCTGCATCGTCGGCACCCTCTGGCGGGGCTTCGACGGACTGCTCCGGCTCAGGCGTTGTCTCGAACATCGCCAGCATGCTTTCCAGTGGGTCGGCCGGATTGCGCTGCGTGCTGGGAGGTATGGCGTGACTTCCGCCCGACTGATCTGGACGGCTGCTTGCTGCGGGCTCCTTCTCCGTTGCCACCGCTGCTCCAGGTAGCAATGCAGCGTCGGGTGCGGACGGGCGCGGCCCGTCCTCGGCCTCGCCGGCGTTGTCCACGGTCACGGTTCCCGCAAATGGGCTGGGTCGCTCCGAGGGCTCCCAGATCAGCGCCGGGGCCAGGCGCAGGAGCGTGAAGGCATGGGACCAGCCACTCTCACTGGTAATAGTTGCGCGCCAGATGGCCTTGCCGGAGGCGGTGGGCTGCAACATGGCATGATCCTGTAGCACGTTGAACACGGCCGTGTTGTTCGCGGGGATGCCATCGACCCCCTGGGACAGCAGGTGCGCGCGCAGCTTGTCCGAGACTGTCTTGCTCACCAGCCACAGCGCGTCCTCGGTGAGCCAGCCATCGGAGGCCTCCGGCTGGTTCAGTTTCAGCTCTTCCTTGAGCAGGTAGCGCAGCCCGTTGACCAGCTTGCGTTGGAGCGAGTGCTTGGGCGCGGCCATGGCGCGCGCGGGATCGCCGCCCAGCTCCTGGGCGACGGAGGCGCGGTCGGCCTGCACGACAAGCTCGCCCAGAACCCCGGCGTGCTCGTACTGCCCAGCCAAGACGTAGAGCAGCGGCGCCCACAAGGATGGATAGCCACTGAGCCAGTCCAGCAGATCGCGATTGAGCAATTGCTGGTACAGCAAGCCTGTCGCGGCGCTATGAAGCCGGTACTCGCGGTCGTCGCGGTAGCGGAAGCGGTACGGTTGGCGCAGCGGGCCGTGCCATGGGTGCCAGGTGCTGCCGTCGGCCAGCTCGACGTGCAGATCGACGGCCACCTTGCCGATGTCATGGAGCAGTGCGGCATAGGCGACGGCCGCAGTCCAGGCTTCGGCCTGCGCCGCCTGGTCTTCGGGGCTGGCCCCGATGGGCAGCAGATGGGACTGCCGCAGCTTTAGGCTGTAGGCGACGATTTCGAGGCCATGGTCGAGCATGCCGCCCGGGTAGGCATGGTGATGCGCTTCGGAAGCCGGGAAGGCCTGGACCAGCTCGGCGTAGCGCTCCAGCGGCGCGCGGTACAGGGAGGCGAACTGCTTGCGCGAAAGCGAGGTGCGCTGCCAGATGTGTTCCAGCAGCTTCTGCCGGCGCGGGGTGGCGAGCAACGATGCGGCCGACTCCGGCCGCATCAACCCTTTCGGGAGGTCGGTGGCGGGTGCTGGCGACGGCGCGGCAGCGACCGGGGGCCGTTTTCGCTGGAACAGGGAGAGCATGTCGGTGTCCTGATGGCGGGCCGGGCGGGAGGCCTTTTGGCCTTTTCAAGGTAGGGCCTTTCCCCTTGCACCCCATTCCCTTGCCGTTTCGACCCTTTGGCCTTTAACCGTTTCGGTATAGCGGGGCCTGGGCTGCGGCTCCAGCGTCAATGCGGAACCCGCACGAATGGATTAGACGGCGACCTGGCGCTGGGCCCCGGCCTATGCTGCCGGGGCGCTACACCGCCAGGTAGGCTCCCACCCGGGCGACTAAGTTGACAAATGCGACAAAGGAGACTAGAGTGAATCCTGTCTCAAACCTACCTGGGAGCTGACCATGCCCACTGCGATCGAATTCATTGCCGACCGGCTGCCGCGAGTCACGGTGGAGGATGTGCGACGCTTCGCCGATACCGTCGAAATCCGGGATGCACCGGCGTTCGCGGCTGAGTTGCAGGCGTTCATCCACGAGCGCGTGGAGGCGGTGACGCTGCCCGCCAACCTGGAAGGTGAAACGGTGGCGCAGGCCTTGCAGCGCAAGGCGGCCGCGTTGCGCTCCGACACGCGCTGGACACCGGCTGAAACCGATGTCCAGCGAGGCCGCGCCTTGCTGCTGGAAGCCTTCAACCAGCCGGACAACCTGCCGCCTGCCGAGTTCGCCAAGCTGGCGGACAAGTCGCGCCAGCAAATCTACAAGGACATCCTCGCCCGTCGGCTGCTGGCGCTGAACGTGGGGCCGCGCGGCCAGAAGCTGCCCGACTGGCAGCTCGACCCGGTGAAGCAGCAGTTGACCCAAACCGTGCTCCAGGAGGTCGAGGGCATCGACCACTGGACGATCTACCGCGCGCTGTCCGAACCCCTCGAAGGCCTGGGTGGTCGCTCGCCCGTGGATGCGGTGACGCATGGCACGATCGATGACGTGGCCGAGGCCGTGTTCAACGTGCTGGGCGTCCAGGTGCATTGAAGCGAGACCGCCATGAGCCACGAGCTGCCTTCGTTCCTGATCGATGCCGGTGAACTGCTCCAGCATGTGAGCCGCGTCGTCTATCGGGGCAGCCCGCTGTACTATGGCCGCAGCAGCACGAATCGCTACGATGACCCAGCGGGGGCCTACGGCGTGCTCTACCTGGGGCGCGACCTGCCCACGGCGCTGATGGAGTCGGTGTTTCACAAGCACCAGTGGCTTGCGGACACGCAACGCTCGATCGCGCTGAAAGAAGTCCAAGCCCGGATGGTGCGCGCAGTAGGCGTGATGGACGACGTGTTTCTGGCCGATCTCACGGCGCAGGGCGTCATGGCGGGCTACTTCGGCCTGAACCTGGAGCAGTTGGCCAGCCGCGACTACACGCACACGCAGCGGGTGTCCGCCCAGGTGCATGCGATGCTCGGAGATGATGGCCAGGCGCTGTTCGACGGGGTGCTCTATCCGTCGCGCAACAACTATCCCGCCAAGAGCATCGCCCTGTTCGAGCGTGCGGGAGCGAAGGTTGGCGTCATCGAGGACATCGACCTGGTGGACCATGTGGACTGGCCGCGTTTCGTTGTTACCTACCGCATCGGCGTTGAACCCGACCCCGGCCCGGTGGGGCCGGATGACGAAGCGTCCTGAAGCAGCAAGAAAACACATTGAAGCCGCAAACCGAATGAAGTGGAGCAAACTGGAATAGGCATTCCTCAACAGCAGGAGACGACCATGAACACGACGACCCGCACCAGCACCGCAGAACGCCTCGGCCGCGCCTTTGGCCGCGGATGGCGTGCCTATGCGCGACGCGAACGGCGGGCGTCGAACTGGTTGGTGTCCAAGGGCATGCCGCGAGCTGGCGCTACCGCGCTCGTGTGGGTAGCCAAGCTGGCTGTACTGGGGGTGCTGCTCTACGTTGCGTTTTGGTTTGCACTCGTGATGCTGGGCGTTGCGGCGGCGGGATGGGCTGCTGCTGCAAATACTTCGGATGAGGACGAGTGGCCTTTCACCGACCTCACCGAGCTGCGCAAGACGCCGGGCTACGATCCCAACCTGTACAACGACACGTCGCACGAGTTGTACACCGACGACTGACCGGCCTCGCGCTATTTCAGTTTTCCTCCGGTGAGCGCCCCGGCACCCTTGCCGCCAGCTTGGCCGGCGCTCTTGCTGCCATCGGAAAGTCCCTGGATGACGTGCCCGGCCCGAATCCCAACCCAGGTAAGGCTCGCCAGCCAGAATCCCGGCAGAACCAGGAACATCGTGCCCATGACGAACATCAGGAGCATGTCGCCGAAGGCGTTGTTCAACCCTACCAGCGGGTCAAAGTTGGTGTGCGGCCGGTTCCAGCCAAAGCCCCAGCCATAAAGCGCGTCCAGAATCGTTGAATCGATCCAGCGTGCGAGCTGGAACCAGAAGTCCGTGAAGAACAGCGCGAACTGCACGACGCTGACGGTGACGACCGTCTTCAGGTCGTAGGTGCCCACAACCAGCACGAGCGGGATGCAGATGACCAGCGCCATCTTCAGTAAGGCGAGGATCATGGGCAGGGATTGGCGCACGACATCCATGGCAGGAAACGCGGCAATCGCGCCGACTGCCATCCCCACGTCGCCCGTGGCGCGCGTCACGATGTTCGGCAGGGTCTTGTCGATCTGGCCGCCGTAGTCCGTATAGACGCTGCCCTGGTTCAGTTTCTGCTGCCGCGGTGACGCGATGGCGCGGATCACCGAATCGTCCACCTCGGCCCGGCTGAGGAACCCGGCCCAGCCCGCCAGGCGATTCAGCAGGGTCGGGTCCACTTGCCCCAGCAGCCGCGCGCGCAGGCCGTTGCTGCCGTCTGACCACCACTGCCTGCAGGTCGGGTAGCCGCCACCATTGGCAACCTGCGCGAGGCCTGCATCGCGGGTGTCGTCATAGGGCCATGCCTCGCGCGCCGTGCTGGAGCGGTAGCTGTCGTAGTAGCCACCCGTGTCCGTGAAAAAGCGCGAGCCGATCCAGGTTACGTCGTGCATCTGCTGCTCATCGAGATCCGGGCGCTGCATGAACAATTTGGCCCGCGCAGGCCCATAGCAATCCCGCGAGAAGTCCGCGACCTCCTGAGCCAGTACCGGGTCGTCAATGCGGGTCGCGTCGATCTCCATCCTCATCTGCCGCAGGTCCGTACCGCACGGGATCGCCGCTACCGAGGCGCTCGTGACGGCGCGCGAGAGCGCGTGCATGAAAGCCCACCAGACCGGCACCTTCGCCGACTGGTTGTTGATGGTGCTGAAGGACTGCGACCAGCCGGTTTCCGTGGGCTGCGGCACGCTGACCTGGCACTGCGCCGAGCGCGAGCTGTCGTACTGGATGGTGCTGAGGTCCACGTCGATGAACGGAATGCCCGCGAACATCACCACCACGATCGCGACGAACACCCGGTTCTCGATACGGGCGGCACTCAGAACGCCTTTGTTGCCCTCGTCAGCGCCTTCCGCGCGGGCCTTCAGCCACTCCTGCACGACGATGGCGACGAAAGGCAGCGCGAACACCCCGCTGGACACCAGCACGGCCCAGATACCGTTGTTGACGATCCAGGACACGAGGGTGAGGTAGTACTCCAGATAGTCGGTCGTGAAGAGCGTCATGGCCCCGATCTCCCCTCAAGCGGCCTGCATCAACAGGCTGGCTTCCAGCGCGACGATGGCGACGACGCCGGCGACCTCGGTACGGATCAGCCGGCGCCGCGCCTGCCCATCTGTCCCGCTTTGGTCTTCGCGGGCCAGCACCCGGCGGCGCATCCAGAACCATCCATAGGCCGTTGCCGCGTACACGCACAGCCGCCAGATGAAGAAATACCCTGCGGAGGCCGCCAGCCACCGTTCCCAGCCTGCAACGCTGCCGACCAGGTTGATGCCCGCGACGTTCGCCCCCACTGCGGCGGCAACGATAAGCACCAGCCACAGCAGCGTCTTCGCCGCGCGCCGGCTGAACAACCAGCGCAGCGGCCGCCAGGCCATGCGCGCCGGGCTCATGGCCGACTCCCCGGATTGCCCTTCTGGAGCTGGTCGAGACGGTCCGGCACAGGATCGCCCTCGTAGATGCCGCGCGAACCGGCCGCGCGCGCGCCGTGGCGCTGGATGATCGCCATGGGCGAGTTGTTCGCCAGTTCGCGCCGCAGCTCCAGTTCGGTCTTGAGGTTGCGAATCTCACGGTCGAGCGTGTCGCTCTCGTGGTTCACCGCCTCCACGGCAAGTTCGTTCGCCGCGACGTTGGGCTCCTTCTTGCCCGTGAGCAGCGTGCGCTGCAGCAGCAGCGCTTTCTCCAGCACGGATGCCAGCGCGACCTCGGACGCGAGGCGCTGCGACAGCAGGTGCTGGTCGGGCTCGTCGCGCAGCGCCTCGATCACGCCGCGCGTGATCGGCAGCGACGCACTGCCAGCTTCGCGCAGGTTCTCCGGCGTCGTGTTCTTGGCCTTGGTTACCAGGTCCTGGAGCGCCTGCAGCTTGGCGTCGTACTCCTCCTGGATCAGCGGCGTGAGCCCGACGCCCGGCGTCGTCTCGGTCTTGGTGCAGGCATCGCACGTGCGCTGCTCCTTCTCGCCGAGCACGCGCGTGGCCCACTCGACGGCAGCCTGCGGCGAGGTCCAGGTCTGGCACGAGAGACTGCTGCAACTGGCCGGCGCAATGGACGAGGTGTCGGTCACGCCGCGGCCGTTGACCAGGTTGTAGCCAGCGCGGGTGACATCGCCGACGACCTTGATCGCGGGCTGGCCGGAGCCGCCCGCGTTGCTGCCCCCGACCCACGGCACGCCGTCATTGCCGCGGCGCGTCTCGGCCTGCTCGATGGCCGAGACCGCATCCGTGCTCGACACGGCATCGCGCAGCGCCAGCCCTTCGGCCATCTGGCTCCAGCCGAGTTGGCCGCCCGCCGTTTCGGCCATCTTCTCGGCCATGGCACGGCACGTCAGCTTGCTGCGGTCGAAATCCAGCCGCGCCTGCAGCACGCCATTGGTGAGCAGGTTGTACAGACCGGGATCGGCCCGCTGGATGATCAGTGCGGGCAACGATGCCACCGCACTGGTGGCACTCTGGATCACCGACGACATGATTTGCTGGAAGCCGTTGGTAATGCCGTTAAGTTGGTTCTTCAACGTGGTCTGGATGCTCATGTCGCCGCAGATCAAGTTGCTGTTCCAACCCACGCCGACACCGATGGAGCGCATGCCGGCTGCACGTCCCATCGACACGGCGTTGCCGCCACCGATCGAGTACATGACGTCATCGCCGATGACGCTGCCGCTGGTCTGGTATCCCAGTTGACCCCAGGCCACGCCGCTGCCCAGCGCGAGCGCGCCGGCCAGTGCCAGGACGATCTCCGTGCGACGTACCCGGCGGGAGAACGGATTGAATGCAGGACGGAACTTCATGGCACCCCCTCAGAGGAAATCGACGCTGCCCAGGAACACCTGGCCCCGGCGCTCGCAGCAGGCATACGGCCGCCACAGCGCCCATGCGTAGTCGCCTTGCTGGGCCTGGGTAAGGAAGCCGCTGCGCGGGAAGACCGTGCAGGACGAGGACAGGACGGGCGTGAGTTCTTGCCACTTGCCGGTCGAGGCATCGCCCTCCATCAGCGCGCCGGCCGGCCAGTAGCCGTCACGGGAGTTGGCAAGCAACGGCTGATAGACGTGGATCTGCCCGCGGCGCGTGACCACATCGCCCGCACGCTGGGCCACCACTGCGCCGGCCTTGAAGTCGTCGGTCTGGTGCAGGAAGCCGCCACGGGGATACACGTTGCCCCAGAGATTCATCGTGGTACGGGCACCGACTTCGCGCCGGCCCGGAATCAGCGCTTCCGGGTAGGCCATCTCGGGCACGTTGTAGCGCCAGGCCAGCGTATCCAGGGTGCTGAGCAAGTACGGCATAAACGCCGTGCCCGCGCCCTCACAGAAGTAGCCTGACGAAGAGACGAACTGGTTGAACACCTCTGCGCCGGGGTGACCGATGACATCCGCGTTCTTGAATTTGGCGAGGCTGTTTTCGTGATCCTCGTTCGTCGTTCCGTCGCCGCCAGCTTGGGCGGACGGGTTGGGCGTGCTCATTGCCTGGACTTCGACCCAGGGGTTTTCTCCGGTATTCGAGTACGACGACACCACTGCATCGGGGATGTAGTGGCGCACCTTGATCGACGTGCGCACGGTGCAGCCCGTCCATGTGCAGTAGAGCCAGTAGCAGATGCCGACGACGCGGTATTCGAGGCAATCGGGCGATGCCACCGAGCCGATGATGGTCGCTGTATTGAGGGCGTAGCTGCCCGTGGCGCTGAGCAGCAGCAACGAAGCCACGCCAGCGCGCAGGCGGCGCATCAGGTCGAATGGTCGGGTCACGGCTGGGTCCTCCGGTGCTGCTCGATGCGCGCGACAGCGCGAGCCACATCCGGCTCGCCATAGACCACATAGCGCCTGTCCACCACCACGGCCGGGAGGCTGGTGATGCCGAGGCTCCATGCGTCGGTAACGCCTTGGTATGCGGAAGCGATGCGTCGCTGCAGATCGGCACCGCCGCCATTCAGCCGGCGCTTGACGATGGCCGTCGCCTGTTCGGGGTCGGTGGGCAGTCCCGCGGAAAGCTCCGCTTCAATCCTGTGGGCTTCGTCCAGCTCGATCAGCCGCTCGCCGCCCATGGTCTTGACCGGGTGGCGGCTGTCGGTGACGACCACCACGTCGGCGGCGAAGGTGGCCGGGCTGAAAACGGCCAGGGCTGCCGGCAGCGCCACGGCCCGGCCGAGGGTTCGCCAGCCCGGCGCGAACCTGGAAAGGGATGCTGTCATGTCGCGTGCCCTTGAAGTTGATCAGAGCAGTAGTCAAACGCGAAGCCGACGCGGCCCCAACAAACAATGCGCATCGCGCACTGCCCGCATACCTGCTTGTCTCGCGCCCATGAAAAAGCGGAGGCCGAAGCCTCCGCGTGGATCAGGGAGCCGATGCCGTCGCTACAGCAGGCCGGATTCCGCGAACGAGTACGGCGTGCCCTGGCCGACGATGAGGTGATCCAGCACCCTCACGTCGATCAGCGACAACGCGGCCCTCAGCGTTTGGGTCAACGCACGGTCCGCGCTCGACGGCTCCGTGCAGCCCGAAGGGTGTTGGTGAGAAAAAATGACCGCTGCCGCATTCAGTTCCAAGGCACGCTGCACGATCGGACGCGCATGCACCGAGGTCGAATGGATCGTGCCTCTGAACATCGGCTCGTAGGCCAGCACCTCGTGCATGCTGTTGAGGAACACGATGGCGAAGACTTCATTGGGCTCGGCGGCCAGTTTCAGGCGCAGGTAGTCCTTGACGGCGGCAGGCCTCTCCAGGGATGGCCCCTTCTTGAAGACCCGCTGCTCCAGCAGCGCGATGGCTTGCCGGATGATCCAGTCATCGGATTGGGACATGGGGGCAAAACGTGGCTCCACGCAGGAGTCGTTGGCGACGAGAGACATGGCGGACCTCCAGAAAGTGAGCGGAGGGCGCCACCCTGGGAGGGCAAGCCCTCCTGGGGATGGAAACAGCGGAACAAGGTGCATCCATCACCGCGCGGCGGTGATTGTTCGCGGCCAGGATGCGAAAGCGAACGGGTAGCGGTCAGCGCGGCGAGCCGCGCCGTAGCCTTCAAGACCGAGGGCTACCTGGGCATGTCGCCGACAACGTCGGCAGGCATTTCGGATGTGGGGGTGGCGGGCGAACCCGGCGCGTCGCTGGCCATTTCCCCGGCCGCCAGCAGGTCCATGGCCGAGAGCAAGGCATCGCCCTCGATCGGCCCCTGCAACAGGATGGCCTGGCCCGTCTGGCGATCGAGCAGTCGCAGCGACGGCGTGGCGGTCACGCCGCTCTTGGTGGCTTCCGCGGCCTGCGCGCGGATGGCCACGTTGGGGCGCTCGCTAGCCATGCACTGTTCGATGGCTGACGTTGTTTCGGGGTAACGCAAGCCATCGGGCAAGCCCTGGCCGTCGCTGCGCGTGTGGGCATAGACCCATTCGACCGCCTGCCAGAACGCCGCATGCCCGCCCGCTTCGGCGGCGCACTCGGCCAGACGTGCCTCGGCCGACGCGGCAGGCTCGTGCGCGGCCAGCGGCTGGTGATGCCATTGCAGCGCCACGTCGGTGTTGTTGCCGACCCAGCGCTTGAGCTGCGGGAAATACTCCCGGCAGAACGGGCATTCCAGGTCGGCATAGAGCGTCAGCGTGAAACGGCCTTCCGGGTTGCCCATCTGCCAGGGTGGCCCAGCGACCTGCGCCGTGCTGACCGGCGCGCGCGACGGCGCTGAGGATTCGCCGGGCGTCCGGGACACCAGCCAGATCAGCAGCAGCGCGACCAGCGCAGCAGCCAATACCCAGGGCCAGCGAGGCCGCCAGCGGCGACGGCGGAACGCCTGGACCTGCATCGGAATGGAAGGACGTTTCTGTTCCATGGCGTTCTCCGGTTTACGACAGTTCCAGGGCCGGCGACTCGATGCCGCGGGCCTGGTCGATCTTCTCGGCCACCTTGAAAGCCGCTTCCAGTTCGGTGCAGCCGTACTGCTGCATGAGCTGGTAGCGTTCGGCCTTCTCCTCGGGTTCTGTCTGCGCGAGGGCGAGGTACAGGGACGGCGGCACGGCGCGGAACAGCACTTCCATGCTCTTGGAGAGGATGACGCCTTCGGTGAATTTCCCCGCTTCCTTGCGCGCCGAAAGCATCAGCGCCTTCTGCGCGGGCGAGAGTTCGCGGAACCGCGCGATCTTCTCAACTTCATCGGGCGGCATGCTGAGACAGATCCACCACTCGATCATGTTGAGCATGGGCTCCGCGGCGCGCGGCAGGTCGTCGATGTTCTGCGTCGCGAGCCAGAACCAGGCCCCCAATTTCCTCCACATCTTTGTAATTTTCACGACGTAGGGCGCGAGCAGCGGGTTCTTCGTGATGATGTGGCCTTCGTCGGTGACGTTGATGATCGGGCGTCCCAGGTATTGGTCGCGCTCGGCGATGTTGTTCACCGTGCTGATCAGGCTGATGTAAGCGATGGAGAGCTGCGCGTTGTAGCCCTCGCGGGCGTATGTCGCGAGGTCAACCAAGGTGATGTCGGCTTCGGGCCACGGCGTGCCGTCGCGGTCGAACATTTCGCCGTCCGTGCCTTGACAGAACATGTCCATCGCATCCGCCATCTCCAGCAGCCGCACGCGGCGCATTTCGGGCAGCGTCGGGTCCTGGCCGCGGGCGCGCAACGCGTTGCGCACGTCGCGCGTAAGCACCGTGCGTTTGTCGGCCACGCAGTGCTCGGCGGCGTCGAGGATGCACTGACGGATCAGCGAGCGGTCAGCCCGCGTCATCCGGGCTTCCTCCTTGTCCTCTCCGCCCGTGATCATCAGCCGCGCCGTGATCTCCAGTTCGCCGAGCACGTCGCGCTGCTCGTCCGCCTCCATGGCCGAGGCATCTGGTGGCGGGTCTTCATCCAGCGCGTCGGCGTCGAGCGTCTGCACGTCGCTGGGCGTCTCGATCAGCCGACGCGCGTCTGCGAATGGCGCGAGGCTGATGCCCGAACCTGGGGCCAGCTTGACCCGGTTTACCGTCAGCCCGAGCATGCGTGCGAAGTCGCTGAACAGGCCGAAGCTGTTGCCAGCCTCCACGATGAACAGCCGCGGTCGGTAGATGGCCGTGACCTGATTCAAGAGGTTGTTGAGCGTGGCGCTCTTGCCGGAGCCGGTGGGGCCGAACAGGAACAGATGGGCGTTCATCTGCCGATCCAGGCGGCTGAGCGGGTCGAAGGTGATCGGCCCGCCACCGCGGTTGAACATCGTGATGCCCGGGTGCCCCGTACCTTGAGCGCGGCCCCACACCGGCGACAGGTTCGCCGCGTGCTGAGCGAACATCAGTTGGGTGTACCACTTGCGCCGATCCTGGCCGGGGTTGTAGCAGCATGGCAGCCACCGCAAGTAGCTGTTGAGCGGCGCCACCTCGTCGTCCTCGCGCACCGGCTGCAAGCCAGCATTGAGCATCACGTTCGCCAGGTCCAGGCCGCGCCGGTCCAGTTCCGCTTCGTCGCGTCCGCGCAGGTAGAATGCCAGCGTCCCCCGGTAGAGCTTGTGTGCGCTGCCGATGAGGGAGCGGGCTTCCTGCACGTCCTTCAACGTCTGCTCCGACGCCAGCGTCTCGCCCACGGCCTTCTTCGCCAGGTGGTTGAGATCCGCTTCCAGGACATCCTGCGGCGTGGCGACCATCGTGAGACACAGCAAGGTGTCTTCCGGCATCTGGTCGAACAGCGTGTTGATGGCATCCCCTTTGCGGGTCTCGCCGGTCAGGTGTCCGGTGCCGGGCGGCATGCGCAGCCGGTCGGTGATCAGCACGCGGTGCGGCATGCCGTCGAAATACCAGGTGCCGTGCTCCACGTCGGAGCGTGGCTGGCCGAAGAACAGCCGCTGGCTGAAATCCCGCCCGCTCGCCAGCTCGATTTCGCCGGCCTCGCTTTCTTCGGTGCTGTCGGGGTAGCGCGCCAGCGCGTAGAAGCGCTCCCGGTCCTCTGCACTCGGTCCAAGCATCGCCGGGCGCGGATTGAACCACCGCAGCAGCCAGTCGTGGACGTCGGCTGCGACCATGCGCCGTGCCTGGATGCCGGCGTTCGCCAGGCCGCCGCACAGGCGGTCGCAGACGATGTTCAGCATCTGCTCGGGCGTCTGGCCGCGGCGGCTTGCCTGCCCAGTTGCACGGCGATAGATCACCATGCGCACCCGCCGCGTCTGGCCGCGCCAGCGCAGCCGCGTGACCACCGTGTCCTCGAACAGGCCGCCGGGCTTGGCCACAGCGCGCAGGTGGTGGCCGAAGAAGCGCAAGTAGAACTCGGTGAACGCCGAGCCGCGCGCACGTGGCTGCACGTAATCGCGCAAGGTCTGCATGTACTGGTCGAAGCTCGGTTCGTCCTGGGCATAGAGCTGGAGCACCCACGGGTTCTCGTCCAGTTCATCGAAACTGTCCTGAAGCGCGTTTTCCAGGGCGTCGCGGGCATGCGCGAGCCAGCCGGGTTCCCGGCCTTCGGTGCCCAGCGGCACCAGTTCGTAGAACGCCGCCACCGATTGGCCATCCTCCAGGAGCATCGATTTCGACCCGGGCAAGAACTCCACCCAGGGCAGCAGTTCCACGAAGGACGGCGCAACGTCGTACAGCGCCTGCTCGTCGGCCACGGTCGCTGGCTTGCGGCCGTGGACTGCCGAACCGGGTTCGGGGATGCCGGCCTGGCGCAAGGCCTCGACGTGGCGCTGCCAGCTGTCCGGCTGCTCATCGCTAGCCGGGCTACTGGAGCCGGCGCCGGCCAGCTTCGGCCATGGGAGTTTCCACCGCATCAGTAGTCCTCCACGCGCTCGCCCGGCATCGCGTACTGGATGCGCTGGTAGAGCGGGAAGACGGTCGTGTAGCCGGGCACCGGCACGGGATCGGTGCCGGCCAGATGCGGGTACACGTACATCACGAGATCGGGATTGGGCAGGCGCTGGAACTGGCGGTGGACCTCATTGCGCGCGGTGCGCGTGTAGCGCATCTGCTCGACAGGTGCGGCCTGCACGTCGGCGTCGGTCAGGGGCCGACGCAGGCTCTGGCGCGCATCGAGCAGCTGGCGGCCGGCGTTCCGTCCGGCTGCGCCACCGCCGTCGCCGGCCTCCTGCTGCCAGATGTCCATCATCGTGCGGTCACCGTGGGTCAGCAGCTTTTCCTTGCTGGTGGCGCAGCCGCCGAGCACCGCGACGGCGAGGGCCAGCACCAGGCCCTTAATCGAGTTCGAGAGCATGGCTTTCTCCTGCGCGGTGATCGACCTTGCGGCCTTCGGGATCGAAGTCGATGGCGAGCGGTTTTTCGAGGTGGACGGCGACCTTGGCGCCGGGCTGCACATAGACGGCGGCGAACGCCTGGCCGTAGAGCTTGTTGACCCAGGCCGACATGTCCCGGACACCGCCCGCGAGAATCTGGCCGACCGCTTCCTGGCCGGTGATGCCCACGGTGCCGATGGAGCCGTCCGAGCCGACATAGGACATGCGGCCGCTGTCGCTCTCGATGAGCGAGGCCACGCCGGCACCGGCCGCGGTGATCAGGGCCTGCGAGCCGAGGTACTGCTGGGCGTTGCTGCGCCGCTCGCCGCTGACGCAGGGGATGCCGTGCGGGTCGCTGATCCAGCCCAAGCCGTCGCGTTGCTGGTTGTTCTGCTGGTTGCCCTCGCGGTCTTCGGGGATCGTGCGGATCGTGCCGTCGTTGAAGACGAACGTGATGCTGCGCACCTGGCCGCGCACGCACGAAAGCGTCCAGTCGCCCGATGCGGTGCCGCTGAACACGGCGCCGGCCACGTCGGGAATGTCGATGCCATTGGCGGTCAGGTTGTCCGGCCCGACCAGGACTTTGAACGGATAGGGATCGTTGACCGTGCCGTCGATCGGCACGCGGCCGATCAGCGCGGTCATGGCGACCGAACCCATGAGCGTGGAGTTGGTCGGCACGGTATAGACCGGCTTGGCACTCTTGACCCCAGAGGCGCGGGCGCCCGCGTTGGCCACGGTTTCCGCGGTGGTTTCGAGCGTGCTCTGCGCCGGGCCGAAGCTCGTGGGGAAGCTCATTCCGCCGCTCGCGCCACGACCGCCGTTGCGCCCCTCGGCGGGCTTTGCGTCGTCCGGCTCGACCCACCGCACGCCGCCCTCCATGCCGGCCTCGTCGCCGCCCTGCAGCCCCAGGCCCACGGGCAGGTCCGCATGGCCGCCGCCGCGCCCGCCGATGCTGTCCAGGCGCCGCTGCAGGTCGGCGAGCAGCCCTTCGGTCTGCTGGCGCGCGCTGGCCGCCTGCTCCTGGTCGCGGCGCAGGTTGGACCGCTCGGATTCGAGCGCCGAGTTGATGCGCTGGTCGATGGAGTTCTCGCGCTGGCGCAGTCGCTGGTTCTCTTCACGCTGCGACTTGTTGTCCGAGAGCGCGGTCTGAAGCTCGGTGCGCAACTGCTTCACTTGGGCAACGAGCGTCGCCACGGTGTCGCGCGGGGTGTCGCCTTCGATGCCCAGCGCCTTCATTTCCTCGGGCGTGAGCTGGGCGCCGTTGTCCGCCGCGGGTGGCGCCGTGCTGCCTCCACCCGAGAACAGCCGGATACCGACGAACAGCACCAGGATGGCGACAGGGATCATCAGCCACTTGAGCAGGCCGTTACTGCGCATGGCGGGCCTCCTTGGCGTTCTCGTCGCCGTCCGGCTGCGGCAGATGCACGGCAGGGTCGAAGCGGTGAATCGCCGGCAGCAGCGACTGCGCGAGGCCGCGGCCGCCCGTGACCAGGTAGAGGACGGTCGTGTCCTCGGGCGTGCCGCGCGGGCCCAGCGCCTCGTGCTGGAAGGTGGCGGTGAGGAAATCGCCTTGCAGCACGCGCGGGTCGAGCGCGACCCAGTCGGCGCCGGTGTTGGTAAGGCGCACGGCAGTCACCCATTGGTCTTCCAGGCGCCACGACGCGAGCGCGACCGCGCGCACCGGCAGCGTTGGCATCAGTGTGTCCAGGTCGAGGTCGCGGGGCAGGTTGACCCGCATGACGCCCGGAAGCGGCTCGACGGTGCGCAGCGGTGCGTAGAGGTTCTGCGCGGCGAAGCGCGTCAGCACGACAGGGACCGGAGTTTCGCGCCGCGCGGTCCGCGCACCTGCCTGGCCCTGGGCGCGTGCCGGGGCCTCGGCACTGTCGGCCTGCTCGCCATAGCGTCCCGGTGCGCTGTCACCCTCGACGATGCGCACCGGCTCCAGCTCGGCTTCCCCGTCCTTGGGCGGTTCGGCTGCGATGTCCAGCAGGATCAGCGCGCCCGTGTCGGCGTCCTGCAGTTGCAACCGCGTGGGCTCGATCGGCTCGCTGGCGCGCAGGTACACCGCGCCACCCGCACTCTGCACGCGCAGGCGTTCGCCCACGCCCGCGGGCACGCCCACGCGCACGTTCCGGTCGATGAACACGATGCGTTCCTGACCGACCTTCAGCGGCACTGCCAGTGGCATGCGTTCCCAACGCAGGATCTCCACCGCCTGGGCGACGGGTGCCGCGGCCACGGCCAGTAGCCCCAGCAGCGCGAGTACAGGATGCTTCATGGGGTGTTTCCTCCTTGAGGCGCTTGCGGAGACAGGCCACTCGACGCCGGGCGCGCCGGCTCCGGTGCACTGATGCGCTGGGGCGCGCCTTCGTAGCAGTCCAGCGCCAGGCCGAACGGGTTGCGGGCGGGATCGACGTCCACCCGCGTGACCTTGATCGGATAACGCACCAGGGCGCGCTTGACCTGCTCGGCGCCGTAGTACTCGTCCGCCGTGATGTCCAGCGTCACCACCCAGTCGCGATCGGACACGGTGCGCACGCGCGCCGTGGGGTCGTCGCCATAGCCGCGGCCGGGAATCTCGTAGATGCCGCGCACGCGCTGGCGTAGCTCGCCGGTGGAGCGGCGGTAGTCGTAGTCCGCGCGAAGGAAGGCCTGGCAGGACGGGGTGAGGTACGGCGAGAGCGTGTGGAGGTTGCGCGAGTAGTCTTCTTCGCCATTGGTCGGCCAGCGGTTCAGCGTCTGGAACACGTAGAACGTGAACGCATAGACCGATTCGGGCGGCACTTCCCACCACTTGCGGGTACTGCCAGAGCGCAGGTCGGGCGGGACGTGGATGGTCAGGTCGCGCGGCGCGCTCCACCAGCCGCCGCCCATGACCAGGGCGACAATGACCAGCGCGCCCGCGCCCAGGCGCAAGGTCTTGATGTGCGCCTGCAGGTGGGTGATCTCGTTCTTGAAGCGGCTCATCGTGCCCCCCTTGCAACGGACCTTCGGGTGGACCAGAAGCCGGAGCGCGAGATCAGCACGTGGCCGCCTACCCATCCCGCCATCAGTGGATGGCGCGTGGCGATGCGCCATTGCAGTTGCCGGTACAGCCAGGTGTCGGGGCGCCCGCGCTTGAGCCGGCGCAGGATGCCGCCGCCGATGAAGACGCCCAGGGCCACGCCCAGGACGACGAACGTCGGCGCGATGGCGATCGTGCGGAACACCCAGGACAGCGGCGCGCCGACCAGCAGGCCGGCGGCGCCGGACAGGCCGCAGCAGATCCACAGTTCGTCGGCGGTGAGGCCGCGCACGACAACAGGGTGGCGGTTGAGCCGATGCGGAAGGAACGTGACCGTCCCGTCCGCACGGACGTGCTGCTGCTCGGACATACCGGCCTCGCCTTACAGGATGCCGGTGGCTTCGGTGAGCAGCCAGATGCCGATCACGAGCAGCACGGCACCGATCGCGACGGTGAGGCCAAACTGGCCCCAGGTCTTGCGGCCGGTGTGGATTTCCGCGTAGGTGCCGTAGGCGTGGTAGCAGACGCCGATGAACATCGACGCCACGACCAGGAGGGCTACGAGCATGATGATGTCGTAGCCGTAGTTCCTGATCGTTTCCATGATGCCGTTGCCGGTGCCGCGGGTCGGGTTCTCCAACTGCGGCAGGCCTTGCGCGAACGACAGCGCGGGCAGCGCGGCGGCGCCCAGGGCCATGGCGGCGCGCTGGGCGAGACGGGAAGTGAGGATGCGGTTGTGCATGGTCGGGCCTTTCAGGTCAGGACAGAAGGAAGAAACTCAGGACGAGGTACATCGCGACGAAGCGGATGCAGACGCCGAGGAACTGGCGCTGGTTGAGGCGGCTCTCGGACCACCCCACGTAGGCCGTTCGGATGGCCCAGACGCCCCACACGAGCAGGACCGCGAACACGACGCCGACCAGGACGGTCGCCATTGCGGAAGGCGCGATGCCGCTGTTGGCTTGAAATGCCGAGACCTGGGCGCCGTTCATTGCTTGCCCCCCGCAGTCGTCGCCGGCAGCGGCTCGGCCGCCCGCTCGGTGCGGTAGTCGCCGGCCAGTTCGGAGGGGTCGCGCGGCTGAGCGCGCGATGGCGTCAGGTGAAACTGGATGCCGGCGCGAACGCGCGCCAGGTCAGCCAGCAGCCGCGGGTAGTCGAAGTGGTAGCGCTCGCCCGGCTGGATGGGGGCATGCGCGGCGCTGTCCGCGACGGTGCGCTCCAGCGCGTCGAGCTGGCGCAGTGCGGCGACCAGCTCCTGGCGCTGTGCCGGAGACTCGGCCAAGGCCATCTGGGACTGACCCAGCAGGAGGGCCGTCACGAGAAAAGTGGGCACGCCGCGATGCGCGGCGCGCAGCCAGATCGAAGCCACCATCGCGCCATTCCTGTGTGATCAGCAATGGGGTGATCGTGGAGATCAGGGCTGTTTTAGGCCGCAAACAATAGGAACTGGCGGACGACCGGATTGGGCATACCGCGAGCGAACCTACAAAAGCCCGGGTGGAGTTTCGATTATTGCGTTTTTCGAGTGTTTCGAATATGATCGGCTCTGCAACCGTTTTCGCTTAGGAGCTACCCATGACCACCGCCACTGCCCAATCCAAGATGACCCTTCCCGCCGCGGGAGAGGTTAAGGCAGCCGTCCAGGGTCAACGTGCCTTGGCGGCTTACCTCGCAACCCAGTTCGAGACGCAGCACATCCAGATCTTTGATGACCACAAACAGGCTCATCAGGTGGAACTGCCTACCTCGGCTTTACGCCTGCTGGTCGACATCCTGGCCGAGTTGGCCGATGGCAATGCAGTAAAGGTGGTGCCCGTCCATGCAGAGCTGACGACCCAAGAGGCGGCGGACTT
Organism: Stenotrophomonas sp. GD03877; assembly: GCF_029840555.1. Taxonomy (NCBI): domain Bacteria; kingdom Pseudomonadati; phylum Pseudomonadota; class Gammaproteobacteria; order Lysobacterales; family Lysobacteraceae; genus Stenotrophomonas; species Stenotrophomonas sp. GD03877. The sequence goes on along the minus strand of NZ_JAOCCT010000005.1, from coordinate 149,879 downwards.
GCTCAACGTGTCCCGTCCCCATTTCGTCAAGCTGCTAGAAGATGGGGTGTTGGCATTTCATCGCACCGGCAAGCACCGCAGGGTGAGGTTCGCCGATCTGATGCAGTACAAGGAAGCGCGCGAGCGCGCCAGTGAGCAGGCGATGGCCGAACTCGCTCAGCAGTCGCAAGAGTTGGGAATGGGATACGAATGAGGCATTCCCCATTCACCGCCGTCTACGACGCGTGCGTTCTATATCCCGCGCCACTGCGGGATTTCCTGATGTGGCTCGGCCTGTCTGGCCGCTTCCGGGCGCGGTGGAGCCAAGCCATTCATGAGGAGTGGAAACGCAATCTGTTGATCAACCGCCCCGATCTCACCCGGGTTCAGGTCGACAGGACGTCGGATCTCATGGACAGGGCCATTCCGGACGGCTTGGTGGAGGGCTACGAAGCGCTCGTGGCAGGCCTGACATTACCCGATCCGAACGATCGGCACGTCCTGGCTGCGGCGATTCGCTGCGGTGCGAGCGTGATTGTGACGTTCAACGAACGTGATTTCCCGAACGATCTGCTGGCTCCGTACGGCATCGAATCGCAGCACCCCGATGAGTTTGTGGACAACCTGCTGGATCTGGATGCGGCCGCCGTAGTGTCGGCTGCGCAGCGCCAGCGTGCCCAACTCAAGCATCCGCCGATCGATGTGGACCGCTATCTCGAAATCCTGCTGCGCCAAGGCCTTGTGCAAACGACCAAGGTGCTGGCGACCTATCGCACCATTCTCTGACCCGCCGAGAGCCACGGATGACCAAGAATCCTTCATCAGACGCCACTTTGCCGAAAGGCATCCATCGAAGCTGGAAGCTGCCGGATAAGTCGCTGGGTGACTTGTGGGATTCGATCGTGATGGACGAAGCCATCAAAAAACAGTTGCTGTCACAAGCGATCGTCAACTTCACGGTGCGCCCCAAGGTGGAGCGCACGGTACTCCCCCTGCACGGCGTGATCTTGTTGGTCGGCCCGCCGGGGACTGGGAAGACCTCCTTGGCACGGGGCTTGGCGCATCGTGTGGCCGAATCTTTTTCTTCTGCGAAGTTTCGATTGCTGGAAGTGGAGCCTCACACGCTGACGAGCTCTGCAATGGGAAAGACTCAACGCGCCGTGGCAGACCTGTTCTCGCAATCGATCGCAGAATCCGCAGCGGCGGGCCCGACGATCGTCCTTCTGGACGAGGTCGAAACGCTTGCGGCTGATCGAGCGAAGCTCAGCCTGGAAGCCAACCCGGTTGATGTGCACCGGGCCACCGACGCGGTGTTGGTGCAGTTGGACATGTTGGCCGAACGCAACCCGCATCTGCTGTTCGTGGCCACCAGCAACTTCCCACAGGCCGTCGACAGTGCCTTCCTATCTCGTTGCGACATGGTGATGGAGGTGCCACTGCCCGGCAAGGATGCCTGCAAGCAGATCCTAGTGGACTGCCTGAATGGCCTGGCAAAGACATTTCCGGGGATTGGCAAGCTTTCCTCGGCTCACCAGTTCGACGCGTGCGCTGGCGAGTGCGTCGGATTGGATGGTCGGGCCATTCGCAAGGTCGTAGCCAACGCCCTCGCGGCCGACCCGCAAGTGGCTATCGATCCGAACAAGCTTTCCGTAGAGCACTTGCGCAGTGCGATACGACAGGCAAAGCAAATGCGCCTTCAAGGAGGGAAGCAAAAATGACCACCGTTGTCAGCCGGACGTTTCGCAGCTCGCCGCACCGCGATGCGTTGCAGACATGGGATGCCATTGTCGAACTGCTCACTCAGGGCAAGGACGGCACGGCTCGCTCTGAACTCAGGGCCGTGACGGGCGTGGCCGCCAGCTTGATCGCCGACCAGGCACCCAAGAGCGCGCCCATCGTTGCGACATGCGATGGACCACGGACCAGGATCTACTGCCTCTTCGACGAAGACGCGATCTATGGTGATGATGCCAACGAAGAAGTCTTGGGGTTCGAGCCGTTGAAGGGAGACTGGGGAGTCTCGCTGCCGTGTCCGAAGGAGCAGCTCGGCTGGGTGCAAAGCGCGCTCAAAAAGCACAGTTCTCGCATCATTGCACGGGACTTGAGCCAAGGAATTGCCACGCAGGCGCAGGCCGATGCTGGGCAAGCGCTGTCGCTCGACCTCGGAGGTTTCCTCAAGTCATGAGCACCGTCGCCACCTACTCGTACACGCACTCGGTTACCTATGTGACCGACAACATCCTCAAGAGCTTGAAAGACATCATCCTGCTCAGTGGGCTGGACCCTGAGCACTTTGCGGATCGCTGGGAGAGCAATACCCGAGCCATCAAGACGTGGCTCGGGACCGGTGATCTGCGCAAGGTGATTCTGGAGATCTACAACCCGGCAACCGACAAGCTCGTGACCCGATGGGATATCGACATCGTGTATGGGTGGTCCGATGGCGACGGCAGCTTCTGGACAGATACCGAGCAGTTGAAGTACGCGATCAAGAAAGCTGGGCTGCTGCCATCGCAGGCCAAGTACAAGTTAATGCTCGATACAAAGCCAGGGCGACCTGATGTGGAGGGATGGAGCAAAGGAAGTTATCGCTCGACGGATGGAATGGTCAAGCAGAGCCTAGGCTCGACTGTCGAACACAGCGGCCTGGCGGGTCAGGCCGGATATTGGAGGCAACGCTGATGCTGTCGATCGATGAAGCTTTTCGCAAGTTCAAGTCGCGTCTGGAACTCAACGAACGCGAACAGAAGAATGCCTCGCAACGCCAGAACGAAGTGCGGGACTACCTGCAGACCAAGTTCGGCATTGCGCGCAGCTTCCTGACCGGTTCCTATGCTCGATACACGAAGACGAAGCCGCTCAAGGATATCGACATCTTCTTCGTGCTGAAGGACTCGGAGAAGCATTACCACGGCAAGGCCGCATCGGTAGTGCTGGATGATTTCCACTCTGCATTGGTGGAGAAATACGGTTCGGCGGCCGTGCGCAAACAGGCGCGCTCGATCAACGTGGATTTCGGTGTTCACATCGACGCGGAGGACAACACGGACTACCGGGTGGTCAGCGTGGATGCGGTGCCCGCATTCGATACCGGCGACCAGTATGAGATCCCCGATACGGCGTCCGGAAAGTGGATCAAGACGGACCCGGAGATCCATAAGGACAAGGCGACCGCAGCGCACCAAGCCTATGGCAATGAGTGGAAAGGTCTCGTGCGCATGGTGAAGTACTGGAACAACAATCCCAAGCACGGCGATCTGAAGCCGGTGAAGCCCTCGTTCCTGATCGAGGTAATGGCCCTTGAGTGTCTTTACGGCGGCTGGGGAGGATCGTTCGATCGCGAGATCCAGTCGTTCTTTGCCACGCTTGCCGATCGAGTTCATGACGAGTGGCCGGATCCCGCCGGACTTGGCCCGGCGATCAGCAACGATATGGATGCCGCGCGCAAGCAGCGCGCGCAGCAGCTGCTGTTCCAGGCGAGCCAAGACGCAAGCATCGCCATCGACCACGCGCGTCGTGGTCGCAATATCGAAGCGCTTCGCGCCTGGCGCGCACTGTTTGGCCCCAAGTTCCCACTGTCCTGATTCCATCGGCTTCCATACACGTCCCATCGAGGTACAGCATGTCCCAGTGGTCGCTTTCCCAGCTCCTGTCGTCCCTGCATGAGGACATCCAGCAGCGCTTGTCCGTAGTACGCAAGACCTTCGGTCACCCGGGTACGAAGGGGGATGCGAGCGAGAACGTCTGGATCGACATGCTGGATACCTATCTGCCCAAACGGTACCAGGCGGCCAAGGCGCATGTGGTGGACAGCCTGGGGAACTTCAGCCAGCAGATCGATGTGGTGGTGTTTGATCGGCAATATTCGCCTTTTATCTTCACCTACGAGAACGAGACGATCATTCCAGCCGAAAGCGTGTACGCCGTTTTCGAGGCCAAGCAGACGGCTGACGCGGGGCTTGTGGCCTATGCCCAGGAGAAGGTCGCCAGTGTGCGCAGGCTGCACCGCACGAGCCTGCCGATCCCGCACGCTGGCGGGACCTACCCAGCGAAGCCGTTGATTCCGATTCTGGGTGGCTTGCTCACCTTCGAGAGCGAATGGAGTCCTGCATTGGGTCCATCCATGGACAAGGCGCTGAACGCAAACCTCACCGAGGGGCGTCTGGACATCGGATGCGTTGCCGCCCACGGGCACTTTTTCTATGACCAAGCCAGCGGCGCGTACAGCTACACCAACGAAAACAAGCCGGCGACCGCGTTTCTTTTCAAGCTGATCGCGCAGCTTCAGTTCAGTGGAACGGTCCCCATGATCGATGTGGAGGCTTACGGTCAGTGGTTGACCAAGTGAGGGGGCGCTGTGGCAAGCATACGTTCGGAGTACCACCGGTTCCTGGCGCACTTGGCGCAGCGGCACGTGCACGACGACGTGCGCCGGCTGGCGCACCTGGTGCTCGATCACCTGCAGCCACTGGCCGAGGTCGGTGCTGCACGCCGGGGGCGCTCCACGCGCTTGGCGCCGCTGGCCATCGCGCATCTGGCGCAGATGCCTGTCGCCTACGACGGGGACGCGCGCGGCCCCGAAAACGGGCCGGCGCTCGGGCGACTGCACCAGCTCGAAGTCGGGCCGTTTCGAGGATTCATGCGGCAGGAGACGTTCGACCTCAGCCATGACATCACCTTGGTCTACGGTGCCAACGGCACCGGCAAGAGCAGCTTCTGCGAAGCCTTGGAAGTGGCGATGCTCGGTTCGATCAGCGAAGCGCAGGCCAAGCGGGTCGACCAGCGGACGTACTGCAACAACGCTCGCCTGCGCCGCCACGTCGCGCCAGTCCTGTCGTCTACGGCGGCGGGCGAAGCGCAGGCCGTCCAGCCCGACGAAGCTGAGTATCGCTTCTGCTTCATCGAGAAGAACCGCCTCGACGATTTCGCCCGAATCGCCGCGCGGACCCCGAGCGATCAGCGCCAGCTCATCGCCACCCTGTTCGGCGTGGACCAGTTCAGCGAGTTCGTGCGCGGCTTCAACCCCTCGCTCGATCAGGACCTGATGCTTGCCGGCGTGCAGGCGGCGCAGCTGGCGCAGCGTCGCCTGCGGTTGGCGAACTCCGAACAGACCATCGCCGCCTACCCGCAGAAGATCGCAGCGGTCGAGGGCCTGGAACAAGCTTTGGCGCAGCGCATGTCACCTGGCGCGACCTATCAAGCCTGCGTGGACTGGCTGCTGGGTACGCCGCAGCAGCAAGGACGGCTACCGTATGTCCAGGCTCAGCTGGACGCCAACCCGCCTGCCATTCACGAGGTGACCCAGGCCCGCCTGCAAGCGTTGCTGGCAGAGGCCTACCGCGTCCAGGGACTGTGGCAAGCGTCTTCCGCGCAACTCGCGGCCCGCGCGGGCGAGGTGTCGTACGCGAAGCTCTACGAGGCCGTGCAAGCGTTGGCGGACGGGGCGACCGCGTGTCCGGCATGTGGAACCGGACTGGCCGCTGTGGCACAGGACCCGTTCGCCAGGGCGCGAATGGGCCTGGAGCAGCTCGCGCAACTGGCCGTCCTGCAGCAGCAAGAGGCCGGGCATCGGACGCAGTTGAGCGAGGCGGTCCGAGCGCTGTGGGACGAAATGCGCCGCGTGGTGGCGGCGGCTGGGGTCGCTTGTCCTGCCGAATCGCAGGCCGCGGGCCTGCCACTGCTGCCTCCCACGTCGGCGGGCAATTGGCTCGGCGGCTGGGTGAATGGGGACCAGCGCGCCTGGCAAGCCCTCTTACGGATCGCACAGATCATCGAAGGCTTCGACGCGCAGGCGCGCGACGTGCATGCCCAGCGCGGCGCGATGGCCCAGGAGCGGGACCGCCTGCAACAGCATCAGCTGGAGATCGAACGGCTGCGGACCATGCGCACGACTGCGGATCAGGAGCTGGCGGCCGCCCGCCAAACCGTGGCCCAATTCGACGACGCGAACCGCGGCCTGATCCAGGCGGCCACGGACGAAATGCCGGTGGTGGTGCACCATCAGCGGGTCAAGGCCGCCTACGACGGCTTCCTACCCGAGATTCAGGCATACCTGACCGCTCTGCCGGGGGTTCTGCTACAGGGGCTGGGAGACCAAGCCCGCCATCTCTACAACGCATTCAACCGGGCCGATCCGCCCGGCGATCTGCTGCACGCGCTGTGGTTGCCCGTGGCCGAGAACGGCAAGATCGAGGTGGAGTTCGCCGGCGAGCCGGGCGTGCGCTACGACGCGTTGATCGTCTTCAGCGAAGGGCACATCAAATGCTTGGGTCTGGCGATTCTGCTTGCCAAGAACCTCGCGCAGGGCTGCCCCGTGGTCATCTTCGATGACGTCGTCAATGCGATAGACGACGACCATCGCGATGGCATCTGGCGTACCTTCTTCGAGGACGGTTTGCTCCACGGCAAGCAGGTTATCCTCACCTCGCACGCAGAGGAGTTCCTGCACCGCATCCAGCAGGAGTTGGGCGTGCGCCGCGCCGCGGCCATCAAGCGCTACAAGTTTCTCCCGCATCAGGGAGAGCACGAACTGCGGGTCGACAGCGACCCGCCAGCGAAGAACTATGTTCTTCTGGCCCAGCAGGCGTTGGCGGCTGACGAGAAACGCGAGGCACTGCGCCAGGCCCGGCCGGCGCTGGAGAGTCTGACGGACCGCCTGTGGACGTGGCTGGGTCGGCGGGCGGACGGCCGGATCGACATCAAGCTGAGCGGGCCCCGCGCGCCTTGGGAGCTGAACAATAAATGCACCAAGTTGCGGTCGGCCGTCGAGCGTATCGCGGCGCAACATGCGGGTGCGCCGGATGCCGTAGGGGCGTTGGTCAGGCTGCTCAATGTCAGCGGTACGAGTATTGAATGGGGTTACCTCAATAGCGGTGTGCACGACGCTCAGCGCGATCATGAGTTCGATCGGGCGACGGTAAGAACGGTCGTCGAGGCGGTTACGGCGTTGGATGCTGCTCTTGATACCCTGCAGAACCGATGAACGGCACACGGCTTTGCAGAGCAGTGCCGCCCGTGTCACCTCATAAGTACTTCTTGAAGCTGCCTGCGGTCAGGCTGACTGCCATCCCCAGCAACGCCGCGCTGGGCAGCAGGATGACCAGAGGATGCACCGCTATGGGCAGTGCGAGATAGGTGACCCAAGGCAGCACGGCCAACGGCATCAGGCTGGCCTTCGCGCGGTGGTAGATGAAGCCGGATTCGCGGCCCGCGCCGAACCGGCGCACATCCCGTCGCACCAGGCCGTCGATCAGGCCGACGAATGCTGCAGTGAGGATCAGCGGCAGCGTGAGTACCAGGACCAGCAGGCGCACCAGGAAGGTGAGCGTCGTGAAGGCCGCAGCGATCAGGTAGCTTTCGGCCCAGACATAGACTTGGCTGATGTAGTAGCGGAAGTTGCGGCTCTGCCCGTGGCTGGCCGCGCGGGCGCGCTCGGCGGTCTGGCTCATGCGCTCCAGCAACCCCGAGCGCACGAACACCCACTCGTACCCGGTATCCACCAGCTCGTGCGCCGTGCGCCCGGGCTCCTGCACCACCACGCTGCGCGTGAAGTGGTTGGACAGGTGCCCGAGTTCGTACTGCAGCATCTGCTGGGAGTGGCGCCAGCCCTGGTCCTTCCAGAACAGGTGCATGCCGACGCACTCCACCACGATCGAGAACAGCAGCGAGCCGATGAGCACCCCGAGCAGCCGGAACGGCAAGGTGATGGTGCCGACGATCAGCCCCTGGCGCTGGTTCTGCTCCCGCTGCGCGGTCGAGGCGGCATCCTTCATGGTGCGGCCTCGCCGGTGCTGTCGTCGGCGCCGGTGGCCACCGCGTCAGGCTCGGCTGGAGCGGCGTCATCCAGCAGGTCGTCGGGCAAGGCTGCATGCGGCAAGGCTGCGGAACTGGTGAACTCCCACCACTGCGTGGCCTCGCTGTAGCTCTGGCGCATATACCCGGCCAGTTGCTGCAAGTCCGTCGGCATCACTTCATCGGGGTCTGGCGCCGGAAGCGGCATGCGCACCTTCCAAAGCTGGCCGCCCTGCAGCAGCGCGAAGCATTGGCCCTTGGGCAGACCGACGACGTGTGACGGCTCGATCATCGGCACGCTGGCCATGCTGATGCGGTCCTGGGTGTTCGACGTGAAGTCCGTCGCGCCGCGGATGTCTGAGCTGTCCGTCGCGCCCGAGACGATGGTGGTCGTATAGACCTCGACCTTCGGCAACTGCCTCGTCAGCAGTTCCGCGGTGGCCGTCTCGCGCACGCGCAACATGAATAAATTGTTGAAATTCCCGATCACTTGGCCGGCCTTCGCGCGGTTGCCGATGCGGGCCTCGATGTCCGAAAGCGTTTGCGTGTAGGCGGTGACTTGCAGGCCCGCGCCACCGCCCTTGTTGATGAGCGGAATGAACTCGTCACCCATCAATTCATTGAACTCGTCCGCATGCACGTTGATCGGCACGCGCGCACCAGCCGATGCGCCCGGCAGGCCATCGTCGATTCCGTGCTTGTAGATGTGCCCAGCCACCGAGACGAGATCGCTGAACATCGAGTTGCCGACCGCTGCGGCGACCTCCGCATCGGACAGCGCGTCCAAGCCGACATAGACGACGGCGCGCTTCCTGATCACCTGCATCCAGTCGAAGATCGGGCGCGGGTCGGCCAGGTCGGAGTAGTTCGGCGCCAGGAGCTGGGCGATCTTGCCGCTCGTGAGCTTTTCCAGCAGCGGCAGCAGCGATGCAACGATCTTGTCGAAGTAGGTCTTGTCGTAGCGCACCGCCGAGCGCAGGCCATCGAGCACAGGGTCGTAGTTGCGCGCCTGGGAGAGGTATTGCTCCAGCGCCACCACACGCTTCTCGCGCCCGATCATGTTCCTTGGGATGTTCTTCTCGTTGAGCTTGGCCTCGATCTGGACGATCACCTCCCAGGCCTTGGGCTCCGTCTTGGCAAAGTAGTGCTGGGCGTACTCAATGAACAGCGCGTCGATGTTGATGACGTGGCGCTGGATCAGCATGTAGTCCGGGCGCTGCCCCAGTTCCACCAGGGCGCGGGCGATGATGTTCACGAAGCGCCATGCGAACTCGCGGAACGCCGCGCTGTTGCCTTCGCCGGAGAGCTGCCCCGCGATGCGTGTCGCCACTTCCGAGATCCGACCGAAGCGGCCCACGGCGTTGTAGCGGGCGCTGATTTCCGGCCAGCCCAAGTGGAAGATGTAGAACTCGCCTTCGCGGCCAGCGCGCTGGGCTTCGACGTACATCCGTTTCAAGAGATCGGCATCCCCCTTGGGGTCGATGACGATGACGACCTCATGCTCGCCGGCAGCATTCCTGCGACGGATGTCCTGCGTGACGAACAACTCGGCCAGGCGCGTCTTGCCCACCCGCGTGGTGCCCAGCACCAGCGAGTGCCCGACGCGCTCGCCCAGCGGCAGGCTGACGTCCACTTCGTCGGGCTCGATGCCGTGCAGCCTTGGCAGGCCGCCGACAGGCGGCAACGGGCGCACGGGGTTGAAAGGCGCGTCCCAGCCGGTGAGCTTCGGCAGGCGCGAGAGCGGCAATGGCGCGAACTCCAGCCGTTCCTCCAGGCGCCTGGTCAGCCGGTAGGCCGGCGTCGGCTCGACGTAGCGGCGGAACTCGGGCCGGTACGTCTGCATCAGCCGATGCGTGTGCTTCTGCTCCCAGAGAAAGCCGCGCCCCACGAATAGGCGCTGCTGGCTGACCGGCACGTCCTTGCTGGTCATCACGTAACGCGGCAGACGGCGGATGTTGCGCCGGTAGCGCAGGATGATGCGGGCATCGCGGTAGCGGATCGCGCCGTAGGCGCCGAACGCCAAGGCGCTGCCGATGCCCATGGCCGGGCTCAGCGCGAGCGACCATGGGGCCACCAGGCACAGAAACGCGGCGCCTGCACACGCCGCGACGGTGTATAGCTCCACCGCTGGGCGTAGCAGAACCTCGACCGGCTGTTTGCCCGACATGGCTTCATTGCTCGATGCCGGTGGCCGTGATCAGCGCCGGGTAGTGCCGCAGGCCCAGGCGATCGGCCAGGTCGTCGCCGGCCACGGGCGCGAGCGGCACGCCCGGCACCAGGGCGCGCAGCCGCGCCAGGCCCTGCGCGGTCTCGACGTTGACGACCAGGCCGACCGCGCCACGTTCGCGCAAAGCGGCGGCGCGGCGCTGCAACCAGGCCCGGGAAGCCTCGTCGTCGCCGATGACCACGAACGGCCGCAGGCCGGGCGCTTCGATCACCCGTCGCGCGACGGTGCCGGGCGTGAGCTTGGCGCTGCGCACCGGCAGCATCGCGGCTTCGTCCGCCCGTGTGGCAGGAACCTGGGGCGTCGGGATGGACGGCCGCGCCGGTGCGTTGGCGCGCGGCTGGAGATTCAGGGCTTCGTAGTACGGCAATGCCGACGTGCCGCCACGGTCCTCGACAACGATCAGTGGCTCGCCGGCACGCGAGGCCAGCGGCAGGCCTGACAGCAGCATGAGTAGGCCCGTGAACGCGAGATGGGCGGGATGGGGTTTCGTCATGGGGAGGTCTCCTGGCGCGCCGCGAGGACCGCGGCGGCTGGTCGCGTGCCCTGCACGCGGGCAAGGTGGCGCGACACGCTGCGCCGATAGCGGGCGGCGGGCTCGCCGCCTGCGGGGCGGTGGTAGCGGCCGATCGCCAGCAGCCAGTCCTCGCCGGGGGTGTGCTGCTCCTTCAGGATCTCGGCGGCAACGGCCAGGTTGCGATACGGATCCAGCAGGTCGCACGCGCCGGTAAAGCGGTGCTTGTGGTAGCCGAGGTTGATCTGGCCCAGGCCCGCATCAATGCGCGTGTGCGGCGTGGCGCGCATCGCCTGCTGCAGGCCAGCGCAGGCGTCGGCGCGCGTGGCGAAGCGGCGCGACTGGCCGGCGACGTTGAGGGACCACGGCCACGGCACCAGGCGCCCGTTGCGCCGGATGCCGCTCTCCTGCAAGGCCACGGCGTAGAGCACGGTCGAGGGGATGCCTGCGCGCTGGGCGGCAAGCTGGTAAGCCGGTGGCGGAACCTCCTGGGCCAGGGCGGCAACGGCATACAGGCCGGCAGTGAGCACCAGTGCGCGCAGGGGCATGGCTACGGCTGGCGCTGCCATTGGCCGTTCACTTCGCGCACGGCGGCGGGCAGATCGCCGGGCAGGCCCAGTGACAGCCAGCGGCCGCCGTCGTGGTTGAGCGTGATGCTGCCGGCGCGCACGCGCGCCGGGTCGATCTGCGCGCGCTTGGCCCAGTCGCGGATGCGCGCGTCATCCTGGCGGCTGCCCACCATGTACAGGTCGAACTCCGCGCCCGAGGATTGCAGGCGCTGCACGAGCTGTCCGCAGGCTGCGCAGCCGTCCTTGACGAACACCGCCATGCGGCCGCTGCCGCGCAAGGGACTGCTGGATGGGCCGGCGCCCGGCTTGTCGTCGGGCAGGTTCACGCGCTGCATCCCCGGATTCAGGCGCTGCCAGGCCTCGTCGTAGGCGCGCTGGTAGGCGAGCAGCTTCTCGACGCGGCGCGCTTCCACCTGCACCTGCAGTTCCGCATAGCGGCGCCGTTCTTCGTCCGTGCGAGCTTCGATGCCCAGGGCGGACAGCGGGTCCAGGTTGGGCGAGTAGATACCCAGCGGCCCATCCATCAGCTCGCGGTAGCGTGCCCATTCTTGTGGCTGCAAGCCCCATTCGGTTGCCACCCGGTCGTCCAGCACGCGGGCGGCCAGCGGGCGCTCCTGGCTCTGTGCGTTGCGCGCCGAGGTCGTTGCGGGCTGCTGCGCCCAGGCGGGCCATTGCGACGACGCCACCAGGACCGCGAAAAGGAGGATCGACGGCTTCATGGGGTGCTCCGGTCAGGGAATCGCCACGCGGCGGGTCTGGTTGCCGGCCTGGAACACTGCGGTGTTGCCCTCGATCGCCTGCAGGCGCCACGGGCCGACCGCATCCCCGGGCAGCAGCACCTGAAGTTGGGCGGGCGTGAAGTCCCCGATGCTCGGCGCGACGGACACGCTGCGCTGGCCGGCGCGCAGTTCGGCGCCGACGACGCGGAATGGCAGCGGCGGCAGCTCGGTCTTGGAGGCGGCGGACGTGCGCGATGCGCGCCGCTGGGCGGGTGCGGTGGCACGCGCGGCGGCTTGGCGCGCCTTGATCTGCTCGACCTCCGCGCGCAGCGCCTGGAGGTCGTCGGCCGCTGCGTAGCCACTGAGAGATTTCTCGACCTGGGCCGCGCGTGCTTCCAGAATCTGGCGGGTGTCTTTGAGGTCAGCGTCCGTCGCGACGGCCGGGCGCTGCTGGATGGCCTCGATCGTCTCGGCCAAGCCAGTTGCCTGCGCTTCCAGGCGTTGCAGGCGGGAATCCAGCCGCTCCTGGTCGGCCTGGTCGCTGAGGGCCTGGTAGCCCAGGGCCGCCAAGACGCTGAGGAAGATCAACCAGAGCCACATCAGGCTCTGCACCACCACGGCGGCGGTCGATCGCTGGGCAGGTTGCGGGGCGTTCATGGCTGGCCTCCCGAAACCATGGGTGCCAGCGGGAACGTCTGCACCGCCTCGGTGGCGGGTGGCTCGGATGGGGACTCGGCGACCGCGCGATCGCCGGGCCGCTCGAAGCAGATTTGCCGTGCGCGGTCATCCGCGTGCAGTTCCCAGGCCGGGCCAGCCAGCGTGAGCAGCGCATCGCGCAAGGTCATGGGGCCGAGGTGCAGGTGTACCGCCGGCAACGGCAGCGCGTACAGCTCGATCACGGCATGCGCGGTCTGGCACAGGCCATAGCCGCTGCGTTTGAGCACGTGCCGAAGCCCATCCCCGACCGTGGCGCGGGCATCCTCGGGCATGGACACGTCGATGGTCTGCAACAACAGGTCGCGCTGCGCCGCCATGGGTGCCAGTTCGACCAGTGTGTAGCGGGCGTAGCGCACGACCGGGATGTACTCGGAAGCCTCGGGTTCAGGCGCGGCCAAGACTTCCGCGATGGTGTCGGGCGCGACCGGCGCAGTCGTCGTCGCGCAGCCACCGGCCAGCACCGACCACAGCAGGCCGAGAAATCCCGCCAGAAGGCGGCGTTCGGGATAGTGAAACCACGGTGGAGAGGGGCACATAGCTCGGCGTCCTGAAACATCCAGCCCTCACCATCGCCGCTCAGGCCGCGAGCGGCAGCAAACAATGCGAACCAGGCAGCGTCCGATTTACCGGGAGCGGCAAAAAAAACGGCCCCGAAGGGCCGTAAGTGGAACGTGTCATGCGGCGACAAGCTGCCGGGCCAGTGCGACCTCGACGGAATCACCGTCCTGGTTCAGGACATCGAGCCCGGATTCGGGCACGTCGCCCGAGGTGGACTGCGAGACCATGATCTTCTTGGCCATCAGCTCCAGGCAGGTCATCTGCGAGGAACCGGCGTAGCCGAGGTAGATCACACGCACGGGCTGCTTCTGCCCGATGCGCCAGGAGCGGCGTGCCGCCTGCTGGAGCGAGTACACGTTGTAGCCCGACTGCATGAACACGATCGTCGGGAACTCCAACAGGTCCAGCCCCGTCTTGACCAACTCGGGGTTGGTGATGAGCACGTCGATGCCACGGTCCAGTTGCTCGGCGATCCAGTCTTCGCGGCGGCTGGCATCCACGCTCGCGCGCAGCACCGCCACCTTGAAGCCTTCCTGCTCCAGCAACACCTTCAGGCGCGACGTGGTGTCGCGCGTGCCGGTATAGACCGTGTAGGCCAGGACCTTGCGGCCCTGCGCCTTCTCCTCTTTGCAGATGTCGATCAGCTCACGCTCCTTGGGGCTGATCTCGAACTCGTTGAACTGAGCCGGGACAAACGCCAAGGTGTTGCGCGTGCGCGGATGCACCACGGTCTCCGACCGGAAGCAGCAATCCGGCCAGGCCAGCAGCACGTTGAGGACCACACCCAGCAAGGTCGTATCGCGTCGCGCCAGAGCCTGTTTCAGCTCCGCGGTCAGCCGACCCGCCAGATCGCGGTAGGCCGCGGCTTGCGCCGTGTCCATCGCGACTTCACGGAACTCCTCGTCATACGGCGGCAGGACGTTGCCACCGATGTCCTTGAGCTTGAGAAAGATCGTGAACGGCAGGATGCAGCGCAGCACGCCCTTGGGGCCAAACCCCGGGGCCTTGACCGTGCGCACCGATACCTTGGTGCCCTTGGCCGTCTTGTGCGCCGTGCCGGTGCTCTCGGAGTAGATGTCCTTCAACACCCCGTGATCGCGCATGAACGCCATCGCAGCCGAGGTCATGCTGCCGCTCGTGGTCGGGCGGTAGCCGTCTTCGATCATCCGCCCCGGAAGGGCTCGGAACAGCAGGTGGAACAGGTCGTCCCCGTAGCCGCCCATCAACGTGCCGGTCAGCAGCAAGGTCTTGCGAGCCTTCGCCGCCAGCACGCCCATGGCCTGGCCCTGGGCACTGCCCCCGTTCTTGTACTCATGTGCCTCATCGGCGATGAGCAGGTCGAACGTGCCTTGCGGCAGGTAGCGTTTGATGAACTCGGACGGCTGATAGCCGCCCTCGCCAAAGCCGAACTCCATGTTGGCCATCGCACGTTCCATGCGCGTGGCCTGACGGTCGGAAAACACCAGCTCGCCGTTGCCATCCATGAGGTTGATGAACTCATGGATGTTGTCGCCGAGCATCGACGCCAGGAACCCGTCACCGAACTTTTGCATCAGCTTCTGCGCGGTGACCTCTCCGATGGTCGGTATGCGCTTTAAGGCTTTGAGCACGGCCGAGGACTGGTCGCTGCCGGACAGACTGCGCGGGCGGATCAGTGTCCACAGGGGCGCGGCGCAGTGGCCGCACTTCCTGCGGCACTCCTCGGCTTGGAGCGCGATCGGGTTGACCGGCTCGCCGTCGAGGTCGGTGATGACCGTGCCGCAGTCCGGGCAGGCCGCCACGTCGCCGTGGCGGGTGCGCCGCGTGGTGAAGACAGGCTTCCAGTGAAAGCCCATCCGCATCCTGACGCGCCCCAGGACGAAGAACTCCTGGCCCGTGGGCTGCACGCCCAACTGCTCGCGCAGCTTGATGAGCTTGACGAGCGTATCCGGCCCGTTGAGTACCCACACCTTGGCACCGGCCACCGTCTCCTGGATCTCGCGCCGCCACTTGTAAACCAGGTGGGGCGGCGACAGCACCAGAGTGCGGCGATAGCCTTCGGCGTTGAGCACGGCGGCCGTGGCAATGCCGACGGTCGTCTTGCCGCAGCCCATCTCGCCATTGACGATCGCAGCACGTTCGCCACGGTCGATCAGCAGCTCGGCGGCGGCGTGGACGACTTCGGCCTGGGCTGGGAACAGCTTGCGCTTGAGGCTGGCGACCACCAGTTGCCGGTGCGCCTGCGGTTGGCCGGTATAGACCGGCGGATTAGCGCTGTTGAGGGCGTCGAGTAGTTCGTCGCCGAACTCGCCGACAAAATCCTGAAGGCTCAGGGTCAGAGGGGAAGATTCCGCGTCGAGCAGTTCGCCCTGTACGGGCGCGGATTCAGCGGCAGTGGTTTCGAGATCGAGGGACATGGTGATGCTCCAAAGAAAAATGGGGCATGCACCACCCCCAGCGGGGCAATGGCATGCCCCGTGGTGGGAAGAGAATCGACGCGTGGCTGAGGGTGGTTGAAGGTGCTGGCCTGGGCGGCCCGCAGGTGAACCGTGCTCAGTCTTCGGACGGAAGCACGATGACGGTTGCGCAGCGCTGCGAATCGGTGACGATGCGAATGGCGAGCCCCGGATGGATCACGTAGTGCGATTCCAGCGACGCGCCCGATTGAAGCGCGCTGCTGTTCGTCTGCCATTGCTGGATGTTGACGTCGCCCCAGTCGCCACGGGTGTGGCGCCTGAAGTACGGGATCGGGTCCAGGCGACCCGCGCGGACCAGGCGGTCTACACCTCTGCTGAAGATGAGCGCCCCGATGGGGAACGCCAGCCGCTGGCAGTAGGTTTCGATGCGATGCGATGCCATGGGCTCCTCCTTGATGAGTCATTGAGCCACGACACCCCTGCCGGAGTGAAGTGGCTCCGTCAGGTGGATGAGGATGACGATGTGGGGCCTCAGATCAGGTCCCGCTCTTCGGGAAGCTGGACCACCGTGGTCTGGTGGTCCTCGCTGGTCTTGACGATCAGCGCCAGGTCCGGCGTGATCCTGAACTGCGAGATCATTAGGTTGTCCTGTTGGATCGCCACGTCGTTGGCTTGGCGTGTGGCCTCATCGATCTCGCCCCAGTCCCCGCGCACATGGCGCTGGACATAGGCCAAGGGGTCGATCAGGCCTCGCCGGGCCAGCCAATGCACCTTCTCGCTCAACTTCAACGTACTCGGTGCGAACAACGGTTGCTTGTGCGGCGCAGGCCGCTTGAACGGATTGGGGATCATGGTGTTTCTCCTTCGAGTTGGTACAGCAGGACGGCAGCGCGTCCGGTGGATCAGCGAATGGTCAACACCTCGCCCCGTGTCGCGGAGCCAGGTGTCATGTCCCACGCGCGGATGACGGGAACGAACTTGTCGGTGAGGATGCGGGTCTCGGCGATGGAGCCGTCTTCGCGTTCGGTGAACTCCCGCTGGAGCGTCTTGTCCTTGTGGGTGTCACCTTTGACGACGAGCACGCGCCCGGTCTTGGAGCGCACAACCCCCGAGATCGCACCCGCGGCCAGAGCCAGGGCGAGATGCCAGCGGGACAAGGCCCGCGCCGGTGGACGCAGCGATTGCTGCGCAGCCCCCAGGTGCGTGTCCTGCGATGGCCACAAGCCTTGCAGCCTGCCAACCTCATCGGCGAACTGCTCGGGCTCCATCGTCACGCGGAAGAAATGCTCTGGCTCGGCCGGGCTGGCGGGGACGATGTACGGCAGGAACGGCCACTCGCTCGGCAGTTCCTCGGCTTCGACTTCGCCTTGCCCTACCTGCAACAGCAGATTGCGCACGGCCTTGACGCCATCGGGCACCTGCTCGCGCTGGCGCACCCGGCGTCCGAAGATCACCACCTGCTTGAACTGCGTCTCCACCGCTCGGTAGATGCGCAGGTCCGTGTAGTGGCGCGTCAGCCAGCCGACCAACTCCGCGTCGAGCACGTAGCCGGGGACGATGAAAACCAGCACGCCGCCGTATTGCAGCAGCGAGAGCGTGCGCTGGTAGAACAGCTTTTCAAGGCGGGCACGGCCCTGGCCCTGATAGCCGATGTTGCCGTTGACGTCCTTGGACAGGTCCCCATACGGCGGGTTGAGCCAGAGCAGCCCGAAGGACTGCTTGGAGACCATCGTGTCCATCAGGTCCGCGTGCAGGCAGTGATCGACCAGGCCGCGGGCATGGCGCGCCCGCTCCGCGTCGAACTCGACGGCGAACGCCTTTGCCTGCTCGCGCCCGAGGGCATGGGCGGCTTCGGCGATCGCCACGCCTTCGCCGGCGCAGGGATCGAGGATGCACATCGGCCCGTCGCTGGGCATCAGTGCGTTGAGCGCTCTTTCGAGCGTGGGTTCGTCGGTCGGGAAATATCCGTTCTTGACGAAATTGCGGGCGAGCCGCGGGAACATGAGGGCCATGGAAGTCTCCTGGTTGGCGGGGATGAAACACGGAAGTACGCCAAGGCGTGCCTCCGAGGGTGGGTCAAGCCGCTACCGCTTCCGGCGTCCAAATCTTGGCCGGATACGGATAGGCGGTGAGCGCGTCGCTGCGGATCAGGGAGCCGAGCGCCAGGGTCAGCGCCGGCACGTCGATGGCGAGCCGATGGCCTTCCAGCGGCCCGAGGGCGAACGGAAGGCGGGCCAGCATCTCGCGGGTTTGCAGCAGTTCCAGCACGGTCTCGCGCCAGTGATCGAGCAGCGGCAACGGGCAGGTGTCCCGCACCAGCATCCACAGGCGGTCAAGCCTGTGGGCGCTGTCGCGTGGCAGCAGTGCCAATGCGCTGGCGTTGGCCTTGTCGGGCTTGACGCAGCGCCGGTCGAACAGCCACACGTTGGACAGCGAGCCGAACAGCGTCCGCCGGTACGCGCGCGTGATGCGCTTTTCCAGGCGATCGACGTTGCCGATGAATACCGGGACGCTGCCGCCCTGGTCGGTGATGACGTGGAACTGGTCCAGTCCCTGCTCGTCGCGCCCGAGGGTCAGGCGAGCGAGGAACTGCTGGACGGCGGTGTCCCGCGCCCAGATGGACAGGAAGATCAGGTTGCCCTGGTCATCGCCGACGCAGGCGTCGGCCATCACGTCCGGGCATTCGTCGATGCGGTACAGCGTGGAAGAAGTGTTTGCGGGCATGGTGGTGTCCTCGGATGAACGGGAACAGCACCGCCCGCTGGGGCAAGTACTGCCCCAGGGGGTGGAAGAAAACCGCTCAGTCCGGCTCGAACTGCCGGGTGTGCGGGTTGAAGTGAAGCGGCTCGTCCGCCGAAGTGATCGGCGTGAAGCCTTCCAGGTAGATGTTGTTGAGGTACTGGTCGCGGTAGGTCAGTGCCTGCCGTGCCTGGTCCTCGGTGAGGCCGTTGTCGATGAAGTACGCCAGCATTTCCTCGTCGGAGGACACTTCGTCGTTGGACAAACTCCCTTCAACGAGTGCCAGCAACGAGGGCGGAAGCGTTGCCAGGATCGGGTCCATGTCGGTTCCTCCTGGCTCAGGCCATCGACGCCGCGGCGGATGCCGCGGATGCCGTGGGTGTGCGCCGCCGGGCGTGGTAGGCGCGAACGCCTGCACGCCAGTCGGCGGACTGCTCCGGTGCGAGGTCCAGATAGGACAGCGGGCACGTGTAGTAGTACGGGTGCATGGACTCGTCCAAGGACTTGTAGCCCCACTGGCCGCCGCTTCGTTCAAGCAGATCGCAGCGGATGTAGCGCAGGGACTGGCCCGGTGCGAGATCACGATGCACGCCTTCGACCTTGGCGGTCACTTCGGCGACGGACCACAGCACGTTGCCGCGCAGGGTGTGAGCGATGACCTTGACGCTGGCGCGCTCGGTCTCTTGCGGTGCGATCAGTTCCGCGATCAGTTCGGACCGCGATTGGTTTGAGAAATACCAGCCCATGAGAGGCCTCCTCGAAAAGTTGAGCTGAAGGCCTCCCCGTGGGGAAGAACCCCCAGCGGGTGATGGAATGCCGCATCTGCGGCGAAGGAACCTATGCGTCGCCCTCAATCCCAGTCGTCATCGTCTCGATCACAACCGGCCGGGCAGTAGCCGAACTCGATCCCGTGCGAGCAATAGCCATGCTCCGCATTCCAGTCCTGGGTTTCCTGCCGTTCGGCAGGTGTTGCGTAGTCCCATTCCTGGGCCGCGATTTCGAGAGCCTGAGCACGTTGCTCATCCGGCAAACGATTGGCCTGTGCGTCGATCGCCGAACTGAAGAGCGTCACGTAGTGGTCGTAGGACAAGCCGCAACCGCGCTGGGCGTGTGCGGCGGCCGCTTTGCAAAGGTCCCGCCACGCGGGTTCATCCAGCGTTGAACGCGGGGTATCGCAAGCGATGGTGGACATGATGGAGACCTCCAGAAAATGGCCAGGGCCTCCCCCGCATGGGAAAGGAACCCCGGCGGGTGGATGAAGAACACCGCGCATGCGGCGTCTGCGATCACGCAGGTTTTGGTTCGGCCTGGCGGCTCCACTCCTGCGTCTTGAAGTCCAGCGCGTAGCCCAGCTCGCCCAGGCGGGCGATCTGCGCGCGCAGGGTGCGGCGGTCGATGGTCGAATCCAGTTTCACGGACTCGCCCAGCGGCCACAGCAGGCCGAAGAGCGCGGCGTCACCGTCTTCGGTGCTGCCGGGGGCAGCGGCCGTAGCAGGCGGTGGCGCATCCACGCCGAAGGGCGTGGTATCGACCAGCGGGTCCGCGGACGCCTGCACGGGTGCGGGCTTGGCGGGCCTGGACGCTTTGGTGGGCTTGGCCGGCGTTGCCGCAGGCTGCGCCCCTTGCTCTTCATCGAGCGGATCGACGTCCTGGGTGGCGAAGCTGCGGGCTTCGTCGCGGCTGAGTTTGTCGATGCCGTTGAGCGTCATGCCGTCGAGGCTGGCACGGATCTCGAACCGCATGCCGCCGCCGACCGGATAGGACTTCGGGAAGATGTACCTGATGATGAATTCCCCGTCGTACTTGCCTTCGGGGTACTGCTCCAGCTCCGGGTCTTTGACCTCGAAAGTACCGAGGTGCGTCGCGAGGCGGCCAACCGTGAACGGGCCGTTCTTGCCGCGGATGGTACGCAGCGTGAGCTGGCCGGGGACGACGATGGGCGCAACAGATTTCTCGGAAGCCGATGGGGTTGCCATGATGGTTCTCCTGATGATGAATGACGGGCCGCCGACGGCACCCGGTGGATGAGAGGAAATGGCCTCGCCCGAGGTGGGCGAGGTCCGCGTGGCATCACGCCTTGAGCTGGCGCATGCCTTCGGCCAGCAGCCACAACGCCCGGTTCAGGCGCAGGTTCTGGTCGATGCCTTGCACCGGACGGGTGCGCTGATTGCGGCCGTTGGCCGTGCGTCCGTTCAGGCCCCCTTTGACTAGGTTCTCCTGGACGCGGTTGAAGACGGCCCACAGGTCGTTCTTGCGGTCGTCCCATCGCCGAGGGGCCAGCAGTTGGCTCTCGGTGACAGGCGTGGACTTGGCCGGATCGTCGTACTTGAGTGCGAGCGCAGAGTTCGCAAAGACCTCCGCTTCGCCCTCATCGAGGGTGATGGTGCGCATCGCATCGCGCGCGTTATGCACGCGCTCGAAACCTTCGAGGACTCCGTAGGCACCTTCGATCACCTGGCTGGCCACGTCGCCCTTGTGGGGAACGCGGATGTCTGCGGTGGTGTCACCGCAAACCAGGCCGTTGTGGCAGACGAACCGGAACATGCCGGCGAGCATCTGATAGCTGCTCGTGCCGTCATGGCTGTTGAGCAGGATGATCTCGTTCGCCTCGTCGCCGTTGATCTGGCTTGCATGGCGAAGTCGGATGAGGTGCTTCGTGTACTCGCGCCGGTCTTCGTTGCGCACGCGCGTCTGACACACCATGAAGGGCTCGAAGCCCTCCTGGCGCAGCTTGGTCAGCACGGTCGAGGTCGGTATGTAGGCATACCGATCGGACCGGCTCCCATGTGGAGCGTCGGCGAAGATCGACGGAACGACGGCACGAATGCGGTCGTCCGAGAGTGGGCGATCAGAGCGCAGGATCGGGGATTGCGGAGCAAAGCGGGATACCAGAGACATGGCTGATCTCCTTTGAGAAATTCGACAACCGCGTGGCCGTGAGACCACGCGGAACTCGGGGGATGAAATGCGCAAGCACGCGTCCTGGGGACGCGGCGTACGTGGGGAGGAAAAGCGACAAGGCCCCGTGAGAGGCCGTGCCGGATCAGAACGAAGCAGCCAATGCCGGCTCCTGCTCCTGGACTTGCGCCTCGGGCTCGCGCTCGGCGGGCTCGGTGGCCGTGTCGATGGCATCGTCGGCTTCGGACGCGGATGCGTCTTCGGCCGGCGGCGCCTCGGCTTGCGCCTGGCTCGTCGGATAGACCTGGGTGCCGTCGATCTTGATGAGACCGATGTGGACCAGCGTCGATTCCAGGCTGGCGGCCGGTTCCCCGGCGTGCTCACCCTTGGTGCGGATGTACGGATCGATCTTCATGTCGTTCAGACGGAAGGCGATCAGCACCTTGCGGTCACCCTCGACGGCCTGAACGCACCGGCGAACCAGGTGCTCGGCTTCCGGGGTGGCGACGATGGTGTCGAAGTACCGATACTCCGGTTCATCGACAGGCCCGGCCAGTGCCGCGACGGTGCAAGAGAGGAACGAGTCGCCAGCTTTTGGGGTGACGTCCTTCACACGATTGAGATAGCCGATGCCGCGGGTGATCAACTCGTGCTGCTCGATCGAAGCCAGTTCGGCCCGGTCGATCAGTTCGGCCTTGAGCAGTCGCGCCTTGAGGGACGCGGCGGCCTGACCCTTCTGCTCACCCTTGTCGCGGATGTACACATCGCCCCACAGGTCACCGAGGCGAAAGCGCACCAGCGGGCGCTGCTTGGGATCGTCAACGCCGATGTAGCGCTGAACGAGCTTCTTGGCCTCGGCACCCGAGACCTTGACGTCGAAGTAGCGGTAGCTGGGGTCCCGGGCGGGGCCGACCAGCGCGGCGATGGTGCATGCCAGGAAAGGCTGCGCACGGCGGCCGCCCCGGACGGGCACTTCACGGACACGCTGGATGTAGCCGATGCCCGAGGTGTGGAGGTCGAAATACGATTTCTCGTTGGACGTGGTGTTCATGGTGAATCTCCATTGGGATGAAGCGGAGACACACCGGCCCACGCATGCGGGGAAGGTGCGTGACCCCGCGGTGGGTTGATAAGGCGAAAGCATCCGCCACCAGAGGCTGGTGGCCGCTCGCGGAAGGATGCGGTGCGAGCTGGCTCGGTCACGCAGTGGGAACTGCGCCGCAACCTCGAAGACCGATGGTTGCCTGGCATGTCGCTGACGACGTCAGCAGGCATGGGGCCAGCATGGCGGGGCCTCGCGCGCGCGGCAGCAATCAATCGGCACCCGGGCGCTTCCCTTTGTCCGCGCCACCCGGCGCCTGTCACAGGCACTTGGCGCCGCGCAGGTGCTCGGGGGTATCGGCGCGCGGACGGCCGGGACGGCTCCAGGCGCCGCCACCGCGCGCGCCGATCAGCCGCCAGCCGGCGGCGCGCAGGCTGGCGCCACCTTCGTCGGGCATGGTGTAGGTGAGCAGGCGTATGTAGCCCAGCGCCCTTGCCGCCTGCCAGGCCGCGCCGTAGAGCTTGCTGCAGGCGCTGGGTGTGCCGTCGGTGCACAGCCGCGTGACTTCCAGCGTCCAGGTGCCGCGCGACCGGGCGGCCGACAATGGCCACGCCGTGGATCAGGTCGCTGTCGCTCAGCGTGACGGCCAGGGCGAACTTCGCGCCCTGGACCGGGCGGTGGTGGCGATGGTGCGACAGAACGAATGCATTGGCCGTGCGCAGCGACACCGGTAGGAGGTGCAGCCTCGGCGAGGTCGATGGCGTGTTCATGCGGTTGTCTCCGGTGGCATGCCGGCGTTGTGGCCGGCGGGGCGTGCCTCGGCGGCTGGAGACAAACGCGCACGCGCGGCGATGGCGGCGGTGCGAACAAAAGAAGGCCCCCGATGCGGGGGCTGCGAGGCGGTTGCCGCGTCAGGCGGGAGGCACCACTGCTAAGGACAGGTGCGTGGCGGTGGCGGAAAGCACGAGATCGTCCGCCGAGTGCTGGAGGCGCGTGAACAGGCCGTCCTTCGGGTCGAAATACTCCGCGAAGTCATCGCCGCCCAGCTCGCGGCCGGCGAGGTGCCACCAGTCATCGAACGGGTCGGTGTCCGGGTTGCATCCGACGGCGTAGGCGAGCAGTGCCTGGCGCCCATCCGGGCGACGCTCCCCACGCTCGGCGAGGAAGTACACGCCCTGATCCTTGACCAGGACAATGCGGCACTGATTGGGGACGTCTCAGAAAACGGAAAAAATCGTACGCTAAGCCGGTTGCAGCGGTCGTAGCGGCCTGAACTTGCCCGCGCCGATCTTGGCGCTGCTGCGCCAGAGGTAATCGCCGGTCAGGTTGATGTGCTCCCAGCCCAGCGGCGACAGGTACTGCAACAGGGCGTCATCGACAGTCTGGCCGTGACCGCGTAAGGCGTTTGAGGCCCGTTCCAGATAGACCGTGTTCCACAACACTATGGCCGCCGTCACCAGGTTGAGGCCGCTGGCCCGGTAGCGCTGCTGCTCGAAACTGCGGTCGCGGATTTCGCCCAGCCGGTTGAAGAACACGGCGCGGGCTAGCGCGTTGCGGGCTTCGCCCTTGTTCAGTCCGGCATGCACGCGGCGGCGCAGCTCGACGCTTTGCAGCCAGTCCAGGATGAACAGCGTTCGCTCGATGCGGCCCAGCTCGCGCAGCGCCACGGCCAGGCCGTTCTGGCGCGGGTAGCTGCCGAGTTTCCTGAGCATCAGCGAGGCCGTCACCGTGCCCTGCTTGATCGAGGTGGCCAGCCGCACCTTGGCGTTGATCGCCTTGCCGGACGCCTGGAACTGCTGCTGATGCTTGTGCTTGGCAGCGTTGAACAGCTTGCCCAGGATGCGGTCGTGCAGGTCGATGATTTCGTCGGTGACGGTGGCCATGCCCTCGATGGCGAGCGCACCAGGGTCGCGTAGCGGCGCTGTGCCTCGAACTTGGCCAGATCGGCGGGCGTCATCTGGCCGCCTTCGCGGGCGATCTTGAGCAGGCGGTTCTGGTGCACCGACCGCTCGATGCCGGAAGGCAGGTCGAGCGCCTGCCAGGCTTTGAGGCGCTCGATGTGTTCGAGTATGTGGCGCGAGTTCGGCTTGACGGGCGACTGGCGCAGCCAGGCCAGCCAGGTCGTCTTGCCGTTGTCGTGGCGCTTGAGCAGATCGTCGAGGCGGTGCCGGTGGGTGGCCGACAGGGGATCGGACAAGGCCGCGTAGATGCGGCGGTTGGCGCGGCTGTAGGCGTTCATCGAACACCTCCCTTTTCCTCATCCGGCGCAACAGGACAGTTGCTTCACGTCCTTGTTGAAGGTCTGCGCCGCGAGCTTCAGTCCCTCGACCATGGTCAGGTAGGGGAACAACTGGTCGGCCAGCTCCTGCACGGTCATCCGGTGGCGGATCGCCAGCGCGGCCGTCTGGATCAGTTCGCCCGCTTCCGGCGCGACCGCCTGTACGCCGATCAGCCGCCCTGAGCCAGCTTCCGCCACCAGCTTGATGAAGCCGCGCGTGTCGAAGTTGGCGAGCGCCCTCGGCACGTTGTCGAGCGTCAGCAGCCGGCTGTCGGTCTCGATGCCGTCGTGGTGCGCTTCCGCCTCGCTGTAGCCCACGGTCGCCACCTGCGGATCGGTGAACACCACCGCCGGCATCGCCGTCAGGTCCAGCGCCGCGTCGCCGCCGGTCATGTTGATCGCGGCGCGCGTGCCGGCCGCCGCCGCCACATAGACGAACTGCGGCTGGTCGGTGCAGTCGCCGGCAGCAAAGATGTGCGGTGCGCTCGTGCGCATGGCGCGGTCGATGACGATGGCTCCCTGCGCATTGACTTCGACGCCTGCCGCTTCAAGGTTCAGGCTGCGCGTGTTCGGCGCGCGACCGGTGGCGACCAGCAGCTTGTCGGCGCGCACTTCCCCCTGCCCGGTGGTGAGCACGAATTCCCCGCCCGCATAGGCAACGTGGCTCGCCTGGGTGTGGTCCAGCACCTCGATGCCCTCGGCGCGGAAGGCGTCTGTTACGGCTTCCCCGATGGCCGGGTCTTCTCGGAAGAACAGCGTGCTGCGCGCCAGGATCGTGACCTGGCTGCCCAGCCGGGCGAAGGCTTGCGCCAACTCGACCGCCACCACGGAGGAACCAATCACGGCCAGCCGCTCGGGGAGCGAGCTGCTTTCCAGCGCCTCGGTGGAGGTCCAGTGGGGTGTGTCCGCAAGGCCCGGGATTGGCGGAAGCGCCGGGCTCGCGCCGGTGGCAATCAGGCAGCGGTCGAAGTTCACCTCGTGCGTGCCGCCGTCAGCGGTCGCCACGGTCAGCGTGCGCGTGTCCCTGAACCGGGCCTCGCCGCGCAGCACGGTGATGGCCGGAGTGCTTGCCAGGATGCCTTCGTACTTGGCATGGCGCAGCTCCTCGACGCGGCCTTGTTGCTGGGCCAGCAGCCGCTCGCGCAGTACAGCGGGCGCTGCGGCCGGCAGGCCAGCATCGAACGGGCTTTCGCGGCGCAGGTGGACGATGTGCGCGGCGCGGATCATGATCTTGGACGGCACGCAGCCGACATTGACGCAGGTGCCGCCGATGGTGCCGCGCTCGATCAGCGTGACGCGGGCGCCTTGCTCCACGGCCTTCAAGGCAGCCGCCATCGCCGCGCCGCCGCTGCCTATCACAGCCACGTGCAGCGCTTGTTCACCGCCAACATGCTTCGTTTCGCCACCGAGCCAGCCCAGCGCCTTGTCTAGCAGGCCGGCAGGCTTGTTCGGCGTGTCGGTAAGCCGTGCGCGATAGCCGAGCGTGGCCACTGCGGCAACCAGCGGGGCCACGCTCACGCCTGCATCCGCCTCGATTTCGGCCTGCCGCTGCGGATAGGACACCGAGGCCGCGCGCACGCCGGGCACGTTCGTCAAAGCCTGCTGGACGTGCTCGGCGCACGACGTGCAGGTCATGCCTTCGATGTGGAGGGTGATCGCCTCGGCCATGATTACGCCCTCACTGCTTGACGCTGGACGGGTAACCCGCGTTTGCGGTGGCCTTGGTCAAGGCGTCGGCATTGGTCTTGGCCTCGTCGAAGGTGACGACGGCCTCCCGCTTCTCGAAGCTGACTTCGGCCTTCTCGACGCCGGCGACCTTGGACAGAGCCGTCTTGACCGTGATCGGGCACGCGGCGCAGGTCATGCCGGGCACCGACAGGGTGACGGTCTTGGTGGCAGCCCAGGCGGGCGCGCTTAGAGCGGCGGCCAGGGCGATGAGGGTGGTGAGGGTGGTGAGTTTCTTCATGGTGATCTCCTTTCAGTAGAACAGCGGCAGGACGTAGGGAAACGCGAGGGCAACCAGAACCAGGGCGGCCACGATCCAGAAGATCACCTTGTAGGCAGTCCGCACTTGGGGCACGGCGCAAACGTCGCCGGGCTTGCAGGCATGGGCTGGTCGGAAGATGCTGCGCCAGGCGAAGAACAGCGCGATGAGCGCTGCGCCGATGAAGATCGGCCGATACGGCTCCAGCACGGTCAGGTTGCCGATCCACGCGCCAGAGAAGCCGAGCGCGACCAGGACAAGGGGGCCGAGGCAGCAGGCCGAGGCGAGGACGGCCGCGACGCCGCCGGTCGCCAGTGCGCCGCAGCCGTTCTTGGGTTCCGACATAAGGTTCTCCTTCCGGGACTTCGCTTGATGCTGTAACGTTACTTCCGTAGTCAACTACGGAGTCAAGCGCCATGGAGAACGCTCAAGAGAATCTGACCATCGGGGCCTTCGCCAAGGCAGCCCGGGTCAACGTGGAGACGATCCGCTTCTATCAGCTCAAGGGCTTGCTACCCCAGCCGGAGCGGCCCTACGGTCGCATCCGCCGCTACGGGCAGGCGGACGTGGCGCGGGTGAAGTTCGTGAAGTCAGCCCAGCGCCTGGGATTCAGCCTGGATGAAGTCGGCCAGCTCCTGAAACTGGAGGACGGCACCCATTGCAGCGAGGCGGCCGAACTGGCTGCTCACCGGCTGGCCGATGTGCGCGCACGCATGGCGGACCTCACGCGGATGGAAGAGGCCCTGTCGACGCTAGTGAGAGAGTGCAACGCGCACCATGGCAATGTTTCCTGCCCGTTGATCGCAGCTTTGCATTGCTGCTAAAGGGCCCACTTCGGCTCTTAGCGTACGATTTTTTTCCGTTTTCTGAGACGACCCCTGATTGGCGATGGCTTCGGTCAGCACGGGGCGCAGGTCAGCGCCTTTGAATCGCAGTGACATGGATGAAATCTCCTGTGTGGAAGAATGAGAAAGGCCTCCATCCGATGGGATGAAGGGCCTGTAGTGCACGCGGCCGGAACGGCTGGAACGCCGTGGCGGATGCCTCGGGTCAGCCGCAGGACCGCCCGGTTTCGCTGCGGGGCGTCATGCCGGGACGGCCTGGCGCTTGCGGGCCGCTTTCGCGTCGAGGATGCTCACGTCGATCTGGCGCCAGCGCCCGTCGTCGATGAGCCTCTCCAGCACTTCGCCGAGCATGTCGAAATACACCTCGTCGTGCCGATCGACCAGTTCGACCGATTCACCGTTCTGACGGTGCAGTTCCACCACGTAGGTGTCTCCGCCGCGGTCGTAGAGGATCGTCACCCGGCCCTCGAACTTCGCGGTCGAGACCGTGAAGCTGATCGCCGGCGGGGTCTCGATGATCTTGGAGGGCGTGGGATCGACCCAGGTGAAGTCGCGGGCACCGGCATCCACCAGCATGTGGGTGATGCGCCGGAAGCGATCGGGGGCCGGCATCTCCTCCAACTGCTCGATGAGCTGGCCCAACTCCATGCACTGCGGCGTGGGAATGGGCAGCTTGGCCGGCGCCGAGCCGAGGATGTGCCTCGTGATGGTGTACGGCGTGCCGTCCGAAGTCTCCTCGGTGATGACCTCCGGCGTGTCCGCGCGCAGTCCGTCGAAGCGACGACGGGCATAGGGTTGGACATGCACCTTGGCGCCTTCGGCAGGAACCGTGGTCACCAGGCTGGGATCGAGCACCGCGAACTCGGAAGGCTTGAGCTTGACGACGATGGCATCGTCGGTCGCGGCGACCACCTTGCCGTCGAAGGGTTGGGGGTCGATGGCGAAGCCCAGCGTTGAGGACAGCGGCTGATCATCGAACACGCGGTACTTGAACGACCGCACGTTGCGGGGCACATGGCCTGCGACCAGCGAAGGCATCATGGATTTGATGAGGGAACGATCCATGGGGAAACTCCTTGAGGAAAAACAAGGGATTCCCCGCCCGCAAGGGAGAGGTCCCTTGTGGGTGGCGTGGATGGACGCGGTAGGTCCGTAGGAAGAAACGACCAGCACGGTTTCCCGCGCTTGCAGCCTCGAAGGTCTCGACTGCCTGGGCATGTGCCGGCAACGCCGACGAACATGGGGCAAGCATGGCCCTGGGGCGGTCTGCCTGCCCGCAGGAAACGGCACCGCACCACAACCGTTTTCCTGTGCTGCGGGCAAGAAAAAGCCCCTCGAAAGGGGCTGGAGGAATCAGGCTTGGTACACGAAGTAGTGCTCGCGCTGACGCGGAAAGAACACGTGTTTCCACGTGTCGCCGCTTGTGTTGCCACCGTCGAAGACGACCATTTCGTAGTCGTCCACGTCGGTGTCCACCAGGTCGGCGCTGGCGATATGGCGCATGTGCAGCGTGCCGCTCATGCGCTCGAATACCAGGATCTGGCCGATGGCATCTTCCTGGCTCATGGCGTTGACGCAGGCTCCGAGTTGGTGCTCGAAGTCGGATGCGGGTGTGATGAGGTCGGGGAACATGGGATCGCTCCTGTGAAAGTGCGCCGGCCCGGCTCTCTGGCGGGAGACCGGGCCGGCATGCGGTGAGGACAAGGAAGGCCGGGGATGTGTGTGGCAGCTATTCGCCGGCCAGCGATAGGCCCGGCAACACGGGTGCGTCGGCATCGAGGATGAGGATGCGCACGTCGGCCTGGCCGGCCAGTTCAAGGATCTGTGCCAGCTCGTCCGGCATGCCCTTGCTGCGGTGCTCCTGCCGAAGCTGCTCGGCGGCGATCCCCTCGACGTCCTGCAGGTGCTGGTCCGTCCAGGGCGTGGAGATCAGCTTGACGCCGATCGCCGGGCTGTAGGGAATCCGGAACGCGATGAACAAAAAGGCCTCCGGCGTCGCGAGGTCAGCCAGGTTGGCCAGGTACTGGCCGGTTTCGCGGCTGATGTGCGCGCTGCTGATTTCCCAGCACCGGCTGTAGTAGCCGGTCTCGAAGCTCAACCGCTGCACGACTTCCCGTGCGGCCTCGGCCGAATAGGTGTCGCCAATGTGGACGGGGCGGCCGTCGAAGTCGTCGCCGTGGATCGCGTACACCACGGCACCCACCATGCCTTCGCCGCTGCCCCCTTCAGCCGCGTCGCATTCGGCGATCAGTGCGGCGCCGACAGGTTCGGTGCCAGTCCTGACCACCGCGAAGTCGCTGGTGATGATGCAAGGAGAAGAAACCAGCGCCGCGTCGCAGAGGTGCTGCTGGCTCGGGTGGATGTTTCGCCAAACATGCGGGCTTCCGTCCTCGTAGCTGATGGACAGCGTGCGGACGATTTTCAGATTCCAGTAGCCGCGTAGAAAGGGATTGGGATTCTGGGACATGGGATTTCTCCAACAGAATAATGATGGAGCAAATCCCCGCCACCGGGAATTGACCCCGGTGGGTGGAAAGAAAGGAAACAGCGTCAGGTGACGCTGATCGTTGGCGTTTGGGCCAATCGCTCGGCGACGCGCCGGCGCAAATTCATGCGGAATGGCTCGTCGCTGACGCCCGCCAGCAGATTGATGGTCTCCAGCGCGATCAGGGCCGAAGCCTCTTCGATGTCGGCGGCCACAATGGTCTTGCGCAATTGGTCGCCGAGCTGGAGGGCCTGGGAGGAGGAGCTGATGAAGCGGACCTCGCGGCTCAGGTAGCAGCCGTTGCCGCCGAACTCGAACAGCCGCGGCTTGCTGCAGTACCAGCAGCCCTCGAACTGGATGGCGGTCAGGTGGTGCCCGTCATCGAACCGGGTGGCGATCAGAAACAATGCGTCGAGATCGGCGGTGTCCTCGAACGAATGACGGTCGATCAAGTTCCCCAGCTCTTCGTCCTCATCGGCACGGAAGTGCACGGCGAGCAGTTCGAGCAGCGGCGGGATCGACAGCCCTTCGTCGTCCGGCATCGGAATACCGAGTTGCGTGGCCAGGTCTTCCAGGCCATCGAGCACGTCCGGCCATTGCGGATTGGTGGTCTCGGCGATCTGGGCGATGTAGGCCTGCCCGTTGCCGGGGTGGCTCTCGTCCAGCGCGAAGGCGCCGAACAGCGCCTGGATGACGGGCGTCACACGGTCGAGCACGAGAACGCCGGTGGCTTCGTAGTAGTTGTTGGCCATGAAGGCTCCTTTCGATGAATGAACGGAGCCAGCCCTTGCGGACGATGGCATCCGCAGGGGAAACCGCCTGATGCCGGATGGCGCTGGGCGGGGAGAAAACGCGAGGGACATGGCCTCGAACGAGGCGCATGTCCCTCATGGGGTCCCGTGAACGCAGTGATGAAGGTGTGCCAGGGACCGGCTCACCAACCGCTGTAGTTCAGCAGCAGGTCGGCGATCACCTGGCGACGTTGCAGATCGAGACCATCGAAGTCCGACAGTCCTTGGAAGTGGCAGCGCTTGAGCATGGCACCGCCCTCGCGCGCGTTGTAGAAGCTGAACATGGCGGACAGGAACATGCGTTCCCCGCTGCTCAGGACGCCGAGTGCGTCGTTGGCACGCAGCATGTCGGGACGCAGATCCCACTTGCTCTTTGCCTGGTTCAGGCCTTCGCGCGTGCCGTCGCCAAACCATTGCGGGCCTGCGATCTCGACGCCGCGCTTCCAGACCTCGAAGAAGGCTTGGGGCGCGGCGGCGAAATGCTGCTCTTCCCGCATGATCTGATCGACGACTTCCTGGGGCAAAAGCTGGTTCATGACGTGGTTCCTCCAGTTGGATCAGGGTGTGGCGAGCTGGGACCAGCCGCCTCTTTCGAGGGCACGTTGAGCCGCGGCATAGCTGCGGAAGTACTGGCAGGATTCCCGCGAAACGGGACCTTCTGTATCGCGCGTGCCGATGTAGTGGCCGGCGGCGCTATGCAGGATTTCGAGCGGCAGGAACTTGCCGCAATGGATCAAGGCCAACTGGCCGAAAGAGGCTTGCTGGGACATGGACGGGCTCCTTGGAAAAAGCGGGGCCTCGTCCCTCACGGGATGGCAGCTCCCGCACGCGGTTGAGAAAAAAGCATCGGCGTCACGGGTGACGCGCGTCCGCAGACTCGATGCGATGGCGGACTGGCGGGTAGCGCGGAAAGAATCCGCGGCAGCCTGGAAACTCTGGCTGCTGGCATGGTGCTGACGAATCAGCGACACATGCGGGCAGCTTCATGCGCGAGGCGAGCCGCGTCAGCCGGAAATCGGCATTTGCAACAGCCCCGATTGGCGAACGCGGAAAAAAGAAAGCCCCGCAATAAGTGCGGGGCTGTCAGGAGGATGAGGCGAAACTGGGTCAGCGAGGCCTGTCGCCCAGTACATGCTGCTTCCACAGGGCGAATGCCTCGTCCGGTCCCAGCTCTGCGAGGATGACGATGGGCTGGCCCCGACGGGCACGCAGCGATGCGAAATACGCTGGCCGGTCGGCGATGGCGTTGAGCTTGATGCCCTTTAGGAACAGCAACTGGCGGGGGCGAACTTTGGTGGTAACGCAGGCATGATTGCGCTTGTTTGGGGCAAAAGGGCCAGCGAAGCGGGCGGACACGGCCAGAAAACCGCGACGAACTACTTGTACTTGCCAGGCGAGGCGAACGGGTGACATCAGCATATCGCTATGCGGTAAAGAAGACCGTCCTAAAGCTTGCAGGATCCCGGCATAGCTTCATCATCACCTCTCCGTGACGGCTCATTGGAACGAAAAAGGCCAGCATCGCCGTGATGGACTTTCATAATTGCCAGGTCAACTGGCTTGCGTGCTGTTTATTCACAGCAAGGCATTGCGACGTCGTTGCAGCAATCGCCGCCATCGCAACAGGGCGTTGCAGCAAAAGCGGCGGTGGGCGCTAGCATGAGGGCCAAGCCGCGGCCGCTCATGCTGGGGGCCGTTCTCTTCAGATTGGTGTCCTGCACCGTGTGCATTGCGAATTTCCGGATCGTCCCAATGTCACTGGGACTCCTTTGTGGCGGCCGGGTTCTCCACGCTCATGAACGACTGGGCCACCAGCGCGATCGCCCCGCCCACGATGGCCATGTCAGCGATGTTGAAGGCGGGCCAGTGCCAGCCGTGCAGGTGAAAGTCGATGTAGTCGATAACGTGCCCGCGCGTGGCGCGGTCGAACGCGTTGCCCAATGCGCCGCCCAGAATGAGGCTGTACGAAAGGCCTTCCGTTTTGCGCAGCGGCCGGGAGAGCAGCCATGCGAGCCATGCCGATATTGCGAACGCGATCGCCAGAAAAAACCACCGCTGCCAGCCGCCCGCGCCAGCAAGGAAGCTGAACGCCGCGCCGGGATTGAGAGCGTGAACTAGGTTGAAGAATGACGCCACCTCGTGCGACCAACCCAAGGGAGTTGTCGCGTCAATGTAGCTCTTAGCTGCCTGATCGCCGGCGAATATAACGATCGCGAGTGAGTACCACTGCGTCTTGCGAAGAGATGGTTCATCCATTGTTCATGCCGCCTTGAACTTCAGGAGGCGCAGCCCATTGACGACAACCAAAAGACTTGCCCCCATGTCAGCGAACACAGCCATCCACATGGTGGCATGCCCTGTGAACGTCAACGCAAGGAACACCGCCTTGATGCCAAGGGCCAGAACGATGTTCTGCGTGAGGATCGCCGCAGTGCTACGCGACAGCCGGATGAAGGCGGGGATCTTGCGCAGGTCGTCGTCCATCAGGGCGACGTCGGCTGTTTCGATCGCGGTGTCGGTGCCGGCCGCGCCCATGGCGAAGCCGATGTCGGCACGGGCGAGCGCGGGCGAATCGTTGATGCCGTCGCCCACCATGCCCACCTGGCCCTCGCCGCCGACCAGGCTTTCGATGGTCTTGAGCTTGTCTTCGGGCAGTTGGTCACCACGGGCTTCAGAGATTCCGACCTGGGCAGCGATGGCCGCGGCCGTGTGCTGGTTGTCCCCCGTCAGCATCAGCGTGCGCACACCCAGCGCCTGCAGGTCGGCCACCGCCTCACGGCTGGTTTCCTTCACGGTGTCGGCCACTGCAAAAATGCCGAGCACGGTCGCATCGTCCATCAGCAGGATCGCTGTCTTGCCTTGGCGCTCCAGGGTCTCCAGCCGAGCCTGGAGCGTCGCTTCGCTCAGGCCCAGCTCCTGGGCGAGCCTGTGGTTGCCCATGTGCAACATGCGCCCGGCGACGCGGCCGCGCACGCCGCGGCCAGGCAGCGCCGCGAAGTCGTCGACCTCGTGCAGCGCGATGCCGTCACGGTTCGCCTTGCGGGCGATGGCCTGAGACACAGGATGGTCCGAGCGTGCCGCGAGGCTTGCGGCCCAGGCGGCAACTTCCTGCGCCTCGCCGATCAGCGGCACGAAGTCGGTCTGCTCGGGCTTGCCATGTGTGAGTGTGCCGGTCTTGTCCAGGGCCAACGCCTTGAGCTTGCGCCCGCCCTCCAGGTAGACGCCACCCTTGATCAGGATGCCGCGTCGGGCGGCAGCGGCCAAGCCGCTGACGATGGTGACCGGCGTGGAGATGACCAGAGCGCAGGGGCAGGCGATCACCAGCAGTACCAGGGCCTTGTAGACCCAGTCAAACCATGCGCCGCCGAAGGCGAGCGGCGGCACGACGGCAACCAGCACGGACACCGCGAACACCGCCGGCGTGTAGACGCGGGCGAACTGGTCGACGAAGCGCTGCGTGGGCGCACGGCTGCCCTGCGCGGACTCCACGGCATGGATGATGCGCGCGAGCGTCGAGTCGCTGGCGCCTGCGGTCACCTTGTATTCGAAAGAGCCGGTCTCATTGATGGTTCCGGCGAAGACCTGGTCACCTTCGGCCTTCTCGACGGGCAGGCTCTCGCCGGTGATGGGCGCCTGGTTGATGGCCGATCGACCCGAGGTGATCAGGCCGTCCAGTGCGATGCGCTCGCCAGGACGCACGCGGACCACCGCGCCCTTTGCGACCTCCTTGGCCGGCAGCTCTGTCCATGAGCCATCGGCCTGCCGCACGGTCGCGGTCTCGGGCGCCAAGTCCATCAGCCCCCGAATGGCGTTGCGGGCGCGGTCCAGCGACTTCGCCTCGATCACTTCCGCCAACGCGAACAGGAACATGACCATGGCGGCCTCCGGCCAGTGGCCGATCGCCATGCCGCCGGTGACCGCGATGGCCATCAGGGCGTTCATGTTCAGGTTGAGGTTCTTCAGCGCGATCCAGCCCTTCTTGTAGGTGCTGAGGCCGCCGGTGAAGATCGAAACCAGTGCCAGCACGATCACGGCCCAATGATTGCCGTCGTTGACCCAGTACACGCCTTCGGCGGCCACCGCCGCAACGCCCGAAACCGCCATCGGCCACCAATTGGTCTTGTGCGCGGCCACCGGGGCATCGCGCGGCTCATCAGTCCTCTGGACCTCGGCTTCCATGCCCAGCGATTCGATGGCTTCGACTGCCGGCTTGATCGCGTCGGGTGTGTGCCGAACCGTGAGCGTGCGCTGCATCAGGTTGAAATCCATTCCCTGCACGCCCGGCATGCCTTGCAGCTTGCCGCGGATCAGACTTTCCTCGGTCGGACAGTCCATCTTCGCGATGCGAAGTACCGTGGTGGCTGTCTGCATGTCCTGCCGCGCAGCCTGCATTCCAATGGAAGCAAGCGCCTTCTCGATCGGCGCTGAGGTCGCCAGCGTGTGCTGGACTCCCAGCACACGCTGCATCAGATTGAAGTCGAGCGCGGTCACACCCGGCAGCTTGCCCAGCCGGTCGCGGATCAGCGCTTCTTCCGTCGGGCAATCCATGTTCTCGATCCGGTACGTCACCCGCTCGCCGATCGGCGGCGCGGAAACGGCAGCGGTTGGTTGCTGCTGCAGGGCCGAGGATGGGATCACAGCCGCGGCTTCGATCGGCCCCGTGTGGCCGAAGGTCTGCTCCTTGGCGCGCATGCCGATCGAGGCCAGGACCTGCTCCATCTGCGCGCGTGCCTGAGCGAGGTGTTTCACCGACAGGGTGCGCTCAGCGAGGTCGAAGTCGAGGTCCTGAATTCCCTCGACTGCCCCGAGGTGCGAGCGGATGAGTTTCTCCTCGCTCGGGCAGTCCATGTTCTCGATGCGGTAGGTGGTCGACACGGCGGCGTCTCGGACAGCCTGAGCCTTCATGCCCACCGAATTCAGCGCTTGCTCCAAGGCATCGGCCGAGACTTCGCGGTGCGAAATGGTCAACAAACGCTGCGGAAGATCGAACAGGAGCCGCTCGACACCGGGCATGCCCTCCAGCGTTCGCCGCACCAGTGCTTCCTCATTGCGGCAATCCATGTTGCTCACGTGGAAAACGGTGGTTTCAGTGCTGGCCTGCTCACTGGCGCACGCCGTCTGTTGGCCATTGCCGCCGGAGCAGGCGCATGGGCTGGAAGGTTCTTTGTTCATAGATCGCTCTTCATTGACAAGGTTTTCCCCGGATGCCATCATTAGAAAACCTCTAGTAGATATAGAGTCAAGTTTTTTATAGGAAGCAACCATGATGCGGATCGGTGAACTGGGCAAGAAGGCAGATTGCTTGGTGCAGACCGTGCGCTTTTACGAGTCAGAAGGCTTGCTGCCCGAGCCTGCACGTAGCGAGGGCAACTTCAGGCTCTATGACGAAGTCCATTTGCAGCGCTTGCTGTTCATCCGCCGCTGCCGGGCGAAGGACATGACGCTGGATGAGATCCGTCAACTGCTGAACTTACGGGATCGGCCAGAGTTGGGCTGCGGCGAGGTGAACGCGCTGGTCGACGCTCATATCGCGCAAGTGCGGACCAAGATGAAGGAATTGCGCGCCTTGGAGCGCGAGTTAATGGATCTGCGACGCTCCTGCGATAGCGCCCGAACCTCGCGCGAGTGCGGCATTCTCAACAGCTTGGCCGAGCCCGCCTGAAGCTCGAGCGTGTCATCGGTGCTGGAAGTGATCGGGTCCAGTTCTGAGAGCCACGTGCCGCGCTCCATCATGCGAAAGCGCGCGATTCTGACGTTTTGAGACGGCGTGCGACCGAGGGCGTGGCCCACAGGAGCCAGCGCGAGCCGGACGACCTGCGCGCCGCAATCTCCGCCACCTTACGGGTTCTCCAGGCCAGACCGAGCATCGCGGCGTGGCTGCGCAGGTGCAGGTGCAGGCCAAGGTAGCAGTGCGCCACGACGCGGCCCGACTCATGGGCACGCCACGCAACTCGCGATCGCTTCGCAAGAAGCCGCAAGGCCCGACTCGCGCAAGAATGCGACGTGGGCAAGATCGTATAGCCAGCAGCGCAAGCGTTTGCCGCTGCTGGCCGGCTCCGGAAGGGATAGACAAGCTGCGGGCCGTAGTCCATTGGAAAGTCCATCTTTCTTGAGTGTCACTCTTTGGCGCCCAGCGTGTGCTTTTGCGACCGGAAAGCGCTGAACAAGTGGCCCCCGGGCATCCAGAAATCGCCGTAGTTGACTTGGGCGTCTTCGTGCTCACGCTTGTGATGCCAGCGATGGGCTTCAGCCACCCCGATCAACAATCCCAACGGCCCGACCCGGTATCCCAGATTGGAGTGCTGGAAGGCCAGATGCACGACCAAGAAGCCGAGCCATGCGCCGACGGCCAACCACAGCTTGGAACGCCGCTACTGGCTCAACGGGGAGTGGAAAGGCCGCCCGCCCTCTAGCAAGGCGGCACAAGCGAGCGCGACGATCACTGTGAGTAGCTCCGTCGGAAAAGACGGCCGGCCGGTCGCGAGCTCGCCGAAGAGCACAACCGCAGTGGCGCCACGGATCAGTGGATAGCAGCCATACCGGATGACAGTCGCAATGAAGGGGGCGCATTGGTGCTCATCTGTTCTGTCCTAAAGCTCTGACTGGATTGGAAAACCTTCTAGCTACGGTAGAGTCAAGGGCGTCCGGGAAGACCCTGTGGCAAGTTCGTTGCATCTGCGCCTTGACTCTCCAGCCGCTACAGGCTTCAGCATCCATCGATTTGGAAGGAACAATGCATGGCTGAAAACCACAGAAATCACGAAAACGACGAGTTGGGCCGCCTAGATGCGAGCGATGCGAAGGACCGAAAGATTCTTCTGACTGTGTTGCTGATCAACCTGACGCAGTCCGCCGCCGGCATTGCCCTTGGCATCTGGGCTGGCTCTACGGCGCTGATGGGCGCCGGGTTGGACAACCTCGCCGATGCGTCGGTCTATGCGGTTAGCCTGTATGCCGTCGGTCGTGCGGCAACGGTCAAGGTGGGCGCGGCCCGCTTGTCGGGTTTCTTGCTAATCGGCCTGGCCGCGCTGCTGCTGTTGGAAGTCCTACGCCGCTTCGCTGGAGGGGAAGAGCCTGTCGGCCCAGCCATGATGGCCATGGCCGCGCTGAACGCGGCTTTGAACCTAGTGTGCCTCAGACTACTGCGCCGCCATCGCGGGGAAGATGTGAACTTCAAGGCGTCAGCGATCTTTACCAGCAACGACTCCATCGTCAATGGTGCGATTGTGCTGTCCGGGGTGCTGGTGATGGGGTTCGGGTCGAACATCCCGGATCTGGTGCTGGGCGTCATCGTGGCCGCAATCGCAGCGAATGGGGGGCGGGAAATCCTGCGCGAAGCATCGGAAACAGCTCGCCGTAAGGCGGGCACATAAGGCATGTTTTCGCCCAGTTCATCCCGAGGTTTACCTCTGCAAAAGAGGTAGTCCAGCCTTTGGGCTACGGCCTCGGCTGCAGCCGAGCGTACCATTGGCGATGGCCGCGCGATAGGCGGGCATGCCGTTCTCGACCTCCGTCTGCCGTACAGCAGCGGTGCGCAAGGTTGAGGGTGCATGTCGTCTCTCCTGTTCGTGTGGCCCAGGCCAATGGCCGGGCCGGGACGTTGATGGGCAGGAGAATGGCGCCGAAGGCCCAACGGCCTTCGGCTCGGGAGAAAAGAGGAACCACCCGTGGGCTGATTGGCAGGCCCGGTCGTCGCTAGAACCGTCTGCTCATCAAGCAATCACACCCGGCCCATGTCGTGGCTGGGGCCGGCATCGTCTGGCGCACATCCGCGCACAAAGGGAGCCCGTTTTTGCACCGGCGGGCACCGGCACCGATTACCGCTGACCACGAAGGGTCTCCCGGTGGCTCGTGCAGCCTGGCAAGCCACCGGGAGACCCTTCGCAGAGGGCGGAAGAAACGCAGATCAACAGAACGCGCGTGGTGCGGCTCGCAGAGAAGCTACCTTCAGGTCCCGCGGCCGGGGACGGCTGGGCGGGACGCGCACACGGATCAAGAAGGCGTTGCGCGCTGGGCGTCCCGCAGGGCATGCGGCGGAGTGCGGGACAGGGGCCACGCCGCCGAAGGCGGGCACGGCTCACGGGGAACGGGGGCGGTCAGGAGCCTTTGCGGCCGCTACGGCGCGGGCGCGAGGCGCCGCGCTTGGAGCTGCCGGATTCGACTGGCAGCGTGCCTTTGCAGTCCGGGTAGCGGCTGCACGACCAGAACGGGCCGCTCTTGCCGCTGCGCTGGCGCGTGGGTGCGCCGCACTGCGGGCATGCCGGCCCTTGGGGAACCTTGATGGACAGGGAGGCGCTGCCGTACTGCGCAATCAACTGCGAAATCCACGCGGCCTGCTTGCCGATGAACACGTCCAGGGTGAGCTGTCCGGCCTCGATCATGTCGAGCGCCTGTTCCCAGACGGCGGTGGTGCCAGGGTCGGCAATCGCCGCAGGCACGGCATCGATCAAAGTGAAAGCCGCATCCGAGGCGCGGATGGCGCGCCCCTTCTTCACGAGGTAGCCGCGAGCGATCAGGCCGCCGATGATGTTGGCCCGCGTCGCTTCGGTGCCGATGCCAACCGTATCCTTGAGCTTCTGCTTCAGGCGGGGATCGGACACCAGCTTGGCGACGCCTTTCATGGACTTGACCAACTCGCCTTGCGTGTACGGTTTGGGCGGCAGCGTCTTGAGTGCCTTGAGATCGACGTCGGCCACCTGGCATGCCAGGCCCTCATACAGTTTCGGCAGCGCGGGCAGCACCTGGGCGCGGACCGCAGTATCGCCCTCGCCATCACCGTCTTCGGCCTGCGGCTCGGCGAGCACCTGGCGCCAACCCGGGATGACAACCTGCTTGCCCGTGGCCGCCAGGTTCTGCCCCCCGCACGAAAACTTGGCCACAGTGCGGTCGAACTCGTGGTGAGGGAGGAACTGCGCCAGGTAATGCGACCGGATGAGCCTGTACACGGCCAGTTCCTTCTCGCTCATGGCGGAGAGCTTCGCCGGTTCGAGCGTCGGGATGATGCCGTGGTGCGCCGTGACCTTGCCATCGTTCCAGGCGCGCGAGCGCTGCGAGCGGTCGAGCTGGCCCATGATCGAGCGCAGCGAGGGATCGGTCTTGAGCAGGCTGTCGAGAACGGTGGGCACTTCGGCAAACATGCTCTCGGGCAGGTAGCCGGAGTCCGAGCGGGGGTACGTCGTGGCCTTGTGCGTCTCGTACAGGGCTTGGGCAATCTCCAAGGTTTCCTGCACGTCCAGCCCAAGCTGCTTGGAACACACTTCCTGCAAGGTGCCCAGGTCGAACGGCAGCGGCGGGCCTTCGCGGACACGCTCAGTCTCCACCGACACGACGTGGGCACTGCCCGCAGCGCGGATCTGCTGCATGGTCTGCTGTGCGACCGGCTGCCGCAGGCAGCGGCCTGCGTCGTCGGTGCACGCATCGGGTGGAACCCATTGCGCGGCGAAAGTCGAACCGCCTGCGAACAGGGACACGGCGATGGCCCAGTATGGTACGGACACGAAGCGCGCGATCTCGCGGTCGCGGTCCACAACGAGCTTGAGCGTCGGGGTCTGTACGCGGCCGACCGACAGCACGCCGTCGTAACCCGCCTGTCGCCCCAGCACCGTGAACAGCCGGCTCAGGTTCATGCCCACGAGCCAATCCGCACGGGAGCGCGCCAGCGCCGAGTGGTACATCGAAAGCGTCTCGGCCGAAGGCCGCAGCTTGCCCAGTGCCGCCCGAATGGACGCATCGTTGAGCGCCGACAGCCACAGGCGTTCGATGGGGCCGCGGTAGCCGCAAAGCTCCACGATCTCGCGGGCGATCAATTCGCCCTCGCGGTCGGCATCGGTGGCGATAACCAGGTGAGTCGCCTTCGCCAAGAGCGCCTTGACGACCTTGAATTGCGTGGCGGTCTTCGGTTTGACCTCGACCCGCCAGTGCTGGGGAATGATGGGCAACTGCTCAACGGACCATCGTTTGAGCTGCTCGTCGTAGGCCTCGGGCGGCGCCGCCTCCACGAGATGGCCGATGCACCAGGTGACCGTGACGCCGGAACCGTTGAGGCAGCCTTCACCGCGCTGCGTGGCGCCGAGAATCCGGCCAATGTCTTTGCCCTGGGAGGGCTTCTCGCACAAGAACAGCCGCATATCCGTCCATCCCGATTCCTGTTGTTCATGGAGTTGCTGGGATCGAGGATGCCGAGCGCAGCCCCTGGCAGCAGCAAACAAGCCGCATGCGGCAGCGACCGCTTTCACGCCGATGAAATGGCGAGTGCGGGGAAGGTGCGTGGCCGGAAGTGTGCGGGCCGAGAGCCGCGATTTCCGGGAGCGCGCGTGGAACTCGGTGGACGTTGGTGGAGCTATCCCCTGGGGATAATTCGCAGCGCATGGAGGGCGGCGAAGCACTGCGGCAGCCGCCCTCCATGCCCGATCACTTCCTGCGCTTGGTCTCTTTCGGCGCCGTCGATTCCTGGGTGGCCTGGGGCTTCGGCTCTGCCTCCTGTGGCTTCGGGCTGAGGGCCACAGACTCGATGCGGTACGGCAGGATGCCGACACTGCGCGCGTTGACCTGCCAAGTCTCACGCGGCTGATCTTCGTTGTCCGTCCAGGGGTCGCGCTCCATGCGGCCGACGACCAGCACCCGCATGCCCTTCTGGTAGAGCTGCTGCCAGCGGTCGGCGTCGTGGTGCCAGAGTTCCACCGGCGCCCAGAAGCCGCCGCGGTCCTCGAACTCGCCGCCCTTGGTGGGGACGGGGTTGTCGAAGTACACGTTCAGCCGGAGCAACCGGCGAGGATCGTCGTTGCCATTGGGGAATTCGCGGTACTCGGGAGGCGATCCGATGTTGCCCTCGCCGATGAATTGTGTGCTCATGTTGGAATCTCCGTGGTGGTTGAAATACCCGTGCCTCGTTGGGCTCGGGCGCGTGCTCGGATGGCAGGCGCAATCACCGATCGCGCACTGCGGCAGGAACGGACGCGAGCCGGCGCAGGTAGGTGTTGTCCGCCTGCGCGGCCTTGCTGGCGCATTCCTGTGCTTGCCTGCCCAGGGTGTGCAGCAGGCTGATCTGCATGTTCAGCATGACGCGCTGCAGTTCGATCTCGTGCAGGTCGTGCAGCAGGTTGACCGGCGTGCTGGGGCTCGCCATCAGCTCCTGCCACAACGCCACGCCCATGGCCGATCGATCGTGCTTGCGCCAGCGAAGAAAGGTCGTGCCTGCGCCAGTGGTCTGCTGGGCCAGCTCGACGGGAAGCAGGTGGAAGGGATGCCCGCACGCCTGTGGCAGCACCTGTCGCTGCGCCAGGGCAATCAACTCGTCGCGCATGGCGAAGCACTGGCTGGCCCAGGCCTCGAAGTCCCCTTTACCTTTAAAAGGCTTTAAAAGGCCTTTTAGAGAGGCCGCGTGTTCCAGCCGCATGAAGGCTGGCTGTTCCAGACCACGGAAGTAGCGAGGTTCGCGGTTCGGGTCGCTCATGCCTGTTCGTCCTCGCCGGTGCTGGCCTCGGCCGGATCGGCGGCAGTGCCTTCGTCGCTGGGAGGTGCGGCTGCGGCAGCGCTATCACTGCGCTGTTGCAGGCCGCGGCGCACGACGGGCGGCGCAAACTTCGAGCGGCGAGCGCCTTCGAGCACGTCCTGCGGCAAGTCGCCGAACTTCTCCAGCGCCGCCCGCGCTGCGGCGTTCTTGGCCGCGAAGTCGTCGCGGGTGCATCCCGAGTAGCGGTACTGCTGGGCCAGGCTGAACAGGCTGCGCAGCGTGTGAGCGCCTTCGTTGAGCCACCGCTCCAATGTCGAGCGATCGATCAGCGCGGTGTGATGGGCGAGGATCAGCTTGCGGGCGATGTCGTCATAGTCGGCCAGGAGATAGACCGCGGCAAAGCCGAGCTGCGCGTTCACGAACAAGGGGAGCTTCACCGGTTGCACGTTGAGGTTCTCGCCCAGGCTCAACGCCGCTGGCACGCCGGCCAATGCCTGGTCCACCTGCTCGCGCAGCGATTGCAACGTGGTCTTGGCCTGGTCGAGCTTTTCCTCGATGCGCAACATCCACCAGTCGCTGTACGGGTCATCCTGTTCCGAGCCGCGCTTCATCTTGTTCATCACGGCGATGTAGCCGTTCAGGCCGACGATGCCGGGTCGCCCCTCGGCGGCGGCGCGGCCATGCCAGATGCGCGATGCGTGGTGGGTGTGAAGCGTCAGCGACATCGCGCTGCGCAAAGAGCCGAGATTGAGTTGCAGAGGTTCGTTGGTTGCCATGGTGTCCGCTCGCTTGGGAAAAGGAGCGGTCAGGATCGGCATGCAGCGGAAGGCAGTCAGTCAACAAACCGAAATGAACTGGTCCCCGGTTGTCGTGGTGGTGGCGGCCCGCAATGCGAGCTATCCCCAGGGGATAGCTCCATCAAACGCCACAGAGCGCTGCTCGCGCAGATGGTGGGTGCGCTCAGGAACCGGACGCCACTGCAGCACCGTGGACAGAAGCACCCAGCCTGTGTCTTTCGGTGTTACGCCTTGCATCACATCTATCCCCAGGGGATAGCTCTACTGACGGCCACGGGCGTCTGCTTCACGCCCTTGTCGCTCGTCGCGCTCAGCTACTGCGCAGAAGGTCGCGCAGCCGGTCGATGTGCTGCCGGGCTACCTCGGGCGGAACTACATTGCGC
The DNA here is from genome assembly GCF_029840555.1 of Stenotrophomonas sp. GD03877. Classification (NCBI taxonomy): domain Bacteria; kingdom Pseudomonadati; phylum Pseudomonadota; class Gammaproteobacteria; order Lysobacterales; family Lysobacteraceae; genus Stenotrophomonas; species Stenotrophomonas sp. GD03877. The sequence continues at coordinate 106,718 of NZ_JAOCCT010000005.1, read as the reverse complement.
GGTGGCTCAGGCGGTGCATCTCGTGCAGGGGCAGGTGGCGGTGCTGACCCAGCTTGCCTGGCCCATGCGTTGAACTCGCCACGGATGGCACGTTGGATGATGCCGAACAGGTAGCCTGCCGGGTTGCGGATGGTGCTGCCACGACAGCGATCCGCCCATTCGTCCAGCACGGCCTGGCGTAGCGGGGCATCGACCTGCTGCAATGCCACCATGGCGCCGGCCTGCTGTTCATCTTTCAAGCCGAGAAAGCGATCAGGCAGACGAACTCCCGGCATCGCGCGCGCCTGCCCACGCTCACGCGCGGTAGTACGTACTTCATTAATACGACTACTACGTACAGTACGGTCCTGTTTCGGATTCCGAAGAGCGCCGTCTGCTGCGTGTTTTGGCCCTGCTTCGGAATCCGAAGAGGGCCGATCAGAATTCCGAAGAAGGCTCGGCGCCCCTTCTTCGGAATCGTGAACCGTGTCCTCCTGTGGATAACTCTCCTGCGACCCAATGCCTTGGCTTGCGAGGCGTTCGGCAAGGACCTGCAGCCGCGAGGGCAGCATGCGGCCAGACAGCAGCGGGTCTTCGGCGATCTCATTGAGCGTGTGCAAGCCCACGACCTGAACGGCCCTGGCCGAATGGCCCAGGGCTTGGCTGACGAGCTGCAGGTAGTCCGGGTCGAGCTGCATCGCCTCGAACGGGGTCAGGGGCTCATCGTGCAGGACGTAGAGGTTGCCGAGGATGCGCCCGGTCTTGGGGTCGCGCCTGCGGCGCACGAGACTCAACCAGCGCGTCAGGCGCAACAGCGTCAGCGCCCGTGCCACGGTCTCGTGGGAGGCCTGTCCGGCGCAGGGCATTGACGCGAGCCACGGGCGAAGTTGCTCATACGTCGGAAACGCCGTGACGCCATCCTCGTTGAGCATCATCCGGAAGACTTGCCAGGCATTGCGTTCCAGCGGCGTCAGGCGTCGGTCGAGGAACAGCCGTCGCGGCACGCTCTCGTGCCGATTTCCACTGAACAGGAAACCGTCGCCGGTTGCAGACACAGGAGACGTCGCGGATGCGAAGGCGGGAGCCGGTGCTAGTGGGCGAGGTTTCGGTGCAAGGTCTTTCAGCGCGCTGTCGAACAGATCAGCGAGGGCGACCGGACCTTGGCGTGGTGCTCGTGGTGCAGCGTCGTCCACGGCCATGATTCAACCCAGTCCCTGATCGATCCAGTTCTTGATCGCAGCCCAGACCACCGACAGCGGCAGCTCCATGCCTTCGGCGAGGTCCATTGCCGCATCAAGAACCGAGGTCTCATCCTCCAGCTCGACGTTCCTGCTGCTGGTCACGACCTTCCAGCGCCGCCACAGCTCGGTGTCCTGCTCCTCGTCCAGAACCGGATGGCGCCCCTTGCGTTTGGGCAGGCCGAGAACTTCGCGCCGAAGTGCGACTTCCTGATGTGTCAGCCCGTAGAAGCGGCTCACCATTTCGGTACTGGCACCCAGGCGCAGCATGCGATCGACGGTGGCGATCTCCTTCTCCACGTCCTGCGCCTGTTTGAGCAATCGCCGGAGCACTTCCCGGTTCACCGAGACAGAGCACCAGGAGACGTTGGCATTGGCCAGCACGCTGATCAGCGCCGGATGCTTGAGCGCATCCAGCTCTTCCTCGCCGAACCCCATCGCCTTGCAGCGACGCAGTTGCCCGTTTCGTAGGTCGTAGAGTGCCTGCGCGATGACGGCCTGGTTGAGTGGGTTCGGTGCGGACATGCAGGCCTCCCTCGCTCAGATCCCAGAACCGACAGCGCCGGCTTCCAGATCCAGCAGGCGCCGGGCCAGCCGCAGCAGACGAAACAGCTTGACCAGCGCGGTGTCGCTCAATCGCCGGGCCCCGCCGTCACGACGTTGACCCTGGCCGTGCAACAGCGCTGGCAGGTCTGTGATGAGTTGCCCGCTGTCCAAGCCGACGCCGGCTGGCTGCTGACCGGCCAGGGAAACCAGTAGTGCGAGCACGGCGCGTGCGAGCGGCGACGAAGCCTGGGCTGGGGCACGACACGTGAACCCGATGCCATCAGAACGATCCTCGACACACGCGTCCAGGTCGGCCTCGCCCGCGATCTCGCGCGCGAACTGCGCGATGTGGATGCGCAGGCGGTCGGGTGTGTCGAGGCCAGGGTCGATATACCAGATGTCCGAGATGGGATAGAGGCCACCGGCCTGCACGGGAATCGACTGCAAGACGTTGGCCGAGAAGTCGGGCGGCAGCGCATCGCCCAACTGGTCGGCGACCATGCGCTGGATGGACTGGAGCCGCTCCGTCGTGGGTGCCGGAGAGATGATGTGCTCGTCAAGCAGACCGCCATTCGCTGCCGCAGGGCTGGCTGCGGATGCCTCGCTCGGGGCCCCATCGTCCCGGGGCCTTGTCGGCGCGTCGGCAGAGTGGCCCGCAGAAGGTGCAGTTGTAGTGGGGGGCGGTGCCGGTTCGATCGGCGGCCGTGCGATGGCCCCAGGCTCGGGCAATGCCGGCGGCGCCGATGGCGGGGTTGGGTCGCTGACCAGGGCGCGGTGGCGGCTCTCGGATTCGGTCAGGTCCAAGGCGAGCACGTCGTAGTCGATGCCCAGCAGCTCGGACATCTGACCGATCAACTCGTCCTGCACACGCGGCGGCGAGAACTCGTCGGGCTGGACATCAAATTGCGACAGCGCCTCCAGAAAGAAGCTGTCGAAGTCCAGCGGCAGGGAGCGGCCTTTGGCATAGTGCTCCCACGTGCGTTCGCTGGCTTTGCGCATGACCGACAGCCGCTCGACCTGGTGGCGGCCGAGGCCCCCGTATAGGACGGTCGGGATCGCGGGCAGCAGGTAGCGCACCGCGTCAGCCATGCGGCTGATGTGCGACTGCTGGACTGGGAAGCCGTCGGCGGCCAGGCGGCGGGCCAGCTCGGACTGGCTCAGGGTGGTGCCGCTTTCAGCCTCATAGAACTCGCGGGCTTTCTCGACGCCCAGGGCGCGCTCGATGAACGTGAGGCCGCCGCGTAGTTCGTTCTCGGCGAGGTGCCCGGTCAGGGCGACGATCTCTCCGCGCGCAGGCCACGGCCGGAACAGGCACGATATGCGGAAGAAGCGTTCGTCCTTGGTCTCCGCCCAGAGTTCACGCAGGATCGCCAGCCTGGTGTTGCCGCCGTTGCGGATGATGTAGTGCGCCTCGCCAGGACGGCGTGTGATCGCTGGCGCCGCGTCCAGGCCGCGCTCTCGGATGGAGGCCTTGATTTCATCGTAGGCCGAGTTGCGCTTTTTGCGGGGGTCGTGGTCGTAGGGCCGCAACTGGTCCAGCGTCACGACCATCGGCGTGTCGGCGATCGGGTCGCTCAAGGCCGTGGCCGATGGCCCACTGCGCTCGAACCCGGCGGCAAGCAGCTTGCCGGCCATGTCCTGGGAGGTCATCTCAGCCATGACCACATCCCTCGGCGTTGACGGCCCGGGCCATGCGGGCCTCGCGCTCGGCGCGGCGGATCTGTGCACGGGCGTTGAGATCCGCCCGGTAGTCGCTCGCTGTTGAGCTGGTGTAGATGGCGGCGCAGCCGGCCTTGGTGAACTTGAGGTGTCCGCCCCGTGTGCGCTTGACGTGCCAGCCTTCGCTCACCGCAAACTCAATCAGGGCGCGCAGCCGTTTGTGGCCGCGGGCCAGTTCATGTGCGTTCGCCATGTGACCTCCCGGTTTCAATGGAACGAGGAGGACGGCCGGACACGAGGGCAAATCTGTCTTGCCACTGTGGGAACAGTTCGCCGGCGAGCGCGCGCATGGTGTCGAGCGCGGCGGGCGCAACTCTGCCCGGCGGCTGGCGATGCTCGACGCGATGCACCGGCAGGCCGCGGGTTGCGGCGCGCGGATAGGCCTCGATGGCCGGCACGTCGGTGCCCAGCACGCATATGCCGGCATGGTCCTGGAACAGGTCGCGCAGCGCCTGCTGGATCATCCGTGCATTCGCGGACACGGGGTGGACGCGATTGATGAGCAGGTGCAGGGATGGCGGTTCGATGCCGAGGTGCCGGTATGGCGCGATGTCCTCCAGCAACTGCATGGTGCCGCGTCGCAGTTCGCGGGCAGCGAGAATTTCCGGGGTCACGGGCGACAGCGCCAGGTCAGAGGCGAGCACCGCCATCTCCAACAGCACCGAGCGTGCACCCTGGGTGTCGATCAGCACCAGGTCATAAAGCGGCGCCAGCGCCGGCAGCAGGTGCCGCAGTCTCAGGCGTCCGTCTGGCGCGTGCAGTAGCAACGTGTTCAGTTCACCCCGGTGATCGTTCGAGAGCACCAGGTCCAGGCCCGCGATGATGGTGCGGGACACCAACTGATCGAGGGCGCGTTCGTTGAACGCCAGCAACTCATAGATACCGCCGGCAGCGCGGTGTGCCAGCTCGTAATAGGACGACAAGGTCGGCTGCACGTCGAGATCGAGCAGCAGCACACGCAGCCCCGCGTCCGCGGCGAGGCCGCCGAGGTTGGCGGCCGTAGTCGTCTTGCCTACGCCGCCTTTCGTTGAAATTATGGATACGACCTGCATGGCGCTCTCCGTTTGGCGATGGGAAAATCGAGGGGGAGCGGGTCAGGTCCGGTTGTTGAGGCGTTCGGCGATCCACTGGTCGATCTCGACCGAATCCCAGCCCACGGCGCGCACGCCCAGGCGCAACGCCTGCGGAAACTGGCGCTTCTTCATCAGGTTGTAGATGTGGGCGCGTTTGAAGCCGGACTTCGCTTCAACTTCATCGAGCCGCAGGATGCGGCGCTCGTGCGGTGGCAGTACAGGTATTTGCGACATGGCGGTCACTCCTGAACGCTCAGTAGCGTTTGTTGGCGTGACCTCTATTCAATAGACATGGCTGCGGAAAAACATTGCAAATGCAATCTCCGCGACTGCACATACAAGATGGAAGAATTCACGCGGCTGCGCTACGGACATTCTTCCTGGCATTGGCGAACTTGCCGTTCAAGGTTCGCTCCGTGATGCCCATGGTGCCGCCATAGTGGGCGAGCAATGCGGTGACGATGGCCTCCTGCGTCTTGAAGCTGGAGTACGGCACGCCGGATGGGGATTGGCTCAGCATCAGCGTCAGCATGCCGCCGATGATGTTCAGGTATGTAGTTTCCGCCCGATCACTGATCACGCACTGCTTGGGAGCCAGCAGTACGGCGGACTGCTTTAGCAAGACTTCGTGTTGCTGTTGCAGTTCGCGCATCTCGCGTCGGCTATGGTCCAGCGCGGCCTGCAGAGCCAGCCGTTCCAGCAGGATTGCCTGTCCTGTCTCGATGGTGATGAAGGGATGCACCATGCGCTCGCCGCGACTGAACAGAAATCCCGGCCGATGCTCGGGATAGTGGGTGCGCATCCACCGCTTCAGATCGACATGGCGGACGGTCAGATCGAGTGAACTCACCAGATCTGGGTCATTAAGTGTGATCCCGTTCTTGCCGAAGGGTAGTTCGGCGTTGAGGATACCGTCGTAGATGCGTTCCGAGTACAGCCGACACTCGTTCCATCGCGGGCAGTCCAACATCTGCGGCAGACAACGCGGTGATGCGATCGATGCGACGATCACCGCTTCGTACCGCAACAACCCAGCCCACCGTATGGCAGCTTCGATGGGACGATAGAACACCTTTGATAGTGGTGGCTCCTTGTGCATGTTTTCGTCTCCTTTCGGAAGCGCTACATCACCGGCTCCTTCTTGCCCCACCAAGGGGCTGTTTTTTCGTTATGCCTGTGGCTGATGCCTGGGGCGATGCCCTGGAACATGGACGGAAGAGATCATGGCACCCGTCACAGGTGGTTCTCTCTTGCTCGATATGCAAGAATTGACCAGTTGCCGGTCCGTCGAGTAATAAGGAAGAAGCACGCTCGACAATTGCGCTCACGGTGCCAGCGTCATGGGGTGCGTCAAGCACATCAAGACCGATTCGATATGGTCTGATATCCCCACGGTTTCACAAGGCGCAGGGGATTGCATCCGCTGCTCCACGTCCAGAGGGACCTGGAGAAATCCGCGCATGTCATGCTTGTTTCGGCATCCTGATATATCGACATAGCATCTTGCGGCGAAGCATTTTGCTTGGTTCAATCCAACGCACTTTGCGTTCACGCGCCTGCGGTGTGGGCCAAACATGGTCACATCGCATCAGGATGCAGTGCAGTTCTATCGCCCGCTAGGCATCCTGCCTTCCCTTGAACTAGTCCGTGGTGCGAGAAGGCATCCGCCGCTCTTGATAGAAGCATCTTGCTGCCGCGATGACTTTGATGGGCGTGATGCGCGGAACATAGTCCAAGAACTCGACGGCGGTATGCCGCGAAGCCATGAATGACTTGCCCGCTGATTCTTATCCATTAATTCAATAATTGTTGTACTATCGAATCATGAACGAAGATCAAGCCGTTTCCGCCCTGAGCGCCTTGGCGCACACCCAGCGCCTGCGTGTGTTCCGCGCCCTGGTCGTCGCCGGCCCGGAAGGACTCACGCCCAGCGTGCTGGCCGACCAGCTCGACGTGGCCCGCAACACCTTGTCCTTCCATCTGAAGGAACTGGCCCACGCCGGCCTCGTCAGCATCGAGCAGCAAGGCCGCAACCTGATCTATCGCGCCGAATACGACCACATGAACGGCCTGATCGGCTACCTGACCGAGCATTGCTGCCAAGGCGGAGTGTGCGAGGTTTCCGAATCCACCCGCTGCGACTGCTGACGCCATGACCGACACGATCTACAACGCATTGTTCATTTGCACGGGTAATTCCGCCCGCTCCATCCTTGCCGAAGGCATGCTCAACGAGCTGGGCAAGGGCCGCTTCCACGCTTATTCGGCGGGCAGTCACCCCAAGGGCGAGGTTCATCCGCTGGCACTTGCCACGCTGGAGCGGCTGCACCTGCCGACGACCGGCTACCGCAGCAAGAGCTGGGACGAGTTCGTGGCACCGGGTGCGCCGGTGTTCGACTTCATCTTTACAGTTTGCGACAACGCTGCTGGGGAGGCTTGCCCGCTGTGGCCGGGCAAGCCGGTGTCGGCGCATTGGGGCGTCCCTGATCCGGCAGCCGTCGAGGGCACTGAGGAGCAACAGCGCAAAGCGTTCCTCGACGCCGCGATCACGCTGCGCCGACGCATTGAACTGTTCCTGTCGCTGCCGCTCCAGCGCCTGGACGCCATGTCGTTGCAGCGCGAGCTGCGCGACATCGGCCGCCAGTAAGGGCGGCGCGATGACTACAGAAACCGAAGCGGCCGGTCACGCGCCGGCCGCATCTGCCATGAGCAGCTTCGAGCGCTATCTGACCCTGTGGGTGCTGCTGTGCATCGTTGCCGGCATCGCGCTGGGCCAGTTCGCGCCGGGCGCGTTCCAGGCCATTGGCCAGCTGGAAGTCGCCCAGGTCAACCTGCCGGTGGGCTTGCTGATCTGGGTGATGATCGTGCCGATGCTGCTGAAGGTGGACTTCGGCGCACTCGGCCAGGTCAGGCGACACTGGCGCGGCATCGGCGTCACGCTGTTTGTGAACTGGGCGGTCAAGCCGTTTTCGATGGCGCTGCTGGCGTGGATCTTCATCCGCCATGTCTTCGCACAGTGGCTGCCGGCCGGGCAGCTGGACAGCTACATCGCCGGGCTGATCCTGCTGGCCGCCGCGCCCTGCACGGCGATGGTGTTCGTGTGGAGCCGGCTGACCGGCGGCGATCCGGTGTTCACGCTGTCGCAGGTGGCGCTGAACGACACCATCATGGTGTTCGCCTTCGCGCCCGTCGTCGGCCTCCTGCTGGGCCTGTCGTCGATCATCGTGCCATGGGCCACGCTACTGGTGTCGGTCGCGCTCTACATCGTCATTCCTGTCATCCTCGCGCAGCTCTGGCGCCGGGCGCTGCTGCGCCGGGGTCAGGTTGCGTTCGACCGGGCGCTGGAACGTATTGGCCCGCTGTCGATCGCCGCGCTGCTACTGACGCTGGTGCTACTGTTCGCCTTTCAGGGAGAGGCCATTATCCGGCAACCGCTGGTGATCGCCATGCTGGCGGTGCCGATCCTGATCCAGGTGTTCTTCAATTCCGGGCTGGCGTACTGGCTCAACCGCAAGGTAGGCGAGAAGCACAGCATCGCCGGCCCCTCGGCACTGATCGGCGCGAGCAACTTCTTCGAGCTGGCCGTGGCCGCCGCCATCAGTCTGTTCGGCTTCCACTCGGGCGCGGCGCTGGCCACCGTGGTTGGCGTGCTGATCGAGGTGCCGGTGATGCTGCTGGTGGTGCGCGTGGTCAACCGCTCGCGCGGCTGGTACGAGCGCCAAGCGTAATCATGGACAACACCATCCCGCGCTCTCGCGGCTGGCTGATTCCCTCGCTCGGACTGACGCAGATCGTCGCGTGGGGGTCGATGTTCTACGCCTACGGCGTCCTGATGCAGCCCATGCAGGACGAACTCGGCCTGTCCAAGCCCGCCATCGTCGGGGCTTATTCGGTGGCCTTGCTGATCTCGGGACTGCTTTCGACCGCGGCCGGCAGCATCATCGACCGCATCGGTGGACGTCTGCTGATGGGAAGCGGCGCCTTGCTGGCCGCCGTCATGCTCGCGTGCCTCTCGCGGGTACACAACGCGACGGAGCTTTACCTCGTGTGGGCCGGTATCGGCGTGGCCATGAGCGCGACCTTGTACCAGCCGGCCTTCGCGGTCATCACGCAGGTCCATGGCAGCAACTATCGCCGGGCGATCACGCACCTGACGTTGTTCGGCGGTTTCGCCAGCACGGTATTCTGGCCGCTGACGCAAACGCTGTTGCAACACGTCGGCTGGCGCGAGGTCTGGTTGATCTATGCGGCCGCGAACCTGCTGATCTGCCTGCCCATCCATGCCAGCCTGCCAAAGGGACGCGGCCCGGCACACGGCACACCCCCAGCGCGGACGGAAACCCGATCCCGCAATCTCACCGCGGTCATGCGCGAACCGGTGTTCTATCTCGTCACGGCGGCTGTGACGCTGAATGCACTGGTGTTCGCGGCGATGTCGCTGCACATGATCCCAGTCTTGCAGGCACATGGCATCTCTGCCGCAAATGCGGCCTGGGTCGGTGCGCTGATCGGGCCAATGCAGGTACTCGGCCGTGTGGTGCAAGCCACGGTCGGCAAGCGGGCCAGCACGCGCCAGGTCGGCATGGCGGCCATCAGTCTGCTGCCGCTGTCATTGCTCCTGCTCTTTGCTTCCGAGCAGTGGCTGCCGGTGTATGTCGTGTTTGCCGCGCTCTACGGCATCGGCAATGGCGTCATGACGATCGTACGAGGCGCCTTGCCCGCCGAGCTGTACGGTCGGGCCGCTTATGGCGCCATCAGCGGCGCGATGGCGACACCCGTGCAGATCGCAGTGGCCGCCGGCCCCTTCGTGGCCTCGCTGCTGTATTCCGCCGGCAACGGCTATCCCGGCACGCTGCTGGCCCTGACCGGCATCAGCGCGGCGGGCGCGATCCTGTTCGGCTATGTGATCAGGCATCTGCGCCAGCAATCCATGCTTCTCTCGAACGAAGGCACCTCGACATGAGCCACATCACGATCTACCACAATCCCGATTGCGGCACGTCACGCAACGTCCTCAGCCTGATTCGCAACAGCGGCGAGGAACCGGCTGTCATCGAATATCTGAAGACACCGCCCGACCGCGACATGCTGAAGGCGCTGATCGCCGCGATGGGCATCCCGGTACGCGCGGTGCTGCGCGAGAAAGGCACGCCGTATGCGGAACTCGGCCTGGGAGATCAGAAGTGGAGCGACGAGCAATTGATCGACTTCATGCTCCAACATCCGATCCTCATCAACCGACCTATCGTGGTCACGCCGCTGGGCACGCGCCTGTGCCGCCCGTCGGAAACAGTGCTCGACATCCTGCCGCAACCGCAGCGCGGCGCGTTCAACAAGGAAGACGGCGAGCCGGTAGTGGATGTGGAGGGCCGTCGTGTCTGAATCCCGTCTCGACCTGCCGAACATCGACGCCGCATTGCTCCAGCCGCCGGACATGGAACGGCTACTGGCACCCGAACGTTCCACCCATGCGCCACGCTTCCTGCTGCTCTACGGCTCGCTGCGCGAACGCTCGTTTAGCCGACTGGCCGCCGAAGAGGCAGCCCGCGTGCTGCGGGCGTTGGGCGGCGAGACGCGGCTGTTCAACCCGTCGGGCCTGCCGCTGGTGGATGACGCGACCGAGGATCATCCCAAGGTCAGGGAACTGCGCGAACTCGCGCAGTGGGCCGAGGGTATGGTGTGGAGTTCGCCGGAGCGCCATGGCGCGATGTCCGGCCTGATGAAAACGCAGATCGACTGGATTCCGCTGTCAGTCGGCGCGGTGCGTCCGACTCAGGGCAAGACGCTGGCAGTGATGCAGGTGTCGGGCGGCTCGCAATCTTTCAATGCTGTCAATCAGATGCGCGTGCTGGGCCGCTGGATGCGGATGCTGACCGTCCCCAACCAGTCCTCGGTCGCCAAGGCGTATCAAGAATTCGATGAAGCGGGACGCATGAAACCGTCGGCCTACTACGACCGCATTGTGGACGTGATGGAGGAACTGATGAAGTTCACGCTGCTCACGCGCGATGCGTCGCCGTATCTGGTGGACAGGTATAGCGAGCGCAAGGAAAGCGCCGAGGCGTTGACCAAGCGCATGCAGCAGGCGGTAATCTGATAACCCCTGATTCCATTCGCCTATCGCCGCACGACGGCCTTGGCCACTGGAGGCCCCATTGCATCGCGACAGCATCGTAGGGCGGTGCGACTGCGAAAAGAGCAGTCCTTGGACTTCAATGGAAGTCGTTGGATGAACTTTGTTGCCGAGGGCGAAAAACAAGGCTATAATTGAGTTCTTCACTGATCACCACAGTGAAGAAAGTGATTGGGAAACAGAGACTTAGCGCTCTAGTGCATGACTCGTTTCCCGCTCCAGATTCTACAGTGCTCCGGTAGGGGCCTTGTTTTTCTCCCGCCACGGCAAGGCGGGGCACGTTGGGCCACAAGGCTTTACGCGCAGTCAGAAAAGTGAAATCGCTGGTGTGTTTTCCGGATTTCCGGTAGCATGTCGGCTTACGCGGGAATAGCTCAGTTGGTAGAGCGCAACCTTGCCAAGGTTGAGGTCGCGAGTTCGAGTCTCGTTTCCCGCTCCATGTTCCGACAGGCCCCATCTTGGGGTTTTGTCTTGTCAGGGCTCCGTTCCTGGCGCGCAGTACGTTGGCCTCATGGCAGAGTGGCTATGCACCGGATTGCAAATCCGTTTACAGCGGTTCGATTCCGCTTGAGGCCTCCAAATAAACCCCTGATTCGTCAGGGGTTTTTCTTTGTCTGGCGCTTGTCAGCGACCTGCTGTAGCCCCTGATCACGGCCCGAAATCATCGATCTGCCACCTGTTCTCGCGTGGCATACTCGCGTTAACATGTTCGTTGTGCGATTACGCGAGTTCGCCTTCAGCCAACGTGGGAGAGAGTGGCGCTTGGGAACTTGCTGGGTTGTGTTGTTGGTTGGTTCATATTCGTGTCCACCTCATCGCCATTGGGAACAACTTGCAGGAGGGGCGATGGAGCGTGGCTGCGGCAATGGAGCCGATGGATAGTTGACGTCTTATAGAACAAGGAAGAGTTGCCGTGGCGCTGAGTTCAAACTGTCTGATTCACTTCACTGATTCTATGAAGAACCTGCTCGGTATCATCGAGCATGGCTTCAAGTTGAAGTACTGCAAAGAGACGTTCTCCCTGCTTGGAAGGGAAGAGTCCTTGCACGTCCCTATGGTTTCGTTTTGTGACATACCGTTCTCGCAGATAAAAAACCATATCAATAGCTACGGCTGCTATGGCGTTGGTCTTAGTAAGGAGTGGGCGATTAGGAATGGTTTGAATCCTGTGCTGTATGTTCAGGATAACTCCATGTTGGCGAAGAGTTACTACGCCCTAATGACCTTCCTTCATGCCAAGGAAGAAGCGGGTGAGATCGATAAAGCTCCTCGTAGAATGGGTGTAGATATCGTTAGATACATCAAGAACTACGAAGGGATGCTGGCGAGGAAGAATCGGAAGCCCGTCCGATATCGATTCTCGGATGAAAGAGAATGGCGGTACGTTCCTGAGTATTCGGATAAATACGAATCCGTTTATATCCCTGAAGACTTTGTTGTGAAGACGGCAGTGAGGGCAAATGCAGATCTGCGCGGATTGAGCCTCACTTTTGAGCCGGACGATATTAGTTACATCGTCATCGCGCGCGATAGTGAAATAAGAACGGTTGCAGCTCATCTGAATGAAACGAAGTCAGATAGGTACACGGTCGCGCAGGCCCAGCGTCTTATGACAAGGATAATCACTAACGAGCAGATTCAAGGCGACTTCTAAGTTGACTGGCGGTGTCTTTATCAACCCATGTGTTGTTCGCGTGAGGCAACCCAAGAGTACGAGGAAATGGCTACTAAACGACGCCGTGGAGATTCCTGGCAATACACCATTCGGCGAGCAAAGCTTCTGGATCAGCCTGTTTACCTTAGCTTCCGATCGGAAGGCGAAGGCGACGAGTACGTGCGCCGCCTAGAGGCGCTGCTCGACCGTGGCATCGTGCCGGAGGAGTTAGTCAACACCAAGGCGGCGGCGAAGGATCTGCGCAGCCAAGTAAGCGAATATCGAAGCGCGCAGCACATCTCGGTCGATGATGAGCAGCTGCTGCCCGTCCTGCTCTCGCGATTGCCAATCGGCGTCACCTTGCCGCAGCTGACTTTTACGTGGGCGACCGAGTGGGTCACCACCATGAAGCGTGAGCAGAACCTCGCGCCATCAACCATCCGGCACTACGTGGGTGCCCTGTCGCGCGCCCTGGACTGGCTGGCTGCCCACGGCGCGCTGCCAATGAATCCTCTGCGACTCCTGCCTCGGGGTTACTCCACATACACGGCTGATGACAAGATCGCTGTGAAGCGCATAGATGGGGAGGCGAAAACCGACCAGGAGCGCGATCGCCGCCTGGAGCTGGGTGAAGAAGAACGCATCCGCGAGATCCTAGCCGGCGCAAAGCCGCCGGGGCGGCAGCGGCCGCTCGATCTGCCGCAGCGGGAGGCGCTGATACTGATGTTCGATATGGCACTGGAAACTGCGATGCGGATGCGCGAGATCTACACGCTCGAGCGCTCCCAGATCGATGTGACGCGACGCACGATATTCCTGGAGAAGACCAAGAACGGGAGCAAGCGCCAAGTGCCTATGACCTCGACGCTACTCGCCAGGATGGCCGCGTACGAGGGTGACTTCGGCGGACGGCTATTCCCGTTCTGGGAGGGCGAGCGTAGTCCACTGGCCCTACGCCGTGTATCCAGCAAGCTGTCTCGCCAGTTTGAGCGCATCTTCGTCGCGGCCGGGTGTAAGGATCTAGGCTTCCATGATCTGCGCCACGAAGCGACGAGTCGACTATATGAAAGGACCTCGCTGACGGACATCCAAATTGCGAAAATCACTGGGCATCGTGATCCGCGACAGTTGAAGCGGTACGCTAATCTCCGCGCCTCCGATCTGGCAGATCAGCTCTGGTAACGCGCCGACAAGAGGATCGCGAACATCAGGTCGCTCAGACAATCGTCTAAGCGTTTAACTCAGTGCCGGGCGGAGCCACCGCCTAGAATGCGCAGAAATTTCTCCGGGGGGGGAGCGAATGAAGGTCCTCAAAGCTTTGACCTGTATCTTGACAGCCAGTGTCGGTGTGGGCCTCGTCTGGTTGTCGGTTTGGCTGTACATGAACCGCGTTTTCGCAGATCCGACAGCATTGCCGCCCAAGGACGCTCTAGCCGCCCAGGCCGCCTGGGCGCAAGCCATTCTGTCGGTCTTCGCTGTCCTGGCCGCAGTCTGGGTGGCGCGGGGGCAGGCCAAGCAGAGTCAAAAACTAATTAGTGATGAGTTGGCTCGCGTACGAGAGAAAGAAGGGCGAGAATCAGCTGAGAGGCAGAGCTTGGCCTGCACGGCGCTTCAGAGCGTCTTCAATGAACTCACGCGAGTCATCGCGCTACTCTGCGAAGATGACTACGAAAAATGGGCTGAAGCTCTGATGTTGCTGCGGTCCGGTTCTTCTCAAGCGACCAAGGATTTTCAGCGAGTTGCTCCGGTGCTCAACAGTACACCGAGTGGCGCCCTTCACTGCTTCAATATTGAGCAGTCGCTTCAGAGGTTCGAAAACGCTATGGCAGAGTACTTCCAGCCTTTGGTGACGCGGGATGAATTCGGTAGGCTCGTATTCGGGGAAATCACCGATCCTGGCGTAGCAAAGGAAGTGGCCGCAAGAATCCAGGGCGATGAAATGGCACTCTTGGAACAGATTGCAAGGTTGTAGCGCCGAGCCGACTCTACAGCAGATGTACGCCCGGCACGCTTCATTGGAGGTCTGCTTAACCTTGCGATCGCTGCTGATCGGCCTGCTCGTATGCGCGAAGGTCCGGCAGTTTCGTGCGGCGCGACTTGCTTGCACGTTTCGTCGGGCCTGGCGCGGATGAGTTGGCTGCAGGTCGGTTGCCGATCGCCGATTTCTTTCGCTCGGCGGCCTGCCTGCGTCCTTCTGAGCGCAGGAATTCGATCAGGTCCTCGCGCAGCATGACCGTGTGCTTCTGATTCAAGCGCACAGCCGGAACTTCGCCTTTGTCGACAAGTTCTTTCATTGCCTCCAAGCCAAGTCGCATTATCCTGGCTGCCGCTTCAAGGCCGAGGGTATCCTCAGTGTCGCAGGCAGTACCCGTTTGACGTTCATTACCCATTGTCGGCCTCAGCAGAACAATTCTCCATGTCAGAATGTCGATTGTTCAAAAGCGGGGGTGGCGAATGAATAGCTGGATAGGATGGGTTGAGTGCGGACCACTGAGCTCCACCTGTGTTGTCGATTGGGGGCCGGTCACGACTTTGCTTGCAGTCCTGGTCGCTCTCGGAGTTGGTGTCGCGCCTGTGATTCGAGATCGTGCGCAGCGTACGCGGCTTGCCAGGATGGTAGCCAGAATATCTGTCAGTGAATTGGAGCTTCTCGAGCAGAGGCTTCTTGTTTCTGCTGGTGTCATTAAGAAGTCGGGCAACATGCTCGATCACTGGAAGCATAAGGAAGTTAAGAGGCTGCTCATTCAAGTTTCCGCAGATGGTGTTACCGCTCTGATTCCACACGTGCACAACATCAGCGAGGATTTGGAGAGGCGTCTTGCAAAATGCATAAGTCTTCTGCGCGCGTTCGAGCGTTCCACTGCAACTATTGAGAAGACAAGGCCGTCGCAGCTTTTTGTGATGGGTGAAGATGGGATCTACTACTCCGGCTTGGCGAAGGAGCTGGCGGAACTCAGACGGTCGCTTTGCACGTGGACCAAGTCTGAATTCGAGGACTTGGCAGAGTCGGTTAAAGACGGTGTCATCGAATCGATGAACCGTGCGGCAGAGGAAAGAGAGAACTTTCGAATGCATAACCCTCCAAGTCGTGACCATTTGATCGAGCCCTCGTAGCGAATGGTGGAGTTCGTTACTGTCCATAGGACCCCTCATCGACGCGTCCGAGGCAAGGCGTAGGCGCTTCGCTGGCTGGCGAAGCTCCTGCAGATATTGGAATTGGAGAGCTTCTCCAATCATGCGAACAGGTCCAATTGGGCCGGCAACGGCGGCGGTGGGGCAGCGACGGCCAAGGGCGCGGACCTTACGCGAATCAGACACTCTCCCTCGCCACGCATCTGCCACGGCCTGCCGGCGATGGGCACAAGGTCGTGGCAGCTACCACCACCGCCCACGCGGTCCTTGATCTTCACCTGGTAGTAGTCTCTGCCACCGAACTGTGTGTGGTGCCCCGGATGCGGCCGCACCGAGACGACAGTGAAAACCGGGATCAAGCGATGCCACTCGCTGGCCCGCACTTCATCGTCGTAGTGCCACGATCCATCCAGATCGCGGTTCATCGAGATAACCTGGTCGCCCGCTCTGAAAGGCTCCAAGTTCTCGACGTTGCCGTGCGCAGACTTGTGGATCGGAGGGAAGAAATCGCGGATGGCGAAGAACAACCCGCGGCCGTTCGCGTCGGTGAACTCGGCAATGGGGAAGTAGGCAACGGCGATGCCGCCTTCCTGAAGCAGGTAAAAGGCGGAGCCGCACCGGGTCGGCCCGGCCGCCTCCTGCTTCCGCAGCGACTGACGCGACCAGCCGCTTTCCAGCAGGTCCAGGACGACGCGCTCTGCGAGATCCATTCCGATCTCCCGGTGCATCACGCGATCACGTTGTGCTTCAGCCATGAGCGCACCTCCGCCAGCACCAGCGCAGCCCTGCGCGCGGCACGCGCCTCTGATAGCCCACAGGGTGGCCGTGCGGGCCGCAAACCCGGCCAGGGCGAACACGTGGACCATTGCAGCGGTGAGCAGGCCGTCCGCCATTGACCAATGAGCGGCTTACGGCGACCATCTCCGAACCAGCAAGGAGCGCGTGATGAAGCCAGAGATCCAGAGTGATTCGTTGAGCACCAGCTACTACGGCCAAGACATCTACGTTGAGGCTTCGCAGCCCGCAGGCGGGAAGGCATTTGTGCACCTCGTACAAGCCGGTGAGTTCCCTGAGATCAACAACCCCGACTGCGGCGAGCACGACACGCTCGAACAAGCCCTGCACGCCGGTCTGCGGTTCGCGACGTCCTTGATCGACAACTAGCGCTGTGCTCATGCGGCGTCCGCCGGCGGCAACGTGACTGGGTCTAGGTTGGTGACGATCAAGACGTAGAAGGGCGGCGGACTGACGCTGAGGCCGCACATGCGGACCTGCGCGGTGGTCTTCAGCACCGTGCCGCCGCCGGCGAACAGGTTGACCACGATTTCGTTGGGGCGCAGGCGGGAGACCTGTGGCGGCGGGAAGTTGAAGGAGCGGGAACCGTCAGCCATGTGCTGCCTCCCAGGCGATGATCGCCTCGGCAGCAAGCGGTCGCACGAACCATGCGGCTGGGCCATCTTCGGTATCACCCAGCCAGACCAGGCGCCAATCTGCGCCGGGGCCAGTGGGCTGCCACGCGCGCATCTCATCCCAGTAGCGATGGTCTCCGGTCTCCACGGCTTCTTCGGTGAAGTCGCCAAACGTAACCTGCAGGTCGAAACCCTGCGCAAGCAACAACGGTCGCAGCGATACCTCGCGACCGTCGGCCCACACCGGCACGTCCGGATGGCACGGGATCTCGCCGTCGGCATTGCGCGCCGGGAGTCGACTCGGGTGATACAGGCCGCGCCATGGGTCGGCCGGATCGGCGACGGTCCGCGCCTGATTCCTGACCAGCTCCAGCAGCTCGATCGCCTGCGCCAGCCGGGCGCGGGTGGTGTCGCAGAGTGGCATGTCGCCGTCCTGCATGCTGCTGCGCAGAGTCGACACGTACGCTGTTACAGCGGCTTCGAACACGCGCAGATCCTGCAAACGCGGCAGGCGGTGGTGGAGATCGCGCAGCGCGGTCTGGGCCTGCGCGAGGGTAATGGCCTTCGCCTGATTTGGCAGCCACACCGCCTCGACAGCGATCGCGCTGATCGTTTCGAATGCGTCGCGCAGAACGGGGCAGTTCGTGGGGAGAGTGACAAGTTTCTCGGTCATCGGCGGGCCTGCTCGAATTGGGCGTCGGTGTTGACGAACGCGCCAGCGAGCGGCGCTACCTGTGACGCCTGCTCGGCGCCAGCGGGGCGAAGGGGGAAGGGCGCGGCGTGGCGATAGCGGCGGTTGGGGTCCGATGCGAACTTGCCGCCTTCGATGCGGATCACCTGGTACTCAGGGAACGCCTCATCGGGCAGCGCTTCGCGTGCCTCTTCCATCAGCGCGACAAAGCGCGCCTGCCATTCGACCGGCATCGACTGCAGGGTGCGTCGCGGCACCACGTGATAGGCGGCGCGACTGAGGCCGAAGGCATGCCATGCCGGGCCATCGGAATTGGTGCTGCCGGGCCTGCCGGGCTCGATCACGGTAGCTGCGTGCGATTCGCTGCTCATGCGGGCCTCAGTCAATGTCATGGGCTGCCACGCGGTCTGCATAGCTGCCGTGGTTGGCGGCGTGACGGCTCATGAGCGGGCGAAGTGGTGTGTGCCCCAGCACCTCGATGTGCCCGCCCGCTGCGAGGAAAGCGTCCAGGTCCTCGGCAAGCTGCTGCCGGTCGAGTTCCCGGTGTCGGATCGTGGTCGCCGCGTCACTGACGCCTGTAAGCGGACCTGGCGTGCTGATCGGCTGCACCCGGACAGCTGTCGCGCGCAGCGGGGCGATCGCATGTTGCGTGTGGCTGGATAGACGCCAGATCCCGCGCACGCCCGAGCGGTGGCATATGGCCTGGCCGCTACGCGCCAACCCCTTCAGTGTGTAGCCGATGGCCTGGTGGGTGCTGTTGATGCGGCCAGCGGTCTTGATCTGCTCGACCGTGGCGCCTTGCGGGAACATGGACAGGACCCTGCGCACTTCGGCCGCGCGGCCGGTCTGCTGCGGGCGGGCGCTCATGCGCGGGCCTCCGCGAGCAGCTCGCGCATAGCCCAGCCGTGGTGCATGACTTTGGAGGAGCTGTCCGCGACAGCGTAGGGGTTCTCGGTCAGGACCAGTGTGTTATCCAGCGGATAGCTGCTGTGCCCATCCCAGTCTTCAACAACGGCCTGCAGGCCGAAGTGTTCGCGCAGCTCCTGCGCGTTGGCGTTTTTGCCGCACAGATGCGGCCCGTAGATCACAACAGAACGGCTCATGCGGGGATTCCTCGCGTGCGGCGCGTAGCGCGGTTGATGGGGGAGATCGACCGAACACGCACGCCCTGGCGGTCGAGCCAGCGGTGCGCGGCCTGTGCGGCCAGTCGGTTGAGGGGAAACGTGACGCCGCCGAGGGTGAGCGAGTGGTGCGATACCCCCACGCTCCGGCTGGCGCTGGCGGCGACCTTCAGGAGCGACTCGCGCGGTGCGGAGGTGTAAAGACCGGCCCATAGCCAGCCCTGGCACACCATCAGGACGAGCGACTCGCCCTGATGGCCGGTGGCGAATTGCTGTTCCACGGGCATCGTGGTCTGAACGCTCATGCCGTCAGCGCCAGGTCGCGCGCCTTGGCGATCTCGGCCTCAGCGGCAGCGAGGCCGAGATCGGTCAAGGTCGCCTTGCGCGGCAGCTGCGGGTCGTCGTACCGGATCAGCACGCGCTCATCCAGCCAGTTCATGACGCGGCGCGTGAACAGCTTCTCGGGTCGGTTGCGGGGCGCAAAGCCGTTGGCGGTACGGTGGAGTGTGTGATCCGAAGCGCCATGCGCTGCTAGCAACGCGGCTTTTTCCTTCGGCTTCAGTGGAGCGGCCATGGGCAGTTCTCCTGGTCAGGCGGCGATGGGCGTGGAGGGGGACGCTGCGGCGATCTCGGCCAGCACCTCGCCGCGATGGCGGGCGAGCAGGGAGATCGGGATGCGCAGGTGGGCAAGACTCGGATCGGTCCAGCGCAGCTCAGCCAATGCGGCCTTTTCCATCGGTACCGGACGGGTGGCGAGGCCACACCGGTGGCATTCGATATGCAGCAGCGGTGGGCAAGGAGCGCCCAGGCGGTGTCCGGTCGGAGCGCCTTGGGTCACCACGATTTGCGGTCGATGGCCGGGCCAGCACAACGGCACGGAATCGGGGAGCGGGCGAGCGGTCTGGCGCATGGTTAGCCCCTCACCGAGGTGCTGAGCGCCCAGCGCGCCTTGGCCGCATCACGGTCGCTGTGCGCCTGCTGGATCTCGGCGATGCGCAGCGGTACGACAACCGCGGCCAGCAGCGCGACAGCTGCCCAAGCGAGGCGGAGGCGCCGGTTCATGCGGCACCGCCCTGGACGCGGGCGATGGCTCGCTGGCAACGAGGGCACGTCACCGGCTGCGATTCGCACACCGTCCAGCCGACAGAGCGGCGACCAGGCTGTGCGCCGCACATTGCCTTGCCTGCGAATCCAAAGCTGCGGCGCACCTCGGCTGCGGGGACCGCGTGCAGATTTCTGCCCTGCCCGCGCTCTAGGCCGTTTGTGCACCTGCCGGCGAGTTTCGCCGCCACAACATCGACAGGAGCGCTCATGCCCGCACCTCGGCCGACATATCGCGTGAGCACGCTTCCAGGCGGAGGCTGGCGACGCCCATGCGCCGGGAGCGACGGAGTTGGTTGCGGCTGTGTTCGCCCTTGCTGCGAGCCCACAGGGTCCGGGCGGTGCTGTGATCGCGTGCTGCCACGGCCCGCAGGGCCTTTACGGCCAACAGGGGCAGCAGGCAGGGGCTTGGATCGGCGTAGCGATGAGACATGGCGCGCTCCTGTTCGAAGGAGGGCGCCGGCGGGTCAGTTGCCGAGGGGGCGGCTACTGCCGGTCAGGGGGGGGGGGGCCGGCAAGGCGGCGACCCGCCGGTCGCCCGCCGGTCGTTGGCCGGCGAGGCAATTTATCCCACAGCTAAATTGTCATTGCAATAGCTGTGAGCTAAATTTTCGTCAGGGGCTGAAAAAGGGAAGGGCACGCCTGATAATTCCTAGGCATACAGGGCCAGGGAGGCTGCGATGTTTAACAGGTTGGTGATGCTGGGGGTTGCGCTTGCAGTTTCACCTTGGGCTTCGGCAGAGGTGTTCAAGTGCAAGGGGGCAGCCGGGGAGACGGTCTACTCGCAAGCCCCGTGTTCCGCAGGCGCAGCGCCGATGAAGCTGCGCTCCAATCGAGCTTCAACAGAGAGTGCGGGCGAGGCTGCTAATCGTGCGGCGGTGTATCAGACGACAGAGCTTGCAGATGCTGGCATCTCCGAACGGAACTGCTTGTCCTCGGAGCAAAGTAGGATTTACGGCCCGGTCAACGCCCGTGGGCAGGATGTGTCACGTCAGATCGCTGCGCTAAACCGTGAACTGGCTACTGCAAGGAATAACCTTGCCGGCGCAACTTATGCGTCTGGGATAAGGTCTCAGATTGCTAGCCTGCAGCAGGCCCAGACAGCCGACAGAATCTCTGCAGATAGCCAGATGGCCGAGGCCAGGAAGCGATGCGGCGACGCTCGTGCTGAGCGAGAACGAGCCACGCGGGAAAAATACTCAGGTGCCGGCACGCCATAGGTGTGGGCGCGTTGCGCGCCCACTTGCTTTGATTCAGGGTCACGCGTCCTGGATGGAAACATCTCGGATGAAGCCAGCTTCATCCAAAGGAACTCCGTCCATGCAGCATTCTCTGGCGGCTTCCATCTCCCGATGCAGACGCACCAGCGCGTCGTTTTCAAGGCAATCGATGCCTGGCGTGTTGAATGTTGCCTGGTCGATCAAGCAGCCCAAGTTGTAGTGATCCCGGAGCCAGCGGATACGCCGGAGAATGCTGTCTCGCGTTACGTTATCTATGGCTGATGGCCTAGGTGCTTCGACTAAGCGAAGCTTGGGCTTTTGCCCGTCACGCCTTGCGACGCGTTGCGCGATCACCTGAGCCAATGCTTCGAGCGTCCCGGCGGCCGGGGGTTCCTTCTTCTGCTTCTCCATCCTTCTCCCTGAGCCTTTGTGCAAGCGCCTTGCTGAAGTCAATCAGGTTGTCGGGAGTTACCGTTGCCTCACCCCGCTGGTATAGGTACTCGTAGGCATAAGCCAGTGGCGTACCGTCTTCTTCATTGCTGAAGTCATCAATCCCAAGGTTGGCGAACGTTAGCCTCACGAGCCTGATCGCGGAGGCGATGATCTCAGGGTCGATTCGCAGATCCTGAGAACCAGCAGGGGCCCCAGCACTGGCGTCGTCGTCGGACCTCGGCTGGTCCAGCCAGCCATGGGATAGCCCGGCCGCGCGTTCGATCTTGCGCGCAACGTCATCCCCCATCTTCTTGCCGCTCAATAGCTGGTTCAGATAGGAAGGCGCCATGTCCAAGTGGATGGCGATCGCTTTTTGCGTCCCCAGCTGTGGTTTGAGCGTGGCGACCAGGGCCTGGAGGTTGAGGTGTCTGGCGGTGATGGCATCCATACGGCAAGCGTAGCTAGTAGCTAAACGTCGAAGTTGCGCTGTGTGCTTGACATTAACGTTTAGCTCGGGGCTAAATATTGGCCCTATGGACCTACTCACCTTCATTTCGGACCCCGAACGTAAGCGGCGCCTCGCTGCCTTGACCGGCAGTTCTGAGGGATACCTGTGGCAGTGCGCGACCGGTTGGAGGAACAAGAAGCCCAGCCCGATCCTGGCGCGAAAGATTCAGCTGGCGTCAGTGGAGATCGGTGGCGAGCTTGGCTGCGAGCCTTTGGCTCTTGCTGCGATCCGCCCTGACATCTGGCCGGCTGAGACGGCATGAATCGGTCTACATACAAGAGCCTTGCGCGCCGGGGCGAACAGGACCGCTACGACGCCGCCGATGCCGGATGCGGCGTCGTAGGTTCGGATCGCGGTGAAGCGCATGCGCTGCGGGAAGCTGATGATCTCTGCCATGGCGCCAATGTTGCCCCGGCCGCAATCAGCCTTCCCACGATGATCGTTGGCCCGTTTCAGGGGGACGCATGACCTGCCTCCGCTCTGATCTTTACTGGCGGGATGCCCTGCACAACGCAGTGGCCCGCGCCCCAGGCGGTCTGCAGGATGCGGCCGCACACATCAGCAAGCGTAGGGGCAAGTCGATCTCGGCAGAGACCCTGCGCAAAAAACTGCGAGGCATCGATGGTGAGTCTATCTCCATGGAGATGGCCGAGATCCTGACGGACTACCTGCAGCAGTTCGTGGTCACGCAGGAGATTGCCACCGACTGGGTGTGCTCCCTCGCAGGTCAGTACGACCTGATGGTGGATTACGTACCGCCGCCACCCGAGGGTGGTTGGCCGAACGAGCTGGCCGCGATCCAAGCAAAGCTGCTGGAGCTGCACAAGCTGACCGGCGCGCTGGCTGGCGCCGGTATCGACGCTATGGCCGACCAGCGCTTGACCGTCCCCGAGGCGGATCGAATCCAGGACCTATCGCGCGACGTGCGCAGGCTCTGCTACCGACTGGAGCGCAACGCCTGCCGTGCTGCTGGTAAGCAGGGGATGGAGGACTGACGTGGCAACCCACCACGCCCATCGATCCCGATATCGACGGCGTGGCATAGCCAGCGCAGCTGCGCGGCAAGCAATGGAACTGGCCGCCTTGGCGCTGACTGACGCGGTGCCCGGTTTGGTAGGTGAAGAAGCATTGGCAGAGCGCGAGCGCATTCGCCAGCGACAAGAGCAGCAAGACAACCGGCAGCACTGTCTGCCTTTGGGGAATCCAGATGTACCAAGCAAGCATTGATTCGGCCCCATCCCCCCGGGTGGCTTGTGAAAGGCCGCGTGCTCCCCGCGCTACTGAATCCGCCTTGGCATTGCGAGCCATTCGCGATACCAGCGATGGGTCCTCCCTGGACCTGACGGACGCGGGTATTCCGACGCGCATTTCCTGGGTAGATAGCGGCTCGGGAAACTACTGAATGTCTGAGAACTATGGGGATGTGCTGCAGCAGCTGCAGTCCGCTGGCCTGCTGATCACCGAACTGGACACCACCGGACGCATGGTCCGTTGTCGCGTCGAGGGCTCACGCGAGCGCCGCGGCTGGTACGCGCTCCACGAACTGAACACCTCGGCTGGCGAAGTGCTGGTCGTCGGCACATACGGCGTCTGGCACGGCAACGAGAACGGCGCAACCAAGGTCGATCTGCGCAAGCGCGACAAGACCTTCTCCGATGAACAGCGCGAAGCGCTGCGCAATCGGCTGGCCGAGGACCGCCGCCGTGCGGAATCTGCCCGTCAGACCCAAGCGAAGCGGGCTGCAGAGCGGGCGTCGTCCGCCTGGGCCAAGGCCAATGCAGTTGGCGAGGCTGATTACCTGGTCAGCAAGGGCGTGCAGGGTTTCGGCCTGCGCTATGGCACGACGGGCGCCGCACTTGTTCCGCTGCTGGACGTCAACGGGCAGGTGCACGGCCTACAGGTGTTGCGCAGCGCGAAGCTGGCGGCGGCAGGACGCAAGCCGGCCAAGGAGTACTGGCCGGCAGGCATGGTCAAGAAGGGCCACTTCCACCTGATCGGCGGAAGTCCCCAGTGGATCTTGCTGGTGGCCGAGGGCTATGCCACTGCGGCCACGTTGCACATGGCGACGGGCTACCCGGTGGCAGTAGCGTTCGACGCCGGCAACATGCTGGCCGTCGCCTCGGCACTGGCGAAGCGTTATCGCGGCATCAAGATGCTGCTGTGCGCCGATGACGACGTGCTGCAGAAGTGCCGACACTGCAAGAGCCGCCTCGTCCTTGCCGACCATCCGCAGTTCTGCCCCTCCTGCGCGCAGCCTCATGGCGCATCGAATGCAGGTCTGCTTGGTGCCGAGGCCGCAGCGCTGGACGTGGGTGGAGCGGTGCTGCATCCGGTCTTCGCAGATGAGTCGGGCAGGCGTGAGCGCTTCATCGACAGCGGCCGCAAGATCAGCGACTTCAACGATCTGCACGCCCAAGAGGGCCTGCATGTCGTGCGGGCGCAGGTCGAGGCCCGTCTCACGGAGCTGTCCTGGCGGGTGCCAGCAGAAAAACGCGCGCCTTCCATCACCAGCAACGGGGGCGAGGGGAATGATCGCCTGGCACCGATCCACTCGCTGAGCGAGTTGCTTGAGCGCTTCGCCCTGGTCTATGGGCAGGGCGGCACGGTGTTCGACCACAAAGAACACATGTTGGTCGCACTGGGCGACATGCGCGATGCCTGCGTGCGCAAGGAATTGCACCGGGCGTGGATGGAGCATTCGGATCGGTCCATCGTGCGGGTACGCGAAGTTGACTTCGACCCCTCGTGCGAGAAGCCAGGGGTGACATGCAACCTCTTTGCCGGTTGGCCGACCGTACCGCAAGAGGGCAACTGCGACCGGCTGCTGCAGCTGCTCTGGCACATGTGCGGCAACGAAGCCAACCAGAAGGCGCTGTACGACTGGGTGGTCAAGTGGCTTGCTTACCCGCTGCAGCATCCTGGCGCCAAGATGAAATCGACCATCGTCATTCATGGTCCGCAGGGCACCGGCAAGAACATGTTCTTCGATGAGTACATGAAGCTCTACGGTGACTATGGGCGCGTGTTGGACCAGGCGGCGCTGGAAGACAAGTTCAATGACTGGGCCAGCCGCAAGCTGTTCCTGCTGGCCGACGAAGTGGTCGCACGCACCGAGGTGTACCACCTCAAGAACAAGCTCAAGGCGTTGATCACGGGCGACCGCATCCGCATCAACCCGAAGAACATCCAGGCCTACGAAGAAGACAATCACGCGAACCTGGTGTTCCTGTCCAACGAGGCGATGCCGGTCGTGCTGGAGGAAGATGACCGGCGGCACGCGGTGATCTGGACGCCAGACAAGCTCAGTCAAGAGTTCTACACCGAGGTGCTGGCCGATATCCGCAATGGCGCCACGGCGGCGCTGCACCACTATTTGCTGCAGGTGGATCTGACCGGCTTCACCAATGGCACCAACCCGCCGATGACCCAGGCGAAAGAGGAGCTGATTGGCCTGAGTCAGGATAGCCCGCAGCGGTTCTTGGACGAGCTTTACGGCGACGACATCCCCGGGCTCAAGCCCATGCCGGCGCTCTCGAAGGAGTGGTACGAGGTCTATAAGGCCTGGTGTGCGCGAGAGGGCCTGCCGCGCCCGGCGCCGTCACCAAAGTTCATCAACGCGCTGGTGCGCAAGCGCCAGATCACCCATCCCGACCGGGCGCGCAAGCGCTACCAGATCGAGCAGAGCGTGAACGGACCTCACGGCTTCCTGATGCTCGGCAACTGCACCGTGCCTGACGGGAAGACAGAGGCAGCATGGCTGGGAGACCAGGTCGTGTCCTTCCGTCGCATGTTCTCCGACTACAAGGGGCGTGCGTGATCACTATACCCATCAATGTGCGGTGCGTGCGGGATGTGCGGGCCGATGTGCGGGCATTGAATTGCCGTGAATCTCTTGCAGCAGTAGGCGTGTGCGGGACGTGCGGGACTCGGCCTACATGGGCGGGCGCGGGCGCGAATGGGCGTCATGCCGTCGCACCACGATGCGCCTCGCGTGCGTATATGGGGGGGCGCACATCCCGCACACGCCGCACACGGCTTGTGCCACAGCCATTCAGTGGATATCGCATCCCGCACACGCCACCGCACAGCCCGCACATGCTCGCGCGCGCGCGTTTTTCCGCTTTAACGATCTTCGAAGGAAATGGAGTAGGGGGTAGCAATGGCTGAGGATGACGTGACGATCACTGGCAAAGAGCTGGCCTCCCTGATCGGCTGCAAGCCATCCTACGTGGTCGAGCTGAGGAAAAAGGGGAGGGTGGTGGTGGGTGCTGGCGGAAAGGGATTCCTGAAGACCGCCTCCCTGGAG
This sequence comes from Stenotrophomonas sp. GD03877, assembly GCF_029840555.1. Lineage (NCBI taxonomy): Bacteria > Pseudomonadati > Pseudomonadota > Gammaproteobacteria > Lysobacterales > Lysobacteraceae > Stenotrophomonas > Stenotrophomonas sp. GD03877. The sequence continues at coordinate 80,456 of NZ_JAOCCT010000005.1, read as the reverse complement.
CTCTACGCTCGTACCACAGATCCGGTCTATGCCGGCGTAGCCCAGCGCCACGCCGATGAGCGTGGCAGCTCGCTGGTGGGGAGTGGGGAGGGTGCCAATGCTCTCGCCCCCGACATCGATGACGATGAAGAGGATAGCGACGAGGACGATTCCAGGCCCTCACGGGCCGGCCGGCCGCAGACCCCGGATTCCGCGCGCAAGGCCAAAGCGCTGGCCGACAAGGCCGAGACCGATGCGCACATGGCCCACATCGCGCTGCAGAAGGAGCTGGGGTTGCTACTGCCGCGCGCGGACGTGGAGGCATTCCTGGCTGAGCACGCCACGACGTTCCGGGGAGCGATGGAGCGCCTCGCCGATACGCTGGCGCCGCAGCTCGCTGCGACACTGGATGAGGCCGGGTGCCGGCGTTTGGTCTGGGATGAGGTGAGCCACGCCCTGGAAGAGCTCAGCCAGGGCTTCCGCACGCTGGCAGCCAAAGCTGCGGAGGCTTCGGAATGATGCAGGCACAGCACTGCCTGGCATCGGTGTTGGCCCGCTCGCTGCAGCCGCGACGGCCCATGAGCGTGTCGCAGTGGTGCGATGAGCACATGCGCCTGTCCACAAAGAGCGGTAGCAAGCCCGGGCGCTGGGTGACCGATCGCAACCCGCCGTTGCGGGAGCCGATGGACAACATGTCTGCCCGCAGCCCGGTACATGACCAGGTCTGCATGTTTCCGATCCAGTTCGGCAAGAGCCAGTTAGCGACGAACGCGATGGCCTACTGGATGGACTATGCTCCAGGGCCGATGATGTATGCGCTTCCGGGCGAGGTGTCCATGAACAAGTGGATTGCCCAGAAGCTCAATCCGATGATCGAGGTCTGCGCTGCTGTAAAGAAGGCGCTGACCAGCACCGCTAGCCGCGACAGCGCCAACCAGCGCACGTTCAAGGATTTTGCCGGCGGCCAGCTGTTCGTGGAACACATGGGCAGCCCGCAGCGCCTGAAGTCCTCGACGGTGAAGTACCTGCAGGTGGATGAGATCGATGAGGCGCCGCAGCAGCTCTCCACTGGCGACGATCCGGTGAAGATGCTGGACGGCCGCACATCGTCTTTCCCGACCACCTACAAGCGGCAGTACATCAGCACCCCGGGCATCGCCGGACTTAGCCGGATTGCGAAGCTGTACGAAAAGAGTGACCAGCGCCGGTACCACGTGCCGTGTCCCCACTGCGGCCACTTCCAGGCGCTGCAGTGGAGTGGCCTGGTGTGGTCGCCCGACAAGAGTCGCGCGTGGTATGCGTGCTGCGAGTGTGGCGTCGCGATCGAGGAGCACTTCAAGACTGAGATGATCGCCAAGGGGCGCTGGGTCGCTGCCAATCCTGACTCGCCGATCCGCGGCTACACCATCAACTGCCTGTACTACCAGTTTGGCTTGGGTCCACGCTGGCTGGACCTGGTCAAAGAATGGCTGGAGGCGCAGGGCGATCCAGCTTCGCTCAAGACCTTCGTGAATGACCGCCTGGCCGAGACGTGGGAAGACCCCGCAATGCGGGCAGTCAAACACAACGTCATCAAGGATCGTGCCGAGCCCTATGCGCTTCGCTCGGCTCCGCAAGGTGTGCTGGCTATCACCGTAGGTGTGGATACGCAGGACAACCGTCTTGCTATTCACGTCGTCGGCTGGGGGCGGGGTATGACCGCCTGGACGCTGGACTATGTGGAACTGCAGGGCGATCCAGCCGAGGAAGCGGTGTGGGTAGCCCTGACCGATTTGCTCAACCGCGCAATCGAGCGCGAAGATGGCGCGCTGCTACGGCCGATGGCAGTGGCCATCGACGCTGGTGGCCACCGCACCGAGGCCGTAAAGAACTACGTCCGTCAGCGACGCATCACCCGACCAATGTGCATCTTTGGTGCTGTACCCAACAACGCTCCTGTGCTGTCCAAGGGCAAGCTGGCTGACGTCACCTGGAAAGGCAAGACTGACAAGCGCGGCATCACCATCAACCACGTGGGGACCGTTGCAGCCAAGCACTACCTCTACAGCCGTTTGTCGGCCGACGCCGAGCGCAAGCCCGAGAATCGCATGGTCCACCTCAGTGACCAGCTGCCCGAGGAGTTCTTCCCGGGCCTGGTGTCGGAGGTCTACAACCCAGTCAAGAATAGATTTGAGAAGAAGGTGACCCGAAACGAGCCGTTGGACACATGGGTGTATGCCTACGCGGCGACCCATCACCCAGAGGTCCGTATCAACCGCTTCACGCGTTCCGATTGGGACCTTCTGGAACAACGGCTGGCTGCGCCGCCAAGCGTGAGCGTTTCACGCGAAACGCCATCTGCTGCGTCGGAGGCCGACGCTCCCACTGATTCCCGTGAAACATCGAGTGTGCCTCGCCGGCAACGGCCTGCGCAGCCTCGCGGCATGGGGAGGCAGTGGTGAGCAGGAACACAGTCCGAAACAAGGTGCGAATCAGTGAGCTAACGGAGGAACTCGCGGTCGGCGCCGCGCTGCGCCTGCGATGTGACAGCGACGATATACGCAGCGTTGTGGAGGCCGTGGTGGCCTATCTTGTCGAGGAGTACCCAGCCCAGGATCTGTACATCCCCGCCAGCATGCAAAGCAGTGCCTACCCTGTGGATGAGATCCGGAAAGGAATGCAGGAACAGGAGTCAGTACGGTCGCTGTGTAGGAGGTTCAGGATCGACAGACGGACGCTGTACCGCTTGCTTGATGAGCCTTGCGCGAATGAGTAGGGGGTGCGGGTGAGTTCCCCGAGACTCACCCGCACTTGATCAGGAAACTGGCATCCATGATCTCGCGGATGCCTCACTGATGAGCTGGACCAAAGACGATGTGCTGAGGCTGAAGGCCGCCATCGCCAGCGGCCAGTTGTCCGTTCGTCATGGTGATCGTCAGATCACGTATCAGTCCGTCGAAGCAATGTTGACCGCATTGGACCGCATGGAGGCTGAGGTTGCCGCCACGACGGCTGGACGACGGAAGTCGGCCACGCGCCGTTACCGCTTCACGACGCTGAGGGGCTTCTGACATGGCGGCCTCGCTGCTCGACAGGGTCATCGGCGCCATTTCTCCGCAGGCAGCCCTGAAGCGTCACCGCGCCAGGGCGACGCTGGAGGCGGTACGTGCCTACGAGGGCGCCTCGCGCACTGACGGTTGGCGTGTTCGTAGGGCGGGAGCCAGCGCGAACACCGATCATCTGGCAGACGCCCGCGAGCTGCGCAACCGCGCTCGGGCACTGGTGCAGAACGTACCGTACTGCGCGCGGTCTCTCCAGGTGCTGGTGAGCGCAACGATCGGGACCGGCATTACTCCCAAGGCCGAAGGCCCAAACGCTGCCGCGCTGGACATCCTGTGGGGCCGCTGGGCCGACGTGGCGGACGCGGATGGAAAGTCGGACATCTACGGCCTTATGGCTACCGCGTATCGTGCGATGGAGCAGGACGGCGAAGTCATGATTCGCCGCCGCACCAGGCGTCAGTCGGACGGTCTCGCGGTCCCGCTGCAGCTTCAGGTGCTGGAAATCGACTGGCTGGACGGAAACAAGAACGGCTCTGCGCCGGGCGGTGGTCAGGTGATCAACGGCATCGAGTACGACGCGATTGGTCGGATTCGCGGCTACTGGCTATTCGGGGCGCATCCCGGTGAGGCTGTGCGTGGCTCTATGCGCTTGAGTAGTTCGTTGGTGCCGGCGTCGGACATCATTCACCTCTACAACCCTGTCCGCCCCGGGCAGGGACGCGGCATTACGCGCTTCGCACCGGTGATCGCGCGAGTGCGCGACCTGATGCTGTACGAAGACGCCGAGCTGGCGCGGAAGAACCTGGAAGCCCGACTTGGCGTGATCGTCAGTGGCGACATCGATTCGATGTCCAACGCGGACGATGACGGCCCTTCCCAGCTCGGCTCAGATCGTGACCAGGTCACCGACCTTGGCCCACTGCCCAGCGGTGGTGTTACCCACATCACCGGTGCCACCGCCTTCCAGACAGTCGAGCCTAAGCCTGCAGGCGGCTACGTTGAATACTGCAAGTTCAACGCGCACATCATCACTGCTGGAGTCGGTGTTCCGTACGAATCTGCCACGGGCGACATGCGCGAAGTGAACTTCTCCAGCGCCCGCATTCGGCAGATGGAGTTCCGGCGCGACTGCGAACAGATGCAGTGGCTGGTACTGGTCCCTCAGATGTGTAAGCCGATCTGGCGCTGGTTCGACGAAGCAGCCGCGCTCGGCGGCGGCGTGCGTTCCACGGGAAGCACTGCCGACTGGAGCACGCCTCGCTGGGACTACGTCAACCCCAAGCAAGACATCGAATCAGAAATTGCAGCGATGGGTGCCGGTCTCAACTCGCCCAGCGAAGCGCTGCGTCGGCGTGGCTACGACCCGGACGCGGTATACGCCGAGATGGGCAAGGACTTCAAGCGGATGAAAGAGACCGGCGCGCTCGAGCTGATGACCTTCCTTCAATCCAGTGGCGCCCGGACCGGCCTGGTCGACGCCTCAACAGCCAACGAGGAATGACCATGCCCCAGCCAATCCAGGCTCCACAGCAGGACGGTACGACGCGCCTCATGCCACCTCAGTTGCGTGAGGCCGAGTTGCAGCCAACCAGCTTCGATAGTGAGGCGCGCACGATCGAACTTCAGTGGACCGCTGGTACCCGTGTGCGGCGCTACGACTGGTGGAACGACACCTACTACTGGGAGGAGCTGGTCGTTGATGAAGCGGCCTGCAACATGGAGCGTCTGTCGTCCGGTGCTGCACCGGTCCTGGACAGCCATAACACTTGGGGCATCGGCTCTCAGATGGGCGTGGTGGATCGCGCCTGGCTCGCTAATGGCGAAGGCCACGCGCTTATTCGCCTCTCCGGTCGCGAGGAGCTGGCCGGCGTCATAGCCGATATCGGAGCTGGGATCATCCGCAACATCTCGGTTGGCTACACAGTGCAGCGCTATGAGATCGAGCGCGCCGTCAACCCCGGCGATCTGCCGATCTACCGCGCGGTGGAGTGGACGCCGAGTGAGATCAGCTTCGTCACTGTGCCGGCCGATCCGGCAGCAGGTACCCGCAGCAATCAACCCGCACAGGGAACCCCCTGTGTATTCACCCGTAGCGCATCGTCGCAGGAGCACACCATGCCTCAGCCCGCCGCCCGCGCCGCCGAACCGGCGGTCCAGCAGGAACCCATCAACAACGCCCCAGCTCCGGCAGCGCCGGCCGCAGCACCGGCACCGGAAGGTGATACGCGTGCAGCCGACATCGTGGAGCTGGCAACCCGCCACGGCCAGACCGAACATGCAGCTGGCTGGATTCGCGCTGGTCACTCGGTCGATCACGTGCGTGGCCTGATCTTGACCACGCTGGAGCAGCGCGACGCCGCTGCTGGCGGCAACATCAACCGTATCAGCGTCACCGAGGACGAGCAGGATCTGCATCGCTCCGCTGTGACGCATGCGCTGCTGCACCGAGCCCAGGTGATCGATCCCGCAACCAAGCGGATCTTCGCGCTCACCGGTGACAATCCGGTGCGCGGCCTGACCCTGATGGACCTGGCCCGTCGTAGCCTGGAGCGTTGCGGTGTTCGCACCGATGGCATGGCGAAGCTGGAGCTGGTGGGCCGCGCGTTTACCCAGAGCGGCAGCGACTTCCCGGTGCTGCTGGAAAACACGATGCACAAGGCACTGCAGGCTGCCTACGCTGTCGCGCCGGACACCTGGTCCCGCTGGTGCGTCACCGGCACGGTCAGCGACTTCCGCGAGCACTCGCGCTACCGCATCGGCAGCATTGGCAACCTCGACAAGCTGACCGATGCCGGCGAGTTCAAGAACAAGAAGATCCCGGACGGCGAGAAGGCAACCATCACCGCCGGCACCAAGGGCAACACCATCAATCTGACCCGCCAGGCGATCATCAACGACGATCTGGGCGCGTTCCTCGGCCTGGCCACGGCCTTCGGTCGTGCCGCAAAGCGGACCATTGAAGCCGACGCGTATGCGTTCCTCGCCAGCAATCCGAAGCTGGATTCCAACAAGACGCTCTTCCACGCCGACCACGGCAACATCCTGGCGGCAGCAGTGCCGAGCGTCACCTCGGTCGACGCGATGCGCGTCCAGCTGGCCCAGCAGAAGGACGTGGGCGGGAACGATGTGCTGGATCTGTCGCCGGCACTCTGGCTCGGTCCGACCAAGTACGGCAGTGCCGCGCGTGTCACCAACAAGGCCGAGTACGACCCGGACGCTGAAGGAAAGCTGCAGCGCCCGAACGCGGTGCAGGGTCTCTTCCGCGACATCGTCGACACAGCGCGCATCAAGGACGACAAGTGGTACCTGTTCGCCGATCCGAACGACTGTCCGGCCATCGAGGTCGCATTCCTTGATGGGATCACCGAACCCTTCCTGGACTACGAGGAAGGCTTCACCGTCGACGGTGTGCGCTGGAAGGCCCGCCTCGATTTCGGCATTGCCGCCCTCGACTATCGCGGCGTGCAGCGCTGCGGCTGATCCCCAACTGGAGCACTGAGACATGGCACAGAACTTCGTATCCGATGGGGACGTGATCCCCTGGACCAACACCACCGAACAGCAGGTTGCATCGGGTCAGGCGGTTGTCGTCGGTCATCAGCTGGGGGTTGCCCTGGTCAACATCGCCGCCGGCGCGACGGGCAGCGTAGCCCTGGGCGGCGTGTTCACGCTGCCGAAGGTGCCTACGGCGGTCTTCGAGCAGGGTGAAAAGCTGGTGTGGAGCGCAAGCGCCAAGGCAGTCGACGGTAGTTCCGCGACCGCCGTGGCCGGCGACATCACCGGCGCGGCGTTTGCCTGGGCTGCCGGTTCCACCGGGCAGACGACCGCCGAAGTCCGTCTTTCGCCCGGCAACGCGACCAAGGCGTAATCGACAGGCCGGCACCGCTCACAGATGCCCGGGTGGCGTGAGCGGTGCCGGTTCTTCCACAGCGACATCGGGGAATCGCATGGGCACCACCAGCACGCCGCGCGGCGTACGCAACAACAATCCTGGCAACATCGACCGCACCAGCACGCCGTGGCAGGGTGAGGATCGCTCCGTCGCCGCTATCGCGCGCGAGCAGCGCTTCTGCGTGTTCCTGACACCGCAGGCCGGGTTCCGCGCCCTGGCGAAGACTCTGCTCACCTACCAGCGCAAGCACGGCCTGCGCACCGTGAAAGAGATCATCGGGCGCTGGGCGCCTCCGGTGGAGAACGATACTGGCGCCTACGTCCGGCAGGTAGCCACCGCAGTAGGTGTGTCGCCGTCCGAAGTCATCCGCCTGGACAACCCGGTGACATTGGGGCGCCTCGCGACCGCCATCGCAAAGCATGAGAACGGTGGCATGTACTGGAACGCCGACGTGGTTGCGGCAGGTATCGCCGAGGCGTTGAAGTGACCGGGGGCGTCGACGGGAATGGGGCTCCTTGGTGGCTGGCCGCCAGCGCAGTCGCGCTGTGGCTGCTCCGGGAAACGTGGGGTGCGGTTCTTGCGCGCCGCAAAGAGCGCACCGAAACCGACGCCAACGTAGATCTGCTCAACGGGCTCGTTAAGCGGGTGAAGTCGTTGGAGACCTCCCAGGCGGAGGTGGTCAAGCAGTACAACGAAGAGGTTCGCTTGCGCATGAAGGCGCAAGAGGATGCTCATCGGCTGAGGCTTCGCGTCATCTCGCTGGAGTCCGCGCTCAAGCAGTTGGGAGTGGTCGTCCCTCCCGTCGAGGAGCCTGTGGCATGAATCGGGTGCTTTTGGCGCTGCTGCTTGGCTTGAGCGTCCTGGCCATCTGGCAAAGGGGTTCGGTTGCCCAAGCGCACCGGGCTGCCGACATCGCCTCCGCTGCCCGAGACAAGGCTCGCGATGAGCGTGATGCCGCCATGACGGCACTGGCCGAGGCGAATGACGTGCTTGCAGCGGAACGCGCAAGCGCTCAAGCAGCCAATCATCTGGCTGCCACATATGAAAAGGAAAAGGACGATGCTCAAAAAGCCTCTGATCGCCTTATCGCTGATCTTCGCGCTGGCAACCAGCGCCTGCACCAGCGCTGGCAAGCGACCGTCGCCACCGCCGAGCTGTCCGCAGCCGCCGCTGCCGCCAGCCAGCCTGATGGTCGAGCCGACGACCGAATTGAGAGTGCGGGCCGAGCTGTTGGCGCCGCAGCCCAGTGCGACGCACAAGTGAGGGGGCTTCAGGCTTATGCACTGCTGTGCTCGGGAGGTAGTCGATGAACGAGCTGGATTTCCTGCGTGACATGGATGCGACCATCCACGGCGCATTTTCCCTAGCCGGCATGGTCTCGACTTCGAAGGTGACGTCGGAGAAGAGCGGAACCGTGACCGATGGCGTGCGGGTCTACGTCGACCGCGATGTGGAGACCATCGGTGAGCTGCGCCAGTTCGTCTCCGGGCGCGTGGAAGTCTCATACCTGCGAGCTGATATCGAGGTGGAGCAGGGCGACCGCGTCGAGGTCGCTGGCGAAGTCTTCGTGAACATGAAGAAACTCAGTGACGACGGCTCCCGCAGCCGGTGGCTGGTGCGTCGTGGCTGAGCGGCCCGAACCTCTTTCCTGGCAGTTGGTCGAGTTCTTGCGCGGTCGAGTGCAGATGATCCGAGCCAGCGCCGGATTCCTCACCGACATAGGCGCGGGACTGATCGTGGTCGACGATGCCGAGCTGGATGAGGAGCAGTCGGGACCAGCCACGCTCATTTCGGTCCAACAGCTGTCGCGCACCGGCGGTGGGTCTGCCCAGGTCAACTCCGACGCCTCGGTCACGATTGAGTTTGAGGTGCCGCGAGAGAGCGGTGCGGTGAACCCTCGGCTGCTCGTGCACCGCGCCAGGTACGACCTGATTCGCGTGTTGACCTTCAACGACAAGCAGCTGCCCAAGGGCATTACCAAGTTTGAGTTGCTTCAAAGCCAGATGGCAACCCTGGAAGACGACGCAGGGCATTCCGCCGTCGTCGCTCAGATCACCGCGCGGGCTGGTCTGACCGAGACCTTTGAGCCCGTCCCTAACCTGTAGGAGCAGCACCACCATGGCACAGCCCAAAGTCCGCAAGTTCGCAGGCGATCTGCGTTTCTGGGAGCACGGCGCGAACGGCGCCCGTATTCCCGTCATCCCGGAGCCGGCCGACAAGTTCGGCAACCAGCCGCTGGAGCAGTCGTCGCTGACGTTCAGCTACGAAGCCGGCGACTCGGTGGAGATCAAGAGCAAACGCCGCGACGCGCGCTATCAGCAGATCATCCACAAGGATTCCAACCCTGGTGTCACCAGCGTCTCGATCACCTCGCTGGAAGTGCCGCCGGCCATCCTGGCCCGCATGCTGTACGGCACGCTGGTGGCCACCCAGGTCGCCGCCGGCACCGCGACGGACGTTTCCGTGACTGTGGCTAGCGTGGACACGCCGGTGAAGCTGCCGCACAACTTCCTTCTGGCCGATACCGAGCCGGCATTTAAGAAGGGCGCGGTCGACCTGGTCAAGGGCACGGATTACACCCTCGACTCGGCGCATGGCCTGCTGATTCCGAAGTCCGGCGGACAACTGCAGGCTGGCGATACCGTCGTGGCGAACTACAAGTACGACGCATATCTGGAAACCGCCATCAGCGGCGGCACCACGCCGAGCAAGTCCTTCCAGATCCTGGGCGACATGCAGGACCGCATCAGCGGCGACGAAGGCCTGCTGACTATCCCGAACGTCGACCTGACCGTTGATGGCGACGTGGACTGGTTCAGCGATGAGCCGATTCAGGTGACCCTGACCGGCCCGGTGATCTTCCAGGCCGGCGAGGCCGATCTCTACACCTTCAAGATCGCCGCGCAGTCGGCGGGCTGAGCGTGCCGGTGACCCCGGCGAGGGGAGGGCGCCGGAAGGGCGCCCTCCCGGTCTGAAACTGGAAGGGCACAGTGGCGTCCAATCGCAACAACAACCTGCTCAAGTACTACGTCAGCGGCCGGCGGGCAAAAGGCTTCCATGGCCTGACCGACCTGGCTGGCGAGGTGCTGAACCGCTACGACCTGTCTGTGCAGCGTGCCTTTGTTGGCCTGCAGCGCCGGGCCGGGCCGGCTACTGCGCAGGAGGTCCGTGCCTCTTACAACATCCGCGCCTCTGCGCTTCGTGGGAAGTATCGAGTTGAAACGGGCGAGCGCGGCTACAGCACCGGTAAGCGAGGCAGGGATGACTTCCTTTCGATTTGGGCCAGCACGCGGCAGATCTCGCTGATCGAGTTCGGTGGTCGCTGGGCCGGTCGCAGATCCCGAGGTGCCACGGCCGGCATTGGCGTGGGCGAGTCGAAGACCTACGACGGCGCCTTCATCGCCACGATCAAAGGCCGAAGGGCCATCCGTGTGCGCAGCTGGGATCGGGCGCAGCAGAAGCGCTACGGTCGCGGCCCGGTTCGCATCCTCCGAGGGCCCAGTCCGTTCGAGATGCTCTCGGGTGCTGATGGCAACAGCCGCGCCCTGGAGGCCCGTCGCCGGCTGATCGAGCGCTTCCACACAACCTACCTGACAGAACTGCGCCGCCAGTGGCGCGTTAACGGAAGCTCCAATGGCTGATCGGCTGGAAGAAGCAATTCGGGTCGTCATCGAGACTCAGGGCCGCGAGGGTGTGGACGAACTGCGCGCGGCGTTCGGCGACCTGGGGGACGTGTCGGTCGAGACCGCAGGCAAGGCGACGAAGCTGCTCGACTCGCTCACCGGGCTGAACGAGGCGGCGGCGAAAGCGGATGCCTTCGACGGCATGCTGGCCGATCTCGCGGAGCTGGAAAAGCAGTTTGATGACAATCAGAAGGCCGCGCTGGCGCTCAGCCTCGGGATCGGGGAGATGGAGAAGCCCTCCCGCGAGGTACTGGCAGCCCAGCGGGATCTTCGTAAGGAAGGCGAGCGCCTGAAAAAGGCGCTCAACGAGCAATGGGACGCCGTAGGCAAAGCCGACGACGAGCTTTCTTCGCTCGGCGTCAACACCGCGAACCTGGCCGATCACCAGCAGCGCCTGCGTATCGAGGCGACCCGCAGCGCGGGAGCGCTCACTGAGCAGGCCCGGGCCGCTGCGGCAGAGGCCGAGGCGGGGCGGCGGCGCAAGCAGCAGATCGAGGAGGGCGAGGCTGCCTTCCGCAAGCAGGCTAACACCAGCAAGGCGGCCGCGAAGTCGTTGGCTGAGTACAGGGAGCGCGCCGCTGATGCCGCCGCCGGCAGCGGCGACCTGGCAAACGCCACGGAGAGCACGGTCAGCTGGTTCGGCAAGCTCAAGGCGGTCGCCGCTGGTGCGATCGCGTTCGTCGGCCTGAACCGAGTGGTTGATGGCATCAAGGCCATCGTGAAGGAGGGTAGCGACGCTGAGCAGGAACTGGCTCAGCTGGAAGCGGCCTTGCACGCTACGGGGCGCACCAGTGAGTTCACCGCGCAAAGTCTGGCCGCCATGCGCCAGCAGCTGCAGAGTGGGCTGTTTGACGATGGGCAGATCAGCGCCGCCCAGGTGCGTCTGCTGTCCTACACCAACATCGTGGGCGAGCAGTTCCCGGCAGCGATGCAGATCACCATCGACCAGGCCCAGCGGCTGGGTATGTCGCTGGAGCAGTCTGCCGAGGTCGTAGGCAAGGCTCTGCAGACGCCGTCGAAGGCAATGGAGAGCCTGAGCAAGCAAGGCTTCACGCTGGATGACAGCCAGAAGTCGCTGATCAAGAGTCTGGAAGCGACCGGCCAGGTGGCTAAGGCTCAGGCGATCATTCTCGACCTGCTGGCCGAGTCGTATGGTGGTGCGGCTGCAGCGGCCAAGGTGGGCACCATCGCCGGCCTGTGGAAGACCGCCACCGATCGCTTCAAGGATTGGAAGCAGGAGGTCGCAGATCAGGGGGTGCTGACCTACTTCAAGGAACAGCTCACCACCCTGCTGACCACGCTGGATCGATTGGCCGCCGATGGCAGCCTATCGCGCTGGGCCAAGCAGACCGCCCAGGCCATCATCACCATGGCCGAGGCGGTGAAGGGCACGACGCAGTGGGTTGTGGACCACGCTCGCGTGATCGGCCTGATGGCTGCCGCATACGCGCAGTTCAAGATCGTGGGGGCCCTGATTCAGCTGAACGCATGGCGCGCCGCGCTGATCGCGACGACGAACGCGCAAATTGCCAACAATGCGGCGGTCGCCAGCGGCAGCCGGGGCATCGGCCGGTTCGGAGCGTTGCTGCGCGGATTGCCGAAGGCAGTCCCCATTACTGTCGCCGTCCTGGGGCTCGAAGCGGCGATGGGCGGTCTGGATGTCCTCAAGACCGTGGCGCAGGACATTTGGAAGCAGCACGACCCGGCGCTGAGGCGTGCCGGTGAAGCGCAGCGCGCTTACATCAGCCAGGTCCGCGATTCGGCGCTGCAACTGCGTGAACAGGCAGTGTCCTTCGTTGCATACCGTGACGTGGTTATCAAGTCAGCCGAGGAAGTCGCCAAGCTGGGCGAGGCGGAGCGGCAGGCTTACGAGAAGCGCCTGTCCGGTCTGGAGCAGTACCTCACGGCGCAGGAAGGCTTCCTGCTGATGCAGCAGAAGGCCGGCGTCGCGACGGCTGAGCAGCTGCAGCAGCTGGGCCAGGTCACACAGAAGTTGCTGGAGGTGTCGACGGGCTTTGCGGCGCTCCGGAGTGGCGTCCAGACTGCTGCGGACGCGCTGACGAACGGCATCGGCCCGGCAGCACAGCTTGTGGTGCAGCAGTTGGCGGGGATCGACGGGAACGCCAAGCTCGCGAAGGAATCGATCGGCAAGGTGTTCGAGGGGCTCAACTTTGCGGACACGGCGAGCCTGGAGGCGGTCGGAGCGGCGTTGGGCTACATCGCCTCCCAAGGCGCTGCCGCAGAGCGCAATGTGCGCGATGGGTTGCTGGAGACGCTGAAGAAGCTCTCCGGGGAGGAGCTGCTCCGCTTCCAGGCATCGGCCCAATCGGCGTTTGAGGCAATGCCGCAAGGCGCCACCAATGCCGCCGCCGTGCTGCAGACCACGCTTGTTACTGCGATGGAGCGGCTTGGTGTTTCCGCATCGCGCATGGGCGTCAGCTTCAGCGCTGGTGGTAAGGATGCGATCGCCGCTTTCGGTGCGGTGGCTGAGAGCGCGATCGCGACCGGCGTCCAAATCGAGACGGCCTTCAAGGCAGCGCTTGGCAAGGTCGCGACGCTGGACGAAGCACGCACACTGGGCGCGCTGCTGGAATCGGCAGGGCGGCAGGGTAAGGTCGGCTTCGATGCGGCCGCACGTTCGGCCGCCGCGCTGAACGCTCGCATTCGCGAGATTCAGGTTGCCATTGACCCGCTGGCTGACGAGTTTGCCAGGCTTGGCATCCAGTCCCAGGCGTCGCTCAATGCAACGCGCGACGCCGCCAAGAGCGCCTTCGAAGCGATCCGAGACGGCGCGGCGCGCGGCAAGGCCTCTGTGGAAGACGTTCGTCGCGCCTTCCGTGCATATGCGGACGCAACCCGTGCTGCAGCCGCAGACAGTGACCAGTGGCGCCGGGACAACGTCGACAGCCAGCTCGCGGTTCAGGAGTCGATCTACGACACCGAGCGCAGCATGCAGCGGCTGGGCGACGTGAGCGACGTGGCAATGCGGCAGCTGCAGGACGGTGCCAGCCGCAGCCGCGAGCGGCTGGAGGAGGTGCGCGAGAGCGCGGGAGGTGCGGCGGACCAGGTTGACCGGGTAGGGAGTAGCTCCGAACGAATGGGCAAGCAGATGGGGCAGGCCGGGGCCGCTGCGCAAGGAATGGCGTTCAGCATTGGCGAGGTCTCCGAATCGGCGTTGCAGGCGATGCGCAAGCTCAGCGGCCCCAACCCGCTTGTGCAGTTTGCCAATGCACTGAACCGCGTTACTGACCAGCGCAAGAAGTTGGCGGAGTACAAGGCCGAGCTTCAGGCGACGACCGAGGCGGAGGATGAGCTTTCCAAGGCAGCGAAGGAGCGACTGGCCGGCCAGTTCGACTACGTGGGCAAGGGTGAAATCGCAGAGGTGGCGCAGCTGGAGGCCCAGGTCATGCGGCAGCGGCAGCAGCGAGACCAGGAGGCCGCCGCTGCACTCGCCGAGCGCCGCAAGCAGGCCGATGCTGAGGCAGAGGCGCAGGCGAGGGCAGACGCCGCTCGTATCGGCAGCAACGGCAGCAATGAGCAGGTCATTGTCATTGACTGGAAGTTGCCTTCGAAGGAAGTGGTGGCCGGTGCCACCGCAGCCGAGGTGCAGCAAGCACAGCGCCTCGCAGGCCTCGTCGCTCCGCTGGTCCTACGCCAGGTTCAGCAAAGCAGGGCCGTTTCCGTGCGAGGGCGTAGCTGATGACCCGCATTGTTCTTGCCGGAATCGAACTGCCGGCGGACCTTCAATGGACCGATGAGTTCACGGCCTGGAAGGTTGGGCAGCAGGCGCGCACAAGCCTGACGGGTGCCTTGGTCGTCCAAGAGTCTGCGCGACAGGCCGGGCGGCCGATCACGCTTCAGACCACCCGGGACGGTACTGCCTACGTCGGCGTCGTCAGTCTTCCTGTTCTACGGGCGCTGCAGGCCAGTGAGAGCGAGGCTCGCCTGGCGCCGCTGGATCTGGTCATGCCGGCCCACAACAGCGGCGAGCGGTCATTCCAGGTGCGGTGGCGCCGCACGGATGGGCCGGCCATCGAAGTCGATCCCACCCGCTTTGCTGTCCCCGCGCTTGATGCGGACCTCTTCTCCATCACCCTTCGCCTCATGACGGTGTAATCCATGACGATTCTTGCTACCGATATCAAGCTGCGACAGTCGCAGCGCTTGACAGATAACCCTGACGGCGGTGGCCGCATGGTTCAGACCGAAATCATTGATGGGGCGATGAACAACCTCTTTCCGGATATCGGTGATGAGGAGCGGACCACTGGCCGAACCACCCTCCGCAAGATGTTTGTGCATGTGGATACACCGGCGCCAGACGTGCTGAAGGATGCGATCGCGGTGCTGATTGATCCTCCGGCAGACCCGCGCGTGACCGTCACGATGTTTGCCACCGGCTCCTACAGTGACGTGCGCCTCGACGCTAAGAACCGCGTCGAGAGCTACATCACGCGAGGCACAGAGTCCCGCTTTGTCCTGCTGGGGAACCACTTCAGCGGCCAGATGACTATCCAGGTCTACGCGATGAAGGACGCGCCGAGCCCCGACATCAATGACAACTTCTCGCTGCTGACCCTCGCCAGCTCCGAGCATGAACCGGCCGAGCAGTACGTGCGGGTCAAAGGCGTGCTTTCCCGTACGACACGGACTTTTACCGATGACCAAGGGGCATTTGAGCGGGATGTCTTGGTGATCGAGCTGGTGAACGCGTTGCTGCGCGATTTCTACGGCCAGGAGGTGGTGCGGTACTCGGCCACCAAGCCCGCGACCAGGATCTACGAGACCAACGTGGTGGAGGCGACCAGCTATCACAGCGTCAAACGCCTCACCGCCGCTGGGAAGCCTGGCGATCTCGCTGTGCAAGTCGATACCCCGTACGTGTCCATTGTTCCTACCTCCACGGCCGAAACTCCGGTCAGTGACGTGCTGGCCGGCATGGGCACCATCAGCCAGGTCCCGTCCGGCCCTGCCGGCAGCCTCGGCCAGACCTTCAGTGCCAGCTTTGCTGCTGGCGTGCCGGTCAGCCGATACCTCGGTACTGGGTTGGTGGTGGGCGCAGTAAGGGTGGTTGCAGGCAGCGTCGAACTCACCGACGACGGTACTGGCGGGCTCGCTTCCGCCGTGGCGACGCCCTGGAGCGGTACGGTCGACTATCAGAGCGGGGTCGTAGCGTTGACCCACGCGAGCGGCGTCGGCAGTACCAGTGTCAGCATCACCGCGTCCCCGGCGGGCTCCATCCCCATGCAGGGCTTCACAGACGAGATTGAGGTGACGCAGAACAACCAGGGGATGGTCTGGCTGTTCCAGCTGACCCCGCTGCCGGCCCCGGGTACGGTGGTGGTCGACTACCGCGCCCTGGGCCGTTGGATCAGGCTCACCGACAACGGCCGCGGCCGCCTGCTCGGCAAGCCAGGTCAAGGCACCGGAACCATCAACTACCAGACCGGCTCTGTCGTGGTAACCGCAGGCGCGCTGCCGGATCTGAAGAGCAGCATCATCTCCAACTGGGGCACTCCAATCATCGCGGAAGCCAGGGTCGGCGATACTGCAATCCTGCCGCCGGCGCTCCGCTTTGTGCTGGGGGAGGGCTCGGCGGTTCCCGGGACGGTGCAGCTGACGCTGCGAGTGGGCGGCGCCAATGTGGCGGTCACCGACAACGGGAACGGCGGCTTGCTGATCGGCGGGCAGGTCCGTGGACAGATCAGCTACTCGACCGGCGAGATCTCGCTCCGACCGCTGAATCTGCCTGATGCGGATAGCCAGCTCTCGATTAATTATGACTGGGGGCAGCCGCTCCACGCAGCGCCGCAGCCTGTTCCGGACTCGGCCGGGATCGTCTCGTTCACCCTGCCGCAGGGACCGGTGAGGCAGGGCACAGTGATTCTCGACTGGCTTGTGAGTGTGCGGCGCGATCGCGATGACCTGTCGTCGGCCCCTCAGGCGATGCGGGTCATCGCTAAGGATGATGGCGCAGGCAACCTGGTGGGCGTTTCGGTTGGGGACACGGCCTTCAGCACCGTGCTCGGCGCCGTGAATTACAGCACGGGCGCGGTCTCGCTGCAGGCGGGAAAGTTCATGGTCCGTCAGGTTTCCTACCCGGTGTACGAGATCCGCTCCGGGCGTCTGAAGGTGGTTGGCTACGAGCGGCTGGACGTGCTGGCGCAGTTCTCCGCCGGCAGTATCGTTTCAGCCGGTTGGATGCTCGCCGGCGAGGCCGCCCAGTCCGCGCAGGAGGTCATGCCGCTGCCTGCGGTCCAGCTGCAGCTCACTCCGACCATCAGTGACAGCATCGTTCCGGGCAGCGTCCGCTTCGCATTCCGTGGGCGCACCTACGTTGACCGTAGCGGCGGGCTGTATCACTCCATCGATCCCACCACTGGTTCGGGCATCTACGCAGGGACGATCGACTACGCCGCAGGTGTGGTGAATCTGGTGCAGTGGCTGGCAGGCGGCGAGAACACTGTCCAGATCCAATCGCTGCTGACACGCATCGCCGATCCGGGCGTGGCGGTCAGCTTCTTCCGTGCGCCCGGTTCACCGCTGCGGCCAGGCATGTTCACTCTGCGCGCGACCCGCATCGACGGTGAGCTGCTCACGGTGACTGCGGACATCAACGGTGTGCTGTCAGCTGCGGAAATTCGTGGCAAGGTCGATTGGGAAAGTGGTGTGGTCAAGGTTCAGTTCGGCCAGCTGGTGCCCGTGGCCGGGAATGAAGGCAAGCCCTGGTTTGATCCCGATCAGGTTGAGGGGGATCAGGTCTGGAGGCCGACCCTCGTGCTGCCGGGCACGATCTATATGGGCGCGGTCGTGTATCGATCGATTCCGCTGTCGGAGGTAGTGATCGGCTTGTCGTCAGTGCGTCTGCCCAGCGACGGCCGTGCGCCGGCGTTCAAGCCGGGGCAGACCGTGCTGATCCACCACACGGCCAAGCACGTGGTGCCATCGCCGCAAGCGGGACAGCTGGTCGCCTTTGGTCGCGGCAGGATTGCAGGCATCGAAGTACGCGACGCGGATGGGCGTCCGGTCGACGCCGCCTGGTTCACGGCGGATCTGGACGTTGGCAACCTGCGCTTCAGCGACCCGCTGAACTTGGCTGCATACGCGCTACCGCTGACGATCAGCGAGCGCGTCGAGGACCGGCGCCTTGTGGTTCAGCCCCAGATCACCGGCGAAATCGAGATCAACACCTCCCTGACGCACGACTATCCCGTGGGGGAGGCGATGATCAGCACCGCACTGCGCTTGGGCGAGGCCAACGGGTCGCTGGACCTGCAGGCGCGTGTGGTGAGTCTGTTCGACCAGGCTGCATGGACCAACGTGTGGGCCGATTCCCCGAGCGGCAGTGTTGCGCCCGGAACCTACAACGACACGGACTATCCGCTCGCTGTGACGAACAAGGATGCGATCACTGAGCGTTGGGCGGTGCGGTTTACCAGTGCAACCCAGTTTGAGGTGATCGGCGAGACGGTCGGCACGATCTCTGCAGGAAACACCACTACGGATCTTGCGCCCATCAATCCTCGCACCGGGCAACCGTACTTCGTGATGAAGAAGGAGGGTTGGGGAACTGGGTGGTCTACGAACAACGTCGTTCGCTTTAACACCGTGGGTGGTTTGGCGCCCGTATGGATGATGCGCACGACGTTGCCCGGCACGCCGGAGGGCGCGACCGACTCCACCCGTTTCCAGGTCATTGGCAACATTCCAGGTGAGTAACCATCTATGAGTCTTGTACCAACCGTTTACGAAAGCACCGATCCGGGCGCGCCGCAGCTTACCGGTCAGGTCGGCAGTCTGACTGCGCTGTTAGATGCCGTGCTGGTCGATGGCTATGGGGTCGGGGCAGAGCGCAAGAGTGGGGCCGGCTGGAGCCGTGTCTTTAGTGCCGCGAATGTTCGGGCTTACCGGGGCAGTTTGACCACCGGTAGTGGCTACTACCTGCAGGTCGATGACACGGCGTCTGTTGGCAACGCCAGGCATGGATGGGCTAGGGGATACGAAGCAATGACTTCCGCACTGGCCGGAAGCAATCCCGTTCCAACTATTGCTCATCGTGCAAATGGCATCCTGCTACCAAAATCTACAACTCTTGACTCCGTTGCAAGGCGTTGGAGAGTGATCGCGAACGAGCGGTTCGTGTACTTGTTCGTTGACACCAGAGGCGCCGGAAGCCTGTTCTGCTGGTTTGCCGGCGATTGCATCAGTTACAAACCGGGTGACGCGCACATTTTCGTTGTTTCTTGTGTGAATACGAGCTCATGGACGGGTGGCTATTCGGATAATGCTTATCTGCTGACTTGGCTTCGTTATGACTACGCACCAGATCCGGCATCGTGCAGCTTGTTTATCGCCAGGGCTCATACCGGTGCTGTCGGGGCTGTTCCGTGCGTACACTTCGGCGCGCTGCAGCCAGGGACGATGTTTGGCGGAACCGGCGGCGGCGCGTATCCAAGTGGCATCAATCAGGGGCTGGTCTATGAGCCCGCGCGTTTTACGAGCATCGCCTACGGTCCGCGCGGTGAACTCCCTGGCTTGCTAGCGCCCATGCAGAACATCGCTGGGACAGATTATCTGCTGGATGGGCAGATCATCGAGGGTCTCAATGGTGAAGTGACGGACCGCGTCATGGCGGTGCGGACGAATCGTGCATGCAACATTGACACGGGGACTACTTGGCGAGGCGCGGTGCTGATTCGTATCAGCGGGGGCTGGGGGGAATGAATGCTCTGGGGCTAACGATGCTCGTTTCGAGACCGGTCGACGTCTGTGGGCGTGGAGTAATTGGAGGTATGGGGCCGGATGCTGATGGTGTCGACGGCCGGTTGCGCAAGCTCAATCAGCCGTTTCGCGGCAAAGTGTTGGTAATTGAGCGCAGTACGTTGGTTTGCTGTGCTTCAGTGATGAGCGACGCCAACGGTCAGTGGCTTGTGACCGGGCTCTCGCCGGACTGTCGCTTCATGGTGATCGGTGTCGATACCACCGGTGGCGTGAACTCCGCGATCCAGGATTGGGTTCAGCCCTACGTCGAAAGCTGATGGCCGATCCTACTCCTTTACGCCTGCGGCTTAATCTGGGTCCCTTCGTCGAGGCGGACGCGCGGCGAGCTGGACTCAATCTTGGACTGTACTGGGACGATAACGCTCCGGAGCCGGTCATCCGGGGAATTCGCAGGGCTGCTGCAATGGCTTGGGCGCCGGCGGGGCGGCTAGGCCGGCTGTCTTCGATCCAGTGGCAACGGTCAAGCGCCGTCGATGTGGTTGTCCGTCAGTGGTGGGCTAAGTCGCCTCAAGCCCGGCGAGAGATCTCTGCCCGTTGGGGAATGAGCGGTTTGATCCAAGGAGAGACGGGGTTTGTGTGGCGAACAGGCATGGCCCCGGTTGGTGGCAAGTGGCGGGCGGGGTGGGGCACCCTTCCCCTTGCAAGCCGCCATGCCCTGTACGCGTGGCACTCCTCTATGCGCCGCTTGACACGACTGACCGCGCTGCCTATTCGCTGGCTTGCAGTCGAGGAGAGCTCTCGAGGGTTGCGCTGGGGTAGTCGCCTTCCCCCGGCCAACGCCGCTCGCGCGATAGCGTGGACAAATCCAGTTGCCAGCCGAAGCGCCTTCCGGTTGCCCTGGGGCGCAGCGCGGCGAGTTCCTTGGGGCGTCCGCCCAACGCCTGGCCCGGGGCCCGACCCTGATCCAGATCCCATGTTCCCGCCTGGCAACCGTGTCGGCCTCAATCTCGGTTGCGCCGTGATTGGCGTGCCTGGTCTGGCTCCCCTGAATCTTGGTATCTCGGCGTGCTATGTGGTGCGCCCCCAACGTAGGACCTACGTCGTGATCAATGAGGTTTCATTTGTGCGGCTTCCTGATAGGGTGCCGATCGAGTTGGCCCGCGTCCTTCTCAGTGCGGGCCGTTCGGCTTGGGGCTGGACCTTTGACATCGAGTTGGCCGATGCCGATCAGCTGGGACTGCTCAAGCCCACGGCCTCGGGCCCGCGACAGTTCGAGCTGGTGCTGAACGGCTACGTCTGGACGGGCATCATCGAGAGCTTCCAGAAACAGCGCGAGTTTGCTGGGGGCGGTGTGCGTTTGAGTGGGCGATCAAGGACAGCGTTACTGGCACCGCCTTACGCCCCGACTCGCGTCAAGGCCACGACGGAAGAGCGCAGCATGGCCCAGCTTGTCGCCGAGGAGCTAGCGGACACGGGCTTTGCCAGTAGGTACGACACGGTTGATTGGTTGGTTCCGCCCGGCGCATGGTTCTATGACGCGAACACGCCGCTGGATGCGATCAGTGCGCTCGCAGGCGCGAGCGGCGGGGTTGTGCAGTCCCACCCATCGGATCCGGCGCTTGTCATCCGCGCCAGTTACCCGGCCAGCCCATGGGCGTGGCGGGAGACCATGCCAGACCATGTGCTGCAGGAGGACATCGTGCTGACCGAGAGTCTGCAGATGCGAAGCGCACCGCTCTATGACGCGGTGGTGGTCACGGGTGAGCTGGCGGGAAAGGGTGTCACCTGCAAGGTGCGCAAGGCCGGCGAAGCGGGCCAGCTCTTCGCGCAGCAGGTAAGTAGCCCCTTGATCAACGTCGCTGCTGCCGCAGCTGAGAGGGGGCGCAACATCCTCTGCGATCGCGGTGAGCAGGCGGCGGTGGACCTGACGGTGCCGCTTTTCCCGAGGCCGCTGAAGGCAGGGGAGATCGGGGTGATCTTGCCGCTCGACCTGGTACAGGTGCTGAGTTCTGAAGGAACCTGGCACGGCCAATGCGAGTCGATCCGTATTGAGGTCGTCGTGGATCAACAGGCTGTCGTGATCGAGCAGACAGCAACTTTGGAGAGGCATTTCACCGATGCGGACTGATTTGTGGGATCAATTCGGCGAACTCGTCAGCGGACGGCCGCGATTGTTGGCAACGGTCACTGCACACAATGCAGATGGCACCAGTAGCCTGACAACCTATGACGGCGCGCAGATGCGTGCCTTCGGTCAGCTGCAGCAGCCTATTCCGTACAACGTTTGGGTCAGTGGTGGCCGACTGCTGGAAGCCGCGCCCAATCTCCCGTTGGTAGAAGTAGTCGTCTGACGAAACAGGGCGCTGCCCAGATGCCGGCAAGCATCCAGGCAGCGCCGCAACACAGGTGATCTCAGCACCTGGCATTGGCCGTGGCCCCGTCGCCCTCGCGAGAGCGGCGGGATTGTCGGCTTCCCCTATCGCAAATACTGAGAACCCATGCCCAAGCCCATCATTTCCTGGCCGGGCGGCAAGCGCCGCCTACTGAAGCACCTCTATCCGCAGTTCCCAACCCACGACTGCTACGTCGAGGCATTTGCCGGCGGTGCCGCGTCGCTGCTGATGCGGCCATACCCGGCCCAGATGGAAGTGCTCAACGACATCAACGGCGAGCTGGTGTCCCTGTACCGCTGCGTGCGCCATCACCTGGACGAGTTCGTGCGCATGTTCCGCTGGTCCCTGGTATCGCGGCAGATGTTCGAATGGGCGCAGATGGAGCGGCCGGAGACCCTGACCGACATTCAACGCGCCGCGCGCTTCTATTACCTGCAGAAGCTCGCCTTCGGTGGCAAGGTGCAGGGACAGTCGTTCGGCGTGGTGACCGCTGGTGGTCCACGATTGAACCTTCTGCGCATCGAGGAGGAGCTGAGCGCTGTGCATCTTCGCCTGGCGAACACCGTGATCGAGTGCCTTCCGTGGCAAGAGTGCGTGCGGCGCTATGATCGACCGGGGACGCTGTTCTATCTCGATCCGCCCTACTGGGAGACTGAGGGGTACGGCGTCGAGTTCCCATTCGCTGAGTACGAGGCCATGGCCGATCTGATGCGCAACTCGGTCGGGCGCTTCGTGGTCTCGATCAATGACCACCCTGCCATCCGCGAAGTGTTTGCCGGCTTCGACCTGGTGCCGCTGCAGCTCGATTACACCATCGGTGGCGGGCAGGGCAGAGGGAAGAAGTTCGGGGAGTTGATCATCAAAAGCTGGGACGACAGCCAGGCCACCCTGCTGTAGGCATCACGCAATCTGCTGGAGCAGGTCTTCGCGATTGTTTCGTGGCGTGTTGACGGCGCGGCTGACCCTGTACGCCTCCATGGACGGAGGCGAGCTTGCCAATAGCATCGCCATGGCGTCGTCGGGGCTGGCGGCCATCCAATCATCGATCTGGGCGTCGTCCAGCCAGATCGGCATGCGGTCGTGGATGTCGGCCGAGACGCCGCTGCTGTCACCGGTGATGATGGTGAAGGTGCCCAGATTGCCGTCGGGCAGGAGAGGGCTGGAGTCTTCCCACAGGCCGGCGGCCAGGAGCGGCTGGGCCGCATGGATGAACCACGGGTCCTTCTTCTCATCGATCGGGCTGACCGACCACTCGTAGTAGCCGGCCATGGGGATCACGCAGCGGCGCTTCTTGAACGCCGCCCGGAAGGCGGGCTTGGTGGCCACCGTCTCGATGCGGGCGTTGATGGTCGAGCCCTGCAGGCCCTTGGCCTTGGCCCAGAACGGCAGCAGGCCCCAAGCCAGGCGGGTGACCTGCCGGCCTTCGCCGCGGTCCAGGATCACCGATGCGCGCTGGGTTGGCGCCAGGTTGTAGCTTGGCTGGATCTCTGCCAGGCCGGGGGCAAGGTCAGCCAGCCCCGGCTGGCCGAAGTCGATCACGGGGAGCTGGACGAATCGGCCGCACATGCTTGGACCGTAGCTCCAGTGGCGTGACGGAGGTGGCAGGAATATGCTCTGGTTCAACAACTGGAGGGCGTATGGGCATCATCGACTCGACTCACTATCGATTGACCTGCAAGGCCTGCGGAACCGTCGACACCCCAGCAGCGCATCAAAAAGGCTCTGCCTACTCCGGGGGTAGCTGGAGTGGCCCAGACTCCAAGGTCTTCTCCCTGCGGACCGAGCAGTCGTATGGCGAGGACGTCATTAAATCCGCCTCCTGCCCCTGCGGTGGTGAGGTTGAAGTGGTCATCACCCGAACTGGACCCTGACCAGTTCATGTGCCCGTCGCAACCTTTGCGACGGCCGGCCGTATCCTTCCGGCCATGCGTTCCTCCCACGGCTTCCGCACCGCCCCAATTCCCTCTGGCTGGGTCCAGACCGGTGAGCGCTGGGCGCTCTGGTACAACGGCCGCGAGACGGCCAGCGTCACGCTCGATGGCGGTCCTGGCGTCCGGCTATGGATGGAAGGCAAGAAGTTCTGGGACGTGAAGGAAGTACGGGCCGCCAACGTCCGGCAGGCAAAGCGCTACGGCGAGCGCTGGTGCGCGGCCAGGCTGTATCCCGATCTGCCCCTTCGTGAGGCCGTCGCTCGGCTGACCGACAGCACCCCGATCCAGCCGTTGCCGCCATTGCCCGGCCTGCCACCGACCCGCGAGCAGCAGCAACAAGCCCGGCGCCTGGCTGAGGCCGGAGCGAAGGAGGTCGAGCGGATAAAGGCGGCGCTGGAGCCGCGCAAGCCGCCGGTAGAGACGAAGCCCCGCCCGAGGGACGCACGCAAGGCGTGGTTGAGAGAAGGCCTGCAGCGGCTGCGTCATCGATAGTCAGCATGCCGCCATGATGGGATGCACGTGAAGTAGCATTGTCTTTCAGGCGATGCTATCGGTGCGACTTATGGACTGGGTTCTGATTATCAGTGCAGCTTCTACTGCCGGGAACCCTCCTGGTGTTTCTGGGGGAGTTGCGTGGGGCGCCCTGGTGGGCGTTGTCCTCGGATGGGCCCTGAAGGCAGTGTCTGACTTCTTATTGGAACGGCAGCGTCGTCGCGATGCGGCTGATGCGCGGCGGGAAAAACGTTTCGACGAGTTGCGCAGCCGGCGAATCGAGGCGGAGCGGTCGAACCTGTTGGCATTGCAGCCGATGGTTACGGACTTCATGGTGGCAGGGGCGATTTGCTCACGTGCCCCGAGGTGTCCGTCAGATGGCGGAGATCTGGTGGGAGAGGAATTTGAGGAGAAGCGAGAAGCGATGCGGGCTCAGGCTGCTGCCATGATGGCCATACGTGCCCGGCTACACGATCGGGAGATTGCGGAGCTTGCGGGGCGTCTTACCGCTGGCGGGCTGCACGCGGTTCAGCAGGCTTTTACCTCAGACAGTACGACGTACTGGGAGACGTTCATTCCGATAGCCAGAGATCTCCACAACGAGGTGGGTGCAGCCATTCGACGACTGGAAGACGAATCCATCCAGATTGTCGCGCCGCCGTCCGATGGCTGATGCCGCTCGTCGAGCTGGTTGGGGGTTGGCGTGGTGATGTGATCGCCCGCAAAGCTTCATCGCAGTGCACCTGGTTTGGGAGCGGGCTGGATTTCTCCAGCCCTGCCCTGCCATGCCGTGCTTCAGATGAGTGGAGCCGGGGTGGCGACCTTCTTCGCTGCCTTTTTGGCGACTTTGCGCTTAGGTATTGCTACCTTTTTGACAATCGGCGTAGCTGGTGTGGATGGCTCAGGCGTACCTACTGGCACCTTGAACTTGTGTTTTGCTGCACGAGCCATCACTGCGTCAAAAACGCTGCCCGATTCTGATGGATTCTTGAAGAGGATAGCCAAGTGTCGCCCCTCGTAATCCTTCTGCAAGACCTGTTCCGCATAGCCTGCTAGCGCTTCCATGAGTTCCCGGAAAGATGGGCCGACATGTGGTGCTAGTGCATTGAAATCGCTGACCGGCTTGTCCAGGTGCTTTCCCAGTCGAAGTGCAAAAGCAAGGCTCGCCAATATACGGTTTCCGTGCACGAGAACACCATGTTTTGGCCCTGACTTCTTGGGCAACTGGCTTTTGGCGCTCTCTATCCAAGCGTCAATTGCTCTTAGGCAGATTGCAGCATTAAACGCGCGCGAGCCTGTGGTTCCGGGATTGAAAATCGTGGTATATGGCGGCTTGGTAAGGTCTACGTAAAAACGGCCAAGACCCGTTTTTACCTGGACTGCCAAGTTTGATTTACCTAGTGCGCACGCTAGGGCAGACGTTACTTCAAGGACGTCGCAGCTGTTGGCCGAGGGAGAATACTCATCGCTACGCATGTACTGATAGTCGATGTGCTCCATCGCCATTTCTTCGCGGAGGCGGTGCTGTTGAGGATCTTGTGCAACAAAGTCGCGCGGTTCAATACGGTTTTGCAGGTTGTTTGCTTTGGCCACTTCCTCGCCAAATTTATCTGGCGCATGGTTGAGTAGAATTACTCTTACAGAAACCCGAACCTTGCCAAGAGAAGCCTCGTCCTCTATAAGGCCCAAGGTGCTGACAGTCTGCGCGCCATTCACGATTGACGCTCCAAGCAGCGAGAACACGCCTGCATCCCGAGTTGACCCCGCTGCTGGTGCCTGCGAAGTGTTCTCCGCGATGACGGTGATTCCGTTATTAAAGTACCAGAACCGTTCCGGTGCATCCTCCGCAGTCTGACGGATCTGGGCATTTACATCGGTGGTGCCCAAAGAATGACGGATATTAGAGGACAGCAGTCGCTTGCCGTGGTCTTTCCACCACTGACGAATCGTTAGTCCATCAACCAGACCGAAGTACGCGGGGTACGGTTCTCTCACGAAATGCCAATGAAGCATTTGGCAATCGAGAGACACATTTCCTCTTGCCCCGTCAGATGCGATAGAGCTGTACACCTCTTTGAGCCCGATGGTGGAAGAACTTGCGATCGGGGTAATTCCACCAGAGTTGACCTCCTCCTCAAACCTGGTGATATGCGCCGTAGCGGGGGGCGATAGGACGCTTGCTCCAGTTGAGGCGACAATTAAGTGGATAGTGGTTCCTGGCTCTTGGAGTCGCTTGGTAATATCGGCCACCTTGGACGCCAGGCGCGCGTGAAAGCCAGATGCATTAACCTCAATAAGGTCGAAAGCGCCCTTAATAAAGGACCCAATGTCCTTGGCGGCCGGTTCGCCAAATCCCGCATGTATCCACTTCGACTGAACCAAGATCACTCTCGCTTCGTCAGCCTCGTAATAAGCTGCGTCGATGCCGTTATCGTCTTGTCCGTCCCAGATACTCTTAACCGCGTCCTGTACAGAGCAGTCAGTTGCCATCTGCACTGCATGAGCAGCCAAGGCGCGGCTCAGGAACATATCGTCGTTCAGCTCGCCATGAGGGTTCAGCGCGCTACCAAATGTGGCCTTCAGCCGTGTCGCAATCTGAGAAGTGTGAAGTTTAGACATCCCTATCTCTACAAAGGTGAACAAGCGGACTTCGATTGTATGACATACCGCGCAAGCTGCTATGGGTGTCCGTACGGGTGTCAGCTTGAACTAAGCCAATGAATTTGCGGTATTATTTGCGGATTGCAAATCCGTTTACAGCGGTTCGATTCCGCTTGAGGCCTCCAATTGAAAAGCCCTGACCTCGGTCAGGGCTTTTTGTTTGCCTGGATGCCGGCACGCGCCCGGATCGATACCCGCTACAGCCGGGCCAGCGCCTGCACCGTGGCCTGCGTGAGCGGCTGGGGCAGAGCATCCAGCGCGAACCAGCCCAGCCCGGTCTGAACCCCCGGCTCCTGGATGGAGGCCTCGGCACCCGCAGCTGCCCGAGCCTCGAAGATCGGCGCGATCCAGTGCTGCGCGAGCGCAGGCTCGAAATGATCGGCCACGCAAAGCAGGCGCAGCAGCGTCACTTCCAGCGCCGTTTCCTCGCGGATTTCGCGGACCACGGCGGCCTCCACCGTTTCCATCCAGTCGACTTTGCCACCGGGCAGGCCCCAATGCCCGCGCTCCGGCTCGCGTCCGCGCTGGATCAGCAGGATGCGGCCGTCGGCATCACGGACGACGGCGCCGCATCCAACGCGGGGAATCTGCAGTTCAGTCATGGTGGAGAATGAAGAAGGGGCTGTTTTCATTCTTGCACGCACGCCGCATCAGTTGGACCCGCGCTAGGCTGCGTACCTGTGCATCAACAACTTCACGGGGGTGTCGCATGCTTATCCGGCAACTCAGCGCTGACGACGCCGATATTCTCTGGCAAGCGCGGTTGCAGGCGCTTCGCGAGTCGCCCGCTGCGTTCCTGTCGACGCTGGCCGAGGCGCTGAATGACTCGGCGGAGGTGATGCGCGCCCAGCTTGCTGATTCTGGTACGCGCTACTTCGGCGCTTTCATCGACGGCATGCTTGCGGGCTTCCTGCGTTATGTACGCCCGATGCGGATGGCGCGACGGCATACGGCAGAAGTGCACAGTGTCCACGTGGGTGCTGGCCATCGTGGCCAGGGCATCGCCCGTCAGCTTCTTCTTGCAGCGTTCGCGGCTGCGCGCGCGGAAGGCATTGAATCGCTCACCCTCACGGTGCTGGCGGACAACACTGCCGCGCGCGCGCTGTATGAATCGCTGGGCTTCAGCGTAATTGGCACAGAGCCGCGGGCAGTCAAACGCGCGGACAGCTACGCGGATATCGTCTCGTACTGGATCTCGCTGCACTGACAGTGAAATGTTGCCGCGGGCAC
This sequence comes from Stenotrophomonas sp. GD03877, assembly GCF_029840555.1. Classification (NCBI taxonomy): domain Bacteria; kingdom Pseudomonadati; phylum Pseudomonadota; class Gammaproteobacteria; order Lysobacterales; family Lysobacteraceae; genus Stenotrophomonas; species Stenotrophomonas sp. GD03877. Next base: position 52,433 of record NZ_JAOCCT010000005.1, on the reverse strand, counting down.
GGTCATGTTTCCGTGGCACGATGAGGCTGGACACATGTTCCAGGAAGACAGGGCAATGCACGTTCAGGTATCCAGCAGGGAGCGCGTGGCGCCGGAGCACCGTCAGCAGGCGGTGGATCTGCTCCGCCTGGCGTTCCCGGACATGCAGGGCGACGGCTATGCTATCCCGGGGCCGGTCGCTCTGGTCCTGGCGATGGAAGGCGATCATGTGGTCGCTCACCTTGCACTGTACGAACGCAACGTATTGCTGGACGGCGAACCGGAACGCATAGGCTTGATCGGCGGCGTGGTGGTGCGTGCCGACGTTCGCCGGCAAGGCGTTGCCTCGCGCTTGATCGAGGCGGCCCATGCGGAGCTGCGTAGGCACGGTATCGATTTCGCCGTGCTGTTCGCCCTGGATCATCGGCACTATGCCTCTGCGGGCTATGTGCCAATGCAGAACGAGACCTGCTTCATCGAAGACGGTCACGCGCGCCGTTTCGTCTATCGAGGCGGCATGGTGGCTACGCTGGGAGAGCGCCGCTGGACCACGGCCGTGCTCGATCTGCAGGGCGAAACGGTCTAGGGAGCTAGGCAGAAGCGCCCATAGGGGTCTCCGCGCGGAAGTTGCGCCCGACCGGTTCGCTTACGCCCAGGTAGTGGCGGAACAGGTAGATCAGCGGTTTCCAGTGCGCAACGTCGATGTGCTGGGTGCCCGCCACGGTGATCGCTTCGTGCGCATGCACGCAACGGATCCGTCCCTCAACGATCACGAAGCCCTGGCCGTCATCCTCGCCGGGCGGGTGCATCGCCATCACGCTGACTTCCACCTGCAGCGGGCATTCGGCAATGGCCTCTGGCGCGACGTGTGTCGATGCGACCGCACTGAATCCGGCCAGCGCGAACTTGTCGCGCACGTGCACGTAGCCCATCGCCTGTTTGGCAGCGGGCACCGGATCGCAGCCTGTCGCCCGCGCGATGGCCTCGACCTGTGCGGCCTGCGCGGATGAGGGGAAGTTCAGTACGCACTCGTTGCGCAACTGCAGGTTGCGATAGCCCTGGCCCTGCACGCCGAGGCCCAGCACCACCCGGTTGCCCAAGGCCCAGAACGAAGACAGCGGACTGATGTTGCTGCTGCCATCGTCGTTCAGCGTGGTCATCAGCAGCACCGGTGTGCCGGGATACAGGACCGAAGGGGTGATGCGGCGGCGGGGGATCGGAGCGGTTTTCACGGCAGGCCTTGCGCTATCGGGGTGTCCACTGTGCCGTGGCAGCGGGTGCCGACGCTTCGGCCTGCATCGAACTGTTGGCCTGCGACGGCGTGCCACAATGCGGCCATGGTCCACACCCCTGGTTCCCTTGTCAGCGTCGGTGCCCTGGTCGGCGACCAGGCGCGCGCGGCCATGCTGCTGCAGCTGATGGATGGGCGTGCGTATACCGCGACGGAGCTGGCTCGCGTGGCCGGAGTGACACCGCAGACGGCGAGCACGCATCTGCGCAGGCTGGTTGAGGGCGATCTGCTGGTGTCTGTCGCGCAGGGGCGCCACCGCTACCACCGGCTGGCCTCGCACGAGGTTGCCGACATGCTGGAGGGCATCCTGCGCGTTGCCGACCGCACGCCGTCCTGCACGGCTTCCGCATCGCGCAGCATGCCGGCGTTGCGTGAGGCACGTTCCTGCTATCGACACCTGGCCGGCGTGCACGCGGTGACCATCACCGACCATTTGCTGAGGGCGGGGCATGTGTTGCCGGGCCTGGGGCATTGGCGGGTGAGCGAGGGCGGTGCCGATTTCCTGCGAGGACTGGGCCAGCCACTGGCCGATTTACTTGGGCAGCCGGTCGCGGCCAAGCCTGCGCGCTATTGCAGGGGGTGCCTGGACTGCACCGAGCGGCGTCCACATCTGGCGGGCCTGGTCGGCGAGGCGATGCTGGACAGCTTCGTGAGCAACGACTGGCTCCGACGCGTCGAGGGCCGGCGCGAACTACGCCTGACTCCGCCGGGGCGCGAGGCACTGTGGCGGCTGTTCACCCTGGCGACCTGAGCCCTGCGGTCAGTCTCAGCCACCTGCGACATGGAAAGGCGCTATGGTCGAGTTCCACGTCTTAGGGAGCTGCAATGGCGAGCAAGGACACTACGGATCGCTTGCGGCACGGAGCGAATCGGAAATGAGCAAAATCATGGCAGATGTGCGCTGGTTGACCTTTCGGCTCAAGAACGGGCAATCCATCGGACCGGATCGGCTGAAAGACGGATGGGTGATTGCCTCGGAAACCGCCCGCTGCGAAGTCCGCCGCGAGCATATCGAAGGATCGGGCCTGGTCTATGCTCTGTACGCCCCGGCCAACCTGGCCTCACCGCGGCGCGCCGAAATGCGCATGCGCGAATTCCTGATGAGCTCCGGCTACACCTTCACCATGGGCACGCTGGGCGGCTGACGCCGCCCGTTGGGATCACGGGCGCACGGTCAGTGCCTGACCGAGCATGCCGATCGGACCGCGTGCATCGTGTAGCACCGTGCTGGTCAAGCCGAGACCCTGGTGGCCAAACGACACCGACGTGTCGAAGCCCAGCCACTCGCCGTCGGGCATGCCGAACAGGTGCGCGGTCAGATCGAGGTTGGGGAAGGCGACCTCCTTCGGATCGGCGCGCACGGCCATGCCATTGGACAGATCGAACAGGGTGGCGGCACGGGCCAGTGGACTGACCGGCTCGCCGTCCAGCAGCGCATGCTTCGCGCGCGCCCAGTAGGTGGCACGGCCTGGCCCCTGATCGTGCCGGCGGATCTCCACGCTCTTGATGAATCCGCCTGGCCAGACCGTACCTGGATCCCATGCGGGCATTGATTCCGGCGCTGCAATGGCAGCGATCGGCGTGCCGGCGATGGCCTGCGCATCGTTCGGGCGCATCAACCATGCACGCACGCGCAGCGCCGGGCGATCGTCATGACGCAGCGTAGCTTCGACCAGTTCGATGGTGCGACCAGCGCGCAGCACCTGTACGTCGGCCTCCATCGCTTCGATCGGAATGGTGCCAAGGATGTCGTAGGACAGGCGTGCGATCAGGAAACCGTGCCCGCGCGCTGCGGCGTCGCGTTCCAGGTGGTGCGCCAGCAGTCCGATCGCAGGTGCGATGTGTTGTTCGCGGATGTTCCAGGCGCCGCCAGTGTGTTCGGTCGGCAGGTAGCGGGTATCGCTCAGTCGTTCGAAGAAGGCCATCGTATGCGTTGTTTCAGCAGGGAGCGGAGGCGGCAGGCATTGCACCGATCCCTGCATCGTAAGCGTTTGGCAGCATGGCGGGCTGAGCCGGCCCCCGAAGGAGCCGGCCGGACACCGGTCAGGGCGACGGGCAGTCCATTTCACGGCACAGCTTGTACTCGGCCAGACACTGCTCGGAGGTCTTTCCCAATGGCCCATGGGTTGCACGCAGGCATTGTTCGTACCTCAGGGTGCAGAACTCGCAGGAGTCTGCGGCGAAGGCCAGGCCGGTCACGGCCATGCCAAGGAGCATCACGGTCTTCAAGGTCGTCTTGATCATCACGTCAGTCCTTTGTGTGCCCGTCAATGGGCCGGGCCACCATAGCAGCACTTGCTGGACGGTCCTGATGCGCTGCGGCACGCGGTGGTCTCAGTGCTGTACCGCCTTCAAGGCGTCGACCACCTGTGCTTCCGCAAAGCCACAATGCCCTTCGCCCACTGGCGGCAGCACGCGCGGCAATGGTCGCGCGCCAGCCCGTGCGGCCATCTGCGGATACACCGCCTGCATGTGCGGCACGATGGTGGGGTCGTTGTGGTTGAACTGGATCGCCAGCGGTCGTTTCACCGCGCCGGTCAATGCGAGCGCATTGCGGACATGCGCCTGCGCCGCAGGCACGGGATCGATGCGCTGCACGCCGGCATTGAACGCGGCGTCGTCACCGAATCCGCTGTACACCACACCAAGGTTGCCGACCGGCATGCCGCCGCTGCGCGTGGCCAGTTCATGCAGGACCAGCGCATGCAGGCTGATCGTGCCGGCCAGTGCATCAGCGGAGACCTGCAGCCGCTGCGCCAGCAACGCGGCGTGCAATGGATCGTGCTGCAGTGCATTGGCGATGCCCTGGTACAACTCCACCTGTGGCAGCGCGGCGGCTTCGCGCGATGCCAACCCGGTGCCCGGCAGTCCCTCCGCCTTGGGGAAGAAATAATCGAACGCGACCAGCGTGGTCAGCAGGTCGGCCGCGATCTGTTCGCCACTGAGATTGGCACCGCACAGCGACACGCCACCGGCATAGTGCTGCGGGAAGCGCTCGAGGCTGCCAATGGTCACGGCACCGCCCATCGAGAATCCCAGCATCCAGGTGTGGCGCACATGCTTGAGTTCAGCCACTACCTGCTGGCGCAGGCGTTCCGTATCGGTAATCGCATCAGTCACCGCCCAGCCCTGGCTGGAGTATGCGCTCTGCGCGACGGCGTAACCGGCGCCCAGCAGCGCTGCCGTGCTGTCGTTGGCGGCCATCGGCGTGGTGCGCGGCACGCCCACGGGCTCATAGCCGTGGGCCAGCATCACCAGGTCGCCGTTCCAGTCTGCCGGTACATCCAACCGCCAGGGCGCGCCCTGCAGTTCGCCGCTGAGCATGCGTGCCGCCGTCGGCGGTGCAGCCAGCGATGTCATCCAGGGCAGCAGGCAGAGGGCAACAGCGCATCGAAGCAAGGGACGCATCGGGGTCATTCCATGCGGGAATGGCGCCGAGCATAGATGCCAACGAAACGTTGCGCGCGCTGCACTGCCGCAGGGGGTTGCGGGCCGAACAGGCGGCGCTCTACGCTGGCGGCATGGCCCTGCACAGCACCGCGTCGATTATCCGCATTCCTCACGGGAAGGCGGGGTAGCGCGCGGTCGTCACGGCCATGCAGCCCGCCCGGGAAGGCGGGCTGCATGCAGCGCTCTCCCGGGTAGATGAATCCACCAAGGAGAACGCAGATGCACGACTCTTCATCGAACGACCCTGCGCCGACCCTGCACCTGGTGTGTGGCAAGATCGGTGCCGGCAAATCCACCCTGTCGCAGCAGTTGGCATTGGCGCCGCGCCACGTATTGATCAGCGAAGACGCATGGCTGGCGGCGCTGTACCCGGGCGAAATCCATTCCATTGCCGACTATCTGCAGCGCGCAGCCACGTTGCGCACTGTGCTGGCCGATCATCTGCGCGCATTGCTGCAGGCAGGTGTTTCGGTGGTACTCGATTTTCCATTCAATACGCCAGGCAGCCGCGCGTGGGCATGTGAGGTGTTCTCGCCGGCTGGCGCTGCACATCAACTGCATTTCCTCGATGTTGCCGACGACGTCTGCAAGGCGCGGCTGCGCGCGCGCAATGCACGCGGCGAGCATCCGTTCCAGGCCAGCGACGAGGAGTTCGCACAGATCACCCGCCACTTCGTGGCACCGGCCGCGGAAGAGGGCTTCGTGGTGATCCGCCATACGGCGTAGGACTGGGCGCGGTGCCGGTCAGGTCGCGGGCACCGGTCCACCGCATGCGACGCGATGCATCGGGAAGTCCATTGCCTGCTTCGGATTGTCCTGCGCGATCTCGATGCGCGCATGCGCGCGCTGGTCGTCGAGGCGCCGATAGTGGATACGCTGCGGGAAGTCGTTGGCGGGATTCTCGAACACGGCTTCATTGCCATCGACCCGGGTGGCGTTGAAGTCTGTGGCGTTCTGGCCAGAGGGCAGGGCGGTCAGCACCAGGCGTCCATCATCGTGCTGGCGCAGCTGCATGAACTCGAAGCCCACCGTGCGGCCGTCCCGCAGGGTGCGGCTGCTGCCGAACAGGGTGTTTCCAGCCAGGATGGACCACTGCTCGCCGGCACCGGCCGGCTGGCCATCAAGCTGCCAGCAACCGGCCAGCTAGGCCAAGTGTTCGATCTTCGAGGGTGAGGCGGACAGTGCGTGCGGGGCCGCGAGCAGCAGCGGCAACAGGGCCAGGGCGATGCGGAGAGACATCGGTGCCTCCATGCGCGGGAACGTGCGGCCTGTATAGCGCCCGGGGGATCACGCGGCCAGTGCCGTCCTTTCCAGTGTTTATTCCGATACGATCTGTCGCATTGAGCCCTTTTTGATTGACCCGGAGTCCCGCCATGGTCGACCGTCTCGCCATCCTGCTCGAACGTTTTGCGGTCACTGCCTCGGTGTTCCATGCCGGCGCGCTGTGCGGTATCAACACGCTGGACGGCGAGGACGAGGCGGGTCAGTTGCACCTGGTGCGGCGCGGGCCGCTGCAGGTCAGTCACGGGCAGCAGACCGTGCAGGTCGAAGTGCCGAGCCTGCTGCTGTATCCGCGGCCGATGCCACATCGATTCAGTACCGACCCGCAGCAGGGCGCCGACATGGCCTGCGCCAACCTGCATTTCGAGGGCGGCCGGCTCAATCCGATCAGCGCTGCGCTGCCCGATTTCATCTGCCTGCCGCTGGCCGACCTGTATGGCGGCAACGCGGCGCTGGAGCTGCTGTTCGAGGAGGCGTTCGAGCAGCGCTGCGGGCGGGCGGCGATGGTCAACCGGCTGTTCGAGGTGGTGATGATCCAGGTGCTGCGCCAGCTGATGGAAGGTGGCGAGATGCGCGGCGGCCTGTTCGCCGGGCTGGGTCATCCGAGGTTGCGGCTGGCATTGGTGGCGATGCATGAAGCGCCCGCACAGTCCTGGACCCTGGAAGACCTGGCCGAGGTCGCCGGCATGTCACGCAGCGTGTTCGCCGCCAGCTTCCGCGAGGCGATGGGCACCACGCCAGGCCAGTACCTGCAGGGGTGGCGGGTCGGACTCGCGCAACAGGCGCTGCGGCAGGGGCGGCCGCTGAAGCGGATCGCCGACGATGTGGGCTATGGCAGCGAAGCGGCGTTGTCGCGCGCGTTCAAGGCGCATACCGGGCAGTCGCCACGGGAATGGCGCGGGCAGGCGCGGGCCAGCGCGGCCTGATCGGTCAGCCCAGCACCAGCCGGGCGAGCTTCATGCCACCGAACAGACCGGCCAGGCCCAGCGCCACCGAGCCACCGGCATACAGTGCCGCCAGCCCATGCTGGCCACGCTGCAGCAGCAGGCCGATCTCCAGCGCGTAGGTGGAAAACGTGGTGTAGCCGCCGAGGATGCCGGTGGCCAGCAGCAGGCGCAGCTGCGGCGAGGCGCCATTGCGCATGGCGAAGACCTCGACCACCACGCCCATCAGCAGCGCACCGCTGATGTTGATCAGGAAGGTCGACCAGGGCCAGGGACTGCCGACCGCCACCCGCGCGCCGATCAGGTTGCAGGCGTGGCGCAGGCAGGCGCCGATGCCGCCGCCGACGAAGACCAGGAAATAATTGTTCAATGCTTGCATGGCGTGCCTCCAATGCGGGTTCGCAGGGTCAATGGCGAACGCCGAGGGCAGGCACGACCTGCCGTCGACGAACACCGGGTTCGTCCTGGCAGGAGCCATCAGCCTTCTCAGGCGGTTATCGGGGGAGCCCCATCCCCATCGCGATCCATGCTACCAGCGGCGGTGCATTCACGTCATCGAGGTCGTCAGAACGCGAGCCACCTTGCTGCGGCTGAAGCCATCCATCAGCAGTTCGAACGCGAGCAGATCCAGCGCCGCATGGCGGCGGTGGTCGATCTCCAGCCCGTTCTCGGCCACCAGATGGCTGACCAGCTCGTAGGCGTCCTGCCAGACATCCAGATGGGCCTGGCTGGGGATGTAGGCACTGCCGGGCTCACCGACGCCGAGCCCGCTGACCCCGTACAGCAGTTCGCGGGCGTCCAGCTTGGCCGCATCTGCGATGCGGAACAGCTGTTCGGCTTTCACGTGCGAGGCGCTCACGTGGTCGTTGAGCCAGTTGCTGATGGTTGCTGTCGTTGATTTGGCGGCGCGTGCCAGATCGGCCGGGCGTGGGTGCCCGGCTTTCTTCATGGCTGCCGCGAGTCGTTGGCCGAGAGTATTCATCTATGCAAGCCAGCTTAACGCGTGGATTGCGAAGAAGCCTTGTCGCAAGAATCAGTCTGGTTAACAGAAGGACCGACCGTGACCGAATTCTGGAGCAAGCGGCAGGTGCGCACCCGGCTGGGATTCCGCACCGACGCCGAACTGGCACGCTTCTTTGGCATAAGCCGTTCCGCAGTGTCGCAATGGCCGAGGGACTTCCCGATTCCGGCCCTGCGGCAATACATCCTGCATCAGCGCTATCCGAACCTGTTCCCCACGACAGAAGCGTCGGCGGGCGAATCCATCTGACTTGCGCCGCCTTTTGTCGCATCTAGCACGCTAAGCGCCTTTTGCTAAGTATGCTTAGCAAAATAGGTAAGATCGATCGATCTGAGAATCACAATCGGCGCCATCTACTGGAGGTGTCGGTCCCTGGGTCCCGCTTACTGTCGGCTTCACCCCATCCGGGGGGCCCGGGTCCCCGTATGTAGTTTCGTGAACGATTAATAATTTCAATCACGAAAGTCGCTGCATGTAATTGACCTGTCGTGAAATCTATGACTAATTGGAGTCAACCAAGCGTGAAGCCTGGGAGTCTTTCAGTAGCACGCAAGTGAGTCGGTAGACCGTCAACAATGCAGAACAAGTCCAACGGAGGTCGTATGGAATACGGCATGCATGGCTTGGCTGAACGGGTACGCCGCGAACTGGAAGCCAGTTACCACAAACACGGATGCGGTCCGGCGTTCTGGGATACCTACCAGCAGGTGCTGGACCGTCTGGTCCCGCAGGGGACCGAGCGTACCGAAGTCACCAACGAAATGGCGCTGATCATCGAACAGCTGGGCATCGTCCGGCGTGCGCAGCTTGTGCCGCCGCACGCCAACGGGTCGCGTTGATTCAGAGCAGGCGCCAGGCGCCGCAGGCAAGCAGCGCCAGCAACAAGGACAGCAGGGCCAGGGTCCGGGGTCGCCACAGGCGCTTCGATTGTCCAGCCATCGCCTGCGGACTGCAGTAGCGCACCAGCCCCGGACCGAAACCGGCCCGGTGCTGTTGTTGTGCGCAGGCCTCCAGGCAGGCGCCGCAGGCCAGGCAATCGGCCTGCGGCCCCTGGCGGATGTCCAGCTGCATCGGGCAGGCGCTGACACAAGCAGCGCAGTCGATGCAGTCACCGAGGCGGTCGGCGCTGAAGGTCGGCATCGGTCCGGCCAGCAGCGGATGCGCGGCGCGGAATACGTAGTCCTGCGCAGTGGTCGGGTCGAGCAGGCCGCGGCCACGGCCCAGTACTCCGCCAAGCCCGGACGGACGTGGCCCGCGCGGCTCACCGCGACGGGCGTCGTACAGCATGCGCGGTGTGTGCGGATCGGTCAGCAGCGGCTGCATGCGTGCGAACGGGCACAGCGAGCGGCAGACCTGCTCGCGCAGGAAACCGGCATTGCCCCAGGTCGCGGCTGCATAGAACAGCACCCAGAAGGTTTCCCAGCGGCTCCAGCCGGCGTGGGGCGCAGCGGTCACCAGTTCGGCGATGGGGCTGAACAGGCCGACGAAGGTAACGCCGGTCCACACGGATAGCAGTCCCCAGGCCAGCTGGGTGGCCGGGCGTACAGCAGGTGCAGGCAGCATGCGGGCCGCGCTGCGGGCGATCCCGTCGAAGGCGCGCCGCCACAGGGTCTGCGGGCAGGCATGGCCGCACCAGATGCGCCCGGCGAGGTGGGTAAGCAGCGCAAGCCCCACCGCCAGCACCGCCAGCAGTCCGATCAGCACGCCGGCGTCGCTGGGCCACAACGTCCAGCCAAACAGGTCGAATCGCCGCGCGTTGATGTCCAGCAACAGCGCTTGGCGACCCTCCCAGCGCAGCCACGGCAGTGCGTAGAACAGCGCCAGCAAGGCGGCGCTGAGCGTGCCGCGCCAGTGCCAGGGGCGAGGAATCCGGGTGCAGGACGTGCTCATCCCAGCGGCAGCTCGTCGTCGTCATCGCTCGGCATGGGCCGCTGCAGGTACCAGGTGACCGCGCTGGACAGCGACGTTACCGTCCAGAACATGAAGAATCCCGCCGTATAGCCCAGTTCGCGACTGATTGCCGTGCCCGGGAAACTGATGGCCTGCAGGCGCAACGGATCGACGAAGGCGAAGAACACCACGCTGGCAACGCCGGCGGCGATGAAGCTGGGCCAGAGGATGGCGCCCCACTGCTGGATCAGCCGCTGGCGGCGGTTGGGAGAAGGTCTGTTCATGCTGTCCCGGATCGAAAAGTGGGCGGCGCGTATACTTCGCCAGGGTCGGCGCTGCATCCGCAGGGCATGCTTCCTGCAAGCGTGGCAGCCTAGGTGCAGCGGACTGCGCCGACATTGATCTGGATCAACGGCGCTGCCGCCTGGGTGCGGCACACTGCCGGCACGCTTTGGGTACCCCGATGAACGCAACACCGCCGCCTGTCCTCCCCGTCGCCTCGCCCGAGTTGTGCACCGAGCAGGAAGTGACCCGCCTGGTTCACGATTTCTATGCCCGCGTGCGTGAGGAAGAACGGCTGGGACCGGTGTTCGAGGCGCACGTCCACGATTGGCCTGAGCACCTGGCGCAGCTGGTCGACTTCTGGTCGGCAATGCTGCGCGGCACCCGCCGATTCAAGGGCTCGCCGATGTCCAAGCACATGGCCATCGAGCTGGACAAGGACCTGTTCGACCGCTGGCTGGTGCTGTTCCGGATCACCACTGCCGAATGCAACAACCCGCCGATGCAGGAGCTGGCCAACGACGTGGCCGCGCGCATCGGTGACACCTTCTGGAAGCGCTACCAGATGCTGCGCTGGCCGCAGGTGGGCCTGCCGGTGCTGGGGATCCCCGACAAGGATTGATCTGGGTCAAGGCGGCGCAGGCCGCCCGGCGCGATGCTGGCGGCATGGACACGTTCTCTCCCGCCGCCGGTGGCCTGGCCTGGACCTTCGACCCCGACCTTCTGCGCCGGCACGACCGGCCGGGCCCGCGCTACACCTCGTATCCGACCGCGCCGCATTTCCATGATGGCTTCGACGCGCCGGCGCTGCGCCAGGCGATCTCCGACAGCAACCAGCTGGCCCGCGCGCTGTCGCTGTATGTGCATGTGCCGTTCTGTTCCAGCCCCTGTTTCTACTGCGGCTGCAACCGGGTGATCACCCGAGATCGCGGTCGTGGCCACAGCTACGTCTCGCGCGTGCTGGCCGAGGCCGACCTGCTGGCGCCGCAGTTCGATGATGGCCGCGAGGTGATCCAGCTGCACCTGGGCGGTGGTACGCCGAATTTCCTCGATGCCGAGGCGATGACCACGCTGGTGGAAGGGTTGCGCCGGCGCTTCGATTTCAGTGATTCGCCGCAGCGCGATTTCTCGATCGAACTCGATCCGCGTTTCATCGACACCCGCGACGTCGCCATGCTGGCGCGGCTGGGCTTCAACCGGGCCAGCCTGGGCGTGCAGGATTTCGACCCGCAGGTGCAGGAATCGATCAACCGCATACAGGGTGTGCAGCAGACGCTGGACATCCTGCGCGCCTGCCGCGACAGCGGCATGCGTTCGGTCAACGTCGACCTGATCTATGGCCTGCCGGGGCAGAGCCTGGAAGGATTCGGCCGCACCCTCGAACTGGTGCTGGCGCTGCGCCCGGATCGCCTGGCGGTGTATGGCTACGCGCATCTGCCGCATCTGTTCCGCGCGCAGAAGCAGATCGACGAAAGCCGCTTGCCTTCGCCGGAAGACAAGCTGGCGCTGCTGGGCCTGGCGGTGGAGAAGCTCTCTGCGGCCGGCTACCAGTACATCGGCATGGATCATTTCGCGCTGCCGGAGGAGGATCTGTCACGCGCGCAGCGTGCCGGCCAGCTGCATCGCAACTTCATGGGCTACACCACTCACGCCGATACAGATCTGCTCGGCCTGGGCGTGAGTGCGATCAGCCACATCGGTGCCACCTACAGCCAGAATCCGCGCGATCTGCCGTCGTGGGAGGACGCGGTGGATCAGGGCCAGCTGCCGGTCTGGCGCGGCGTGGCATTGAGTGCCGACGACCAGCTGCGTGCGGAACTGATCCAGCAGCTGATGTGCCAGGGCGAGGTGGATGGCGTGCTGCTGGGGCAGCGTCACGGCGTGGATTTCGAGCAGTACTTCGCCGAGGACCTGCGTTCGGTACAGCGGCTGCAGGAAGACGGCCTGGCCGAATACCACGATGGCGTGGTGCGTGCCAGCGAACCTGGGCGGCCATTGCTGCGGTTGCTGGCGATGTGCTTCGACCCGTACCTGCGTGCCGCGCACGAGCAACCGCGTTACTCGCGGGCGATCTGAAGGTAGCGTGTGCTGCGCTCGTGTGGTGCCCGGAGCCGGAATCGAACCGGCATGGGGTTGCCCCCGGCGGATTTTAAGTCCGATGCGTCTACCAGTTTCGCCATCCGGGCCTGCAGCGCGGCGCCGATTGTAGCCCACCTGCGGTGCCGCGACCGGATTGCATCACGGCGGCGGCGTGCTTAACTGTCGATCGCATTCATGTCATAGTCCCTGCCATCGTTCCCAGGGGGGGAGCCACCTGATGTCGCTGCACGCGATTGCCTATGCCAGTGAGGCCCGCGCCGATCTGCAGACAACCGATCTTGACCGCCTGCTGGCCGACGCCACGGCATTCAATCGTGTAGCCGGTGTCACCGGTGTCCTGATGTTCGACGGAGCACGCTTCCTGCAGTATCTCGAGGGCCCGGAGGACGGCATCGATTCGGTGTTCCAGCGCATCCTCAACGCGCGCAGCCACGTGCAGCTGAAAGTGCTGTGCCGTGCACCCGTGGTGCAGCGCGCATTTCCGCGCTGGTCGATGGGCACGCGGCGGATCGAGCCGGAGCTGCTGGCGCAGATTGTCGATGCCGCGTGGCCCGGCTTCCTGCTTGGCAGCGGTGGATTCGAGCGCCTGCTGCAGGCCTGGACCGGCGCCGACGGTGAACTGGAACCGGCCGCGGTGGCGTTGGGGTCCTGAGCCCGCCTTGGCGGCAGGGCGCCGGGGCCGGTAGGCTGTAGCCTTTCTGGCGCAGGTTTCCCGGAGTGGTGCAGCAGATGAGTGTGTTGGCCGAAGCCATGGCAGCGTATGTGCGATCGCATCCGTTGCACGGGATGTGCCGATGAGTGCGCCGGTTGCGGCGGCCAGCGCCCCCCGGTTTGCGGTGATCGGCCTGGGTTATGTCGGCCTGCCTTTGGCGGCGGCGTTTGGCCGGCAGTGGCCGACGTTGGGCTTCGATATCGATGCCGGTCGCATCGCCGAGCTGCGCAGCGGCCAGGACCATACGCTGGAAATGGAAGCCGACGAGCTGGCCAGTGCGCAGCTTCTGCAGTACGGCAGCGATCCGGCATTGCTCGATGCCTGCAATGTCTACATCGTCACCGTGCCGACCCCGATCGATGCTTACGAGCAGCCTGACCTGGAGCCCCTGCGTTCGGCGACACGGCTGATTGCCAGTCATCTTCGCGCCGGCGATCTGGTGATCTACGAGTCCACGGTGTACCCCGGCACCACCGAGGAAGTGTGCGTGCCGCTGCTGGAACAGGGGTCGGGCCTGCGCTTCAACGAAGACTTCTATTGCGGCTACAGCCCGGAACGGGTCAGTCCCGGCGACCGCCAGCGGCGCCTGGCCGACATCCGCAAGATCACTTCCGGCTCGACACCGGAAGTCGCTGTGGTGATTGATGGTCTCTACCAGCGCATCATCGCCGCCGGTACGTTCCCGGCCCCTTCGATGCGCGTGGCTGAAGCGGCCAAGGTGGTCGAGAACATCCAGCGCGACGTCAACATCGCGCTGGTCAACGAGCTTGCCCTGATATTCGATCGGCTCGGCATCGATACCCAGGACGTGCTCGACGCCGCCGGCAGCAAGTGGAATTTCCTGCCGTTCCGGCCGGGGCTGGTCGGCGGTCACTGCATCGGCGTCGATCCGTATTACCTGCTGCACAAGTCAGAGAGCGTGGGCTACCACCCGGACCTGATCCACACCGCACGGCAGGTCAACAACCGCGTCGGCGAGCACGTGGCCGCGCGGGTGCTGGCGATGCTGGCCGAGCGTGGCCGTGCGCCGGCGGACGCACGCATCCTGGTGCTGGGCGTGACCTTCAAGGAGGATTGCCCGGACCTGCGCAACAGCCGCGCGCTGGAACTGGCGCAACGGCTGCGCGATGCCGGCGCGCAGGTAGAGGTCAGCGACCCGTGGGTCGGCCCGGCGGCATTGACCGGCGAGGGCCTGGATTGGCTGGCCGAGCCTGGGGCAGGGCGCTATGACGCGGTGGTGCTGGCGGTGGCCCACGCCCGTTTCAAGGCGATGGATGAATCCGCAATCCGGGGACTATTGGCGCCGGGTGGCCTGGTCTACGACGTGAAATCGGCCTGGCCGCGCAACGTGGTTGACGATCGCTTGTAAGCCCGGGCAGCGAACGGCGCGGTAGACTCGGGGCAGTTGCAACCGAGGAAAGCCATGCACCGGTATATCGTCTACCTGCTCGCCATCCTGATGTTCCCGATATGCCTGTGGCTGGCCACGATCTGGCCGGCCTGGTATTGGGGCGTCGGCCTGACTGCCGCGATGGTGGCGCTGGGGACCTGGGACCTGCTGCAGAAGCGCAGCACGCTGCGCCGCAATTATCCGGTGATGGCGCACTTCCGCTACGGGCTGGAATCGATCGGCCCGGAGATCCGCCAGTACTTCGTGCAGAGCGACCTGGAAGACGTGCCGTTCTCGCGCCAGCAGCGGGCACTGATCTACCAGCGCGCCAAGAACGAGATGGACACGGTGCCGTTCGGCACCCTGCGCAGCACCTATGCGGTGGACTACGAGTGGATCAATCATTCGCTGGCACCGACCGCCATCGCCAAGCATGACTTCCGCGTGTTGATCGGCCCGAACTGTGCCAAGCCCTATTCGGCCAGCGTGTTCAACATCTCGGCGATGAGCTTCGGTTCACTGTCGGCCAATGCCATCCGCGCGCTGAACGAAGGCGCGCGCCAGGGCGGCTTCTATCACGACACCGGCGAGGGTTCGATCTCGCCCTACCACCGCGAGATGGGCGGTGACCTGGTATGGGAGATCGGCTCGGGCTACTTCGGTTGCCGTGACGAGAAGGGTGGTTTCAGCGAGGAGCGCTTCGTTGCCAATGCCACCCATGACCAGGTCAAGATGATCGAGATCAAGCTGTCGCAGGGCGCCAAGCCGGGCCACGGTGGCGTGCTGCCGGCGCCGAAGGTGACCGCCGAGATCTCGGTGACGCGTGGCGTGCCGATGGGGGTGGACTGTGTGTCGCCGTCGCGTCACTCGGCGTTCTCGACGCCGGTCGAGCTGCTGCAGTTCGTCGCCCGCCTGCGCGAGCTGTCCGGTGGCAAGCCGGTCGGTTTCAAGCTGGCCATCGGCCACCCGTGGGAGTGGTTCGGCATTGCCAAGGCGATGCAGGAAACCGGGTTGCTGCCGGATTTCATCGTGGTCGATGGCGCCGAGGGCGGCACCGGTGCGGCACCGGCCGAGTTTGTCGACCATGTCGGCGTGCCGATGCACGAGGCGCTGCTGCTGGTGCACAACACCCTGGTCGGCCTCGATCTGCGCGATCGCATCCGCATTGGTGCGGCCGGCAAGATCACCAGTGCGTTCGACATCGCGCGCACCATCGCGCTGGGGGCCGACTGGTGCAATGCCGGCCGGGGCTTCATGTTCGCGCTGGGCTGCATCCAGTCACTGAGCTGCCATACCGACAAGTGCCCGACCGGCATCGCGACCCAGGATCCCGCGCGCTGGAAGCATCTGGATGCACCGGACAAGGCCACCCGTGTGTACAGCTACCACGAGCACACGCTGCATGCCTTGAAGGAACTGTTGTGTGCCGCGGGCCTGAATGATCCGGCTGAACTCGGGCCGGAACACATCCTGCGCCGTGTTTCGCCGGTGGAGATCCGTTCGCTGGCCTCGCTGTACCGTTACCTGGAACCGGGCGAGCTGCTGCACAAGGTGCCGGACCATGCGGTGTTCCATGCGTTCTGGGCCGATGCGCGCAGCGATTCCTTCCAGCCGCCGCCGAAGATCCAGGCACTGCGTGCCAGCAAGTCGCGATAACGTGATGTTGTAGAGCCGAGCCCATGCTCGGCTGCTTCTCGATCACGCATCGCGATGTTGGAACGAAGATCAGACGAGCATAGGCTCGGCTCTACAAGGAGATGTCATGCAGTTCAGGACCGGCACCATGGATGACGTGGCCATGTTGTGGGCGCTGCGCACGCGGTGCGTGCGGGAGACCTGCAGCAGTCATTACCCGCCTGAGGTCATTGCGCCCTGGTCTGCCTCGCCGCCACCGTCGCAGTACGCGCGGCTGTTGTCGCAGGGTGGCTGCGTGGTGGCCGAGGACGAGCAGGGCGGTCTGCTCGGCTTTGGCGTGTTCGATGCCGATGCCAATGAAGTCGATGCGTTGTTCGTCGATCCGGATCGTGGCGGCAAGGGCATCGGCCAGGCGCTGATGCAGCGCCTGCTGGCGATGGCCGATCCTGGGCGCGAGGTGGTGCTGTCAGCCTCGCTCAACGCCGTGCCGTTCTATCAGCGGCAGGGGTTCATCAGTGTGCGCGAAGAGGCCTACCCGCATCCCAGCGGCGTGGCGCTGGCTTCGGTGAGCATGCGCCGGCCGTGGTGAGTGCCCGTTTTCTGCGTTCTGTAGAGCCGAGCCCACGCTCGGCTGCTTTTGATTCAAGCCGAGCGTGGGCTCGGCTCTACAGGTAGCGCAGTCGAGCATGGCTCGACGCTACAAGGCAGGCGTCACCGCTCCGCCAGCCACCCGATCACGCCTTCCGCAGCGCGCAGGCCACTGGCGTAGCACGCGGTCAGCAGGTAGCCACCCGTCGGTGCCTCCCAGTCCAGCATCTCGCCGGCACAGAACACGCCGGGCACTGCCCGCAGCATCAGGCCATCATCCAGCGCACCCAAGCGCACGCCGCCGGCGGTGCTGATCACTTCGGCCATCGGCCGGGGACGCAGCAGGCGCAGCGGCAGGCGCTTGAGCGTAGCCGCCACGGCAGGCAGATCATTGCCCGCTTCTTTACCCAGAATCTCGAACACCAGCGCGGCTTTCACTGCATCCAGGCCGGCCTGGCGGCGCAGGTGCTCGCCGAAGCTGCGGCCCTTGCGCGGGCGTGACAGATCGGCCAGCAGGCGCGCCTCGTCACGGCCCGGCACCAGGTCCAGCCACAGCATCGCGTGGCCATCGCGGTTGATGGTCTCGCGCAGGTCCGCCGCCAACGCATAGATCAGGCTGCCTTCGATGCCGTACTCGCTGGCCACGCATTCGCCCTGCAGCGACTGTGGCTGTCCGGCCAGGTCGATCCAGTGCGCGACCACCGGCTTCAACGGCGCGCCGGCATTGCGCTGGGCGAAGAATGGGGTCCAATCCACGTCGAAACCGCAGTTGGCCGACTGCAGTGGTGCGATGTCCACGCCACGGGCCTGCAGTGGCGAGACCCAGGTGCCGTCGCTGCCCAGCTGCGGCCAGCTGCCGCCGCCCATGGCCAGCAGGGTGGCATCGGCATGTACTTCAACGGCGCCGTCTTCGGTTTCAAAGCGCAAGGCGCCGTCGTCACGCCAGCCGATCCAGCGGTGGTTGGCGTGCAGGCGCACACCCTGTTCCTTCAACCGGCGCACCCAGCCGCGCAGCAGCGGCGCTGCCTTGCGGTCGACCGGGAACACGCGGCCAGAGCTGCCCACGTAGGTCTCCACGCCGAAGCCGGCGGCCCAGTCACGCAGTGCCTGCGCGTCGAAGCCATCCAGCCAGCTGCCGACAACGGCAGCCTGCTCGCGGTAGCGGCTGTCGAACAGCGGGCGCGGATCGGAATGGGTCAGGTTGAGTCCGCCCTTGCCGGCGATCAGGAACTTGCGGCCGGGCGATCCCTTGGCCTCGTACAGGTCGACCTCCAGCCCAGCGGCGCGCAGGCGCTCGGCGGCGAACAGGCCGGCCGGGCCGCCGCCGATGACGGCGACCCGCTGGGGCAGTGCGGTATTACGGTTTGACATCGAGCAGCTCGACGTCGAACACCAGAGACGAGCCGGCCGGAATCGGGCCAACCCGGCGGTCGCCGTAGCCGTAGTCCGGTGGGATCATCAGCGTGCGCTTGCCGCCGACCTTCATGCCGGCCACGCCCTCATCCCAGCCGCGGATGACCTGGCCGGCGCCGAGTGCGAAGGTGAACGGTTCGCCACGGCTGACCGAGCTGTCGAAGGTCTTGCCGTGCTTGGTCTCGGTGCGGTTGTCATAGATCCAGCCGGTGTAGTGCACGGTGACCTTGTTGCCGGCAACGGCCTCGGTGCCGGTACCTGGGACGGTATCGATGCGCTCGAAGGTGGTCAGGGTGCCACCCGGCGGCGGGCCGGACGGTTCGGTCGAGCAGCCAACGGCGGCGAGGGACAGCAGCAGGGGAAGCAGCAGGCGGCGCATCGGGCGTCTCCGGAAGGGCGCAGGGCGAGGGCGGCAAGGGTAGCGCATCGGCGCCGGGTATCATGGGGCATGGCAAAACTCCTGCTCAATCTGCGCAATGTCGGCGACGACGAATATGCCGATGTCTGCACGCTGCTCGACCAGCACGGCATCGCCTGGTATCGCACCGAACCCAGCCCCTGGGGCATTTCCAACGGCGGCCTGTGGCTGCGCGAGGACGCCGATCACCCGCGTGCGAAGGCGCTGATGGCGGAGTACCAGGCCGAACGCGGGCCGCGCATCCGTGCCGAGCGCGAGCAGGCGTTGCGCGAGGGCACGGCGGAGACCTTCGGCAGCCTGTTCCGGCGCCGACCGGGGTATGTGGTGCTGGTGCTGCTGGCGATGGCCGGTGCGGCGGCGCTGGTGCTGCTGCCGTTCGTGCTGTTGCGGGGGTAAGGGGTTTCGGCCGGGTTGCACCCGGCACCCGCAGACGCAACGGCAACGTCAAAAGCCGGGCTTCAGTGGGAGGGCGGGGCGGTGTGGGCACGCGGGGGACGGCAAAAGCTGCTCCTGCGTGCCTTGTAGAGCGCCATCCATGGCGCTCTGCGCCCCCGCCTGCCCACACCGCCCCACCCCTGACAGATTCCGGGTGTCTGCCGGGCTTGGGGTCGGATCCCTCTGCCGTGCAGAGGGCTCTGATCCCTGAGTCTGTCTGTGCGGGCAGGAGGCGCTAAAATGGCAGGATGATCGCCAATACCGCCGCTTACCATTTCGCCGTCATCGACGCTCCCCAGGCCCTCTGCGACCAGCTGCTGGCGCGTGCCGAGGCGGCGGAGCTGCGCGGCACGATCCTGGTGGCGGGCGAGGGGCTGAACCTGTTCCTGGCAGGTGCGCCAGAGGCGGTCGAGGGCTTCTACGTGGCACTGCGTTCCGACGCGCGCTTTGCCGATATGCGGGTCAAGACCAGCCTCAGTGAGCATCAGCCGTTCGCGCGGCTGAAGGCCAAGGTGAAGGACGAGATCATCAGCTTCCGCCGTGACGACGGCCAGCCATTGGACTATCCGCGCGCGCCGGCGATCGATCCGGCCACGGTGCAGCGCTGGTTGCGCCAGGGGCATGATGACGCCGGCAAGCCGGTGGTGATGCTCGATACGCGCAACCTGCAGGAAGTGGAGTACGGCACCTTCAAGGATGCGCTGGTGCTGCCCATCCACAAGTTCACCGACCTGCCCGAGGCGCTGGCGCCGCACCGCGAAGCGCTGAAGGACAGCACCGTGGTCAGTTTCTGCACCGGTGGCATCCGCTGCGAGAAGGCCGCGCTGTGGATGGTCAATGACGGCATGGACAATGTGCTGCAGCTCGATGGCGGCATCCTCGGCTACTTCGAGGAGGTGGGCGGCGAAGGCTACGAAGGCCGCTGCTTCGTGTTCGATGAGCGCGTGGCGCTGGACGCCGAGCTGAAGCCGATGGTGGACCAGCCGCTGCCGGAGCCGCGCCCCAGCGCGTTCTGACCGCGCTTCTGTAGCGCCGAGCCCATGCTCGGCTCTACACGATCCGGTGGGCGCTGAACCTGCCCCACGGGAATCAGCATCCCGCCACCGTCACTGGCCGCGGCGCCGGGCCGTCCCCATGCATGGGGGATCCTGTGACGGAAAAACGCCTGATGATCCCGTTGTCGATCCTTGACCTAGCCCCGGTCTGCGAGGGCAGTGACACCACAGCCGCTTTCGCCAACATGCTGGAACTGGCCCAGCACGCCGATGCGCTGGGCTACCGCCGCTACTGGCTGGCCGAACACCACAACATGCCCGGCATCGCCAGCGCGGCCACCGCTGTGCTGATCGGCCATGTGGCCGGGGGCACAAAGCGCATCCGCGTCGGTGCCGGCGGCATCATGCTGCCGAACCATGCCCCGCTGCAGGTGGCCGAGCAGTTCGGCACGCTGGCCTCGCTGTATCCGGACCGCATCGACCTCGGCCTGGGCCGTGCGCCGGGCACCGATCAGCCGACCGCGCGTGCACTGCGCCGCTACTTCGACAGCGCCGACCAGTTCCCGCAGGATGTGCGCGAGCTGCTGCACTACTTCGAGCCGGTACAGCCCGGGCAGGCGGTGCAGGCCGTTCCAGGTGGTGGCCTGCGGGTGCCGACCTGGATCCTCGGTTCCAGCCTGTTCGGTGCGCGCATGGCCGCCTCGATGGGCCTGCCGTATGCGTTCGCCTCGCACTTCGCGCCCGACGTGATGGACGAAGCGCTGGCGGTGTACCGCCGCGAGTTCCGCCCTTCGGCCACGTTGAAGCAGCCGCACGCGATGCTGGCCCTGAACGTTGTCGCCAGCGACAGCGAAGCCGAGTCACGCCGCCTGTTCACCAGCCAGCAGCAGAGTTTCGTCAATCTGCGCCGTGGCCGGCCGGGCAAGATTCCGGCGCCCATCGACGACATCGAATCGTTCTGGGAACCGCATGAAAAGCTGGGTGTGGAGCGGGCATTGGCCTGCACCGTGCTGGGTGATCCGCAGCAGGTGGCCGAGGGCATCGCCGCCTTCGTCGAACGGCACAAGCCCGACGAACTGATGCTCACCGCCAATCTGTACGACCACCGCGCACGCCTGCGTTCGTTCGAACTGGCGATGCAGGCCTGGCACGCCCGCCACGCGGGCTGAACAATTGCGTCACGGCCTGTTGCGGCCGATCCGCGTCTGATGGGGGCTCCCACTTCTGGAGTCCCCACCATGGCCGAGACCCGTGCCGAACACATTGCCCAACTGGCCGAGCTGATCAAGGACGTGGAGGTGGCCATGTTCACCACCACCGGCGTCGACGGGCGACTCTACAGCCGGCCGCTGGCCACCCAGCAGGTCGCCTTCGACGGTGACCTGTGGTTCGTGATCACCGGCGACAGCCCGAAGGTGGCCGAGATCGCGCTCGATCCGCGGGTCAACGTGGCCTACGCCTCGCCCTCGAAGAACACCTACGTGTCGGTGGCGGGGCGGGCACGCGTGGTCGATGATCGCGCGAAGATCGAGGAGCTGTGGTCACCGGCGATGAAGCTGTTCTTCCCCGGTGGCAAGGATGACCCCAACCTTCGCCTGATCCATGTGCGCGCCGACAGTGCCGAATACTGGGATGGCCCGGGCACTCTGCTGGGCACGGCGCTGAGCTTCGTGCTGTCTGCAGTGCAGGACGAGCCGACGGCGTTGGCCGACAACGGGTTCATCGACCTTCGGTGATGGCCGATGTCCGGTAGTGGTAGTGCCGGCCAGCGGCCGGCTCTACTGGCTTCCGGCTCAGAACCAGCGCTGGAACAGTTCCACCGTATAGCCCACCAGCTGCCCCGAACTGAAACCGAAGAATGCGATCGCTGCCAGCGCCGCGATCCAGTTGAACAGCATCAGCGCGCCATCGCGTTCCAGCAGCGCCAACGAGAACAGCAGCAGCTGGAAGCCGAACAGGAAGTTGGTGAAGGGAATCGGCAGCGACAGCAGCAGGCCCAGCAACACCAGCAGCAGGCCGCTGAAGGCGTGGGCGGGCAGCGGTGCCAGCAGTTGCGGCATGCGTGGTTTCAGCATCTTGTCCAGGCGCCGAAGCGGGCGGTCGATGCGGTCCAGGAAACGGTGCATGGTGCTGCGCTTTGGCCCGCGGCGGGCGATGAAGCCCGGCAGCCAGGGGCGGCGCAGGCAGCACAGCATCTGCAGGCCGATCAGGATCACCAATGGACCGCTGACCGCGCCGCCCATGCCCGGAATCGGAATGAACGAGGGCAGGATCGCCACGAACAGGAACACGCCGAACGCGCCCTGCTGCAGGTTGCACAGGATCTGGCCCAGCGGCATGTGCTCGGCCGGATCGCCGGAGGCGAACATCTCCAGCAGGGTGCGGATGCCCTCGTTGCGGTAGGCCGGGCGCTGGGCGCCCGGACCCTGGCCGGCCTCAGGCGGTGAGCTCATCGGCCTGCTCGTCGGACAACGTGCGCAGCAGCAGCTTGTCCACCCGCGCACCGTCCAGGTCGACCACTTCGAAGCGCCAGCCGGCCCAGTCAAAGTACTCGCCCGCGTGCGGAATGCGGCCGAAGTAGTGGATGCACATGCCGGCCAGCGTGTAGTAGTCGCCGTCCTCGGCGTCGGGCAGGTCGTTGCTGCCGATCAGTTCGCGGACGTCTTCGATCGGCAGTGAGCCGTCCACCAGCAGCGAGCCGTCCTCGCGGGTCACCACCAGCGCATCTTCGTCGGCGTTCTCCACCGCCTGCAGGCGGCCGACCACGGCACCCATCAGGTCGCTGATGGTCACCAAGCCCTGGATCTCGCCGTACTCGTCCACCACCAGCGCCATCGACTGCTGTTCCTCGCGGAAGATCTCCAGCAGCTTCATCGCGTGGGTTGATTCGGAAACGTACAGCGGTTCGCGCAGGGTCTGGAACAGCGCGTTGTCGCCGCGCGCCATGCGCGTGGCCAGCGATTTCAGTTCGAGCACGCCGACCACGTCCATGTCGTTGTCGCGGTACACCGGGTACCGCGAGAACTCGTGCTCGGCCATGATTTCCAGGTTGCGCTCCAGCCCGGCCTGGGTGTCGAGCCAGGCGATGCGGTTGCGCGGGGTCATCAGGCTGTCGGCGGTGCGGTCGCCCAAGCGCATCACGCGGTTCATCATGTCGCGCTCGTGGGCGTCGATCACCCCGGCCTCGTGGCTCTCGGCCACCAGCATGCGGATCTCTTCTTCGGTCACCGAGGCGACTTCATCCTTGCCCAGGCCGAACAGCCGCAGCACCAGCTGGGTGGTCTTGGACAGCAGCCAGACGAAGGGCAGGGCCAGCTTGGCCAGCCAGCTCATCGGCATGGCAACCAGGCCAGCGATGGCTTCCGAGCGGGTCAGTGCCAGGCGCTTGGGCACCAGTTCGCCGAAGATCAGCGTGATGAACGTGATCAGGCTGACCGCCAGCGTGGTACCGACATTGCCGGCGTAGGCAAAGCCCGGCATCAGGCCCTGGATCCAGCCTGCAAAGGCCTCGCCCAGCGCTTCACCGCCGAGGTAGCCGGTCAGCACGCCGATCACGGTGATGCCGATCTGCACGGTGGACAGGAAGCTCTCCGGCTTCTCCGACAGCTCCAGCGCCTTGGCGGCACGTTTGGAGGTGGCGGCCATCTGCTTCAGGCGGCTCTTGCGCGAGGTCATGACCGACATCTCGGACATGGCGAAGAAGCCGTTCAGCAGAACCAGCGCGAAGACAATCAGGATCATTTCAAACACGGGCATCGTCCCCGGTTGGTGGCAGGGAGGGCGGGTGCTTGCGATGGCGGCTGGCGCTCAGGAACAGGGTCCGGCGCGGCGCAGGGGGATAAGGGTCGTCGTCCATAAGGTGCGCCCGGAGGCGCGCTGGCATCTTAGCAAAGGGGCGTGGCAGGGTGGCAACCGCCTGTTCAGGTTGGGGGTTCCAGGGCCCCGAAAGGGGGCAGGGATACCCGTGATGGTCATCTAGCCGTCATAATTCCGTCTGGTGCCGTCCTTCCCGCGACGGCTGACAGGTTTCTCAATGTTCTCTCTGCAGACCATTTTCGGTTCCGGCAAACAGTTCTACACCCTGCTCGATGAGGCTGCCGTCGCGGCTTCCGACGCCGCCAAGGCGCTGCATTCCATGCTGCGCGAGGCCGACCGCCAGCCCGCGCTGGACGCTTTCAAGCTGGCCCGCCTGCGCGAACGCGCGGCCTCGGACAAGATCAGCCAGGCGCTGGTGGACAGCTTCATGACCCCGATCGAGCGCGAAGACATCGAAGCGCTGGGCTCGGCCCTGTACAAGATTCCGAAGCAGATCGAGAAGTTCGCCGATCGCTATTCGCTGGCCACGACCCACCTGGAACACATCGACTTCGCGCCGCGCGCGGCGATGTTGGAACAGGCTGCCGGCGTGGTGGTGGAGATGGTGGCCGACCTGCGCCACATGAACCTGGACCGGATGACCGCGCTCAACGAGAAGCTGCGCTCGCTGGAGAACGAGGCCGACCGCCTGATGCTCGAGTTGTACCGCGACATCTACTCCGGTCGCCTGGACAACCTGCAGATGTTCCTGCTGAAGGAATTCTTCGAGATCCTGGAAAAGGCCATCGACCGTTGCCGCGAGGCCGGCGTGGTGGCGTACCAGATCGTGTTGAAGAACAGCTGACGGACGCCGCCGCATGTTGACCCTTGTCCTGGTGGTGATCCTGGCCGCGCTCGTTTTCGAGTTCATCAACGGCTTCCACGACACCGCCAACTCCATTGCCACCGTGGTGGCGACCAAGGTGCTCTCGCCCGGCTGGGCGGTGATGCTGGCCGCCTTCATGAACCTCATCGGCGCGTTGACCGGTACCGCGGTGGCGCTGACCATCGCCTCGGGCCTGCTCAACACCAACGTGGTCGACGTCACCCCGCAGGTGATCCTGTGCGCCCTGCTGGGCGGCATCATCTGGAACCTGATCACCTGGTGGAAGGGCCTGCCGTCCTCGTCTTCGCATGCACTGATCGGCGGCCTCTGCGGCGCCGGCCTGGCTGCGGCCCACAACAACTGGGACGCCCTGATCTGGTCCGAGCGGCTGGGCAGCTGGGCGCAGAACAAGGGCCTGCTGTGGAAGGTGTTCGTGCCGATGATCACCTCGCCGATCGCCGGCTTCCTGCTCGGCATCGTGGTGATGGTGCTGCTGTGGGCGCTGATCGCCGGCCTGGCCAAGATCGGTGGCGCCATCGGCCGCCTGGCCCGCCCGCGCATCGTCAACGCGTTCTTCGGCAAGGCGCAGATCGCCTCGGCGGCCTACATGGGCTTTGCCCACGGCCACAACGATGCGCAGAAGACCATGGGCATCATCGCCATGACACTGATCGGTGCAGAAGCCACCGGCGCACTGAACGACCTGCCGTCCTGGCTGGCCTTCATGCACCCGGATGCGCATGCCGGTGACGGCATCGCGATGTGGATCGTGCTGACCTGTGCGGTGGTGATGGCTGCCGGTACCGCTTCGGGTGGCTGGAAGATCATCAAGACCCTGGGCCACAAGATGGTCAAGCTGCACCCGATCCACGGCTTCGCCGCGGAGACCAGCTCGGCCACCATCCTGACCCTGGCCGCCCACTTCGGCATGCCGGTCTCGACCACGCACAGCATCTCCACAGCGATCATGGGCGTCGGCTTCGCCAAGAACCCGCGCTCGCTGAAGTTCGGCGTGATCGAACGCATCGTCTGGGCCTGGATCCTGACCATCCCGGCGGCAGGTGGCTGTGCGTACCTGATCCTGAAGCTGTTCGAGCTGTTCGGCTGGACCTGATCGCCACGCCAAGGTTGCAAACGAAAAAGCCCGCCGATATCCGGCGGGCTTTTTCATGGGCAAAGAATTTTTCCGCACACATCGTTTCGACCAAGGTCGACACCTACCAGAGCAGAAGCAGGGATCCGATCCCGTGCCGACCAACGGTCGGCACCCACCAACAGCAGCAGGAACCTGTCAGCGGCGGGGTGGGGTGGATATGCAGGACCGTTGGCGCCATGGATGGCGCCATCGAGCCCCCATGGACGGGTTTACGGCGTGTCCTGCATATCCACCCCACCTCGCCAGCCCTCAGGAAGCCAGCTTTTGCCGTTGCCGTTGCCGTCAGCGGGTGCCGGGCCGCAGGCCCGGCCGAACCCCTCAATTACGTTGGAACAACGCCTGCACATCCCTGCGGAAGGCCGCCTGGCTGTCGGCCCGGCTGTAGAACATGTGCCCGCCCGGATAACTGCGCACCTGCACCCGGTCCGGATTGCTGCCCATCGCCGGCATCTGGTCCACCGTCAGGATCGACCCCATGAACGGGCACGACAGGTCGTTCCAGCCATGCACGATCAGCACCTGCAGATGCGGATCGATCGCCACCGCCTGGCGCAGCTGGGTCACCGCGCCCTGGCGCAGCTCGCCGTTGCGGTCCCACAGCCGGTTCACGTCGTAATTCAGCGCCTGGTAGCGCGCATCCACCTTCCAGCCGACCACGCGCGTCACGAAGTCGACCATCGCCGTGGTGGTCGGCGCAATGATGCTGTCCAGCAACGGATCATTGGCGCGCTGCTCCGGATCATTCGGGAACGGATCGAACGCGGTCACGTTCGAGTCGTAGCGGCTGCCCAGCGTGCCCTTGTCGCGGAACACCTCACGCAGATAGGCCTGCGTCTCCAGGCGGCCACCGGCGCGGCGCACGAACTGCGGGTCCAGCCCGGTCAGCTCGGTTACCCGGCGCAGCATCGCCTCGGTCGCCTGCGGGTCGCTGCGGCCCTTCATCAGCGCGGTGGCGTAGTCGCCACGGGTGTACTCCACCACGTCACGCATCGCTGCATCGGTCAGCTTGCCCTGGCGCTCCAGGTGCGCGGCGGCGATCGACGGCAGTGTCTGCATCCATGCCATCGGCGAGACATCGGCGTTGTCTTCCAGGGTCGGGCTCAGGTAGGGCGAGACCAGCACCAGGCCGTTCATCGCCACGCCCAGCCGCGTCTGCAGGAAGTGGGTGATGCGGGGGCCACGGTAGCCACCGTAGCTCTCGCCGGTCAGGTACTTGCGTGCGCCCATGCGCTGGTTGCGCAGCAGCCAGTCGTAGATCGAGCGCGACAGGTACTCGATGTCAGCGCTGGGGTTGTACAGCTGCTTCTTCGCTTCGTCATCGCCGATGCGCGCGCGGCTGAAGCCGGTGCCGACCGGATCGATGAACACCAGGTCGGTGAAGTCCAGCCAGGTGCCGGGGTTGTCGTGCAGCGTGGCGGGTGCCGAGGCGCTGTCACCCTCGGAGCCGAAGGTCACCACCTTGGGTCCGATCGCGCCCATGTTGAGGTAGACCGACGATGCCCCCGGGCCGCCGTTGAGCGCGAAGGTCACCGGCCGGTCCTTGCCCGGCATCGTATAGGCGGTGAACACCACATCGGCGATCACCTTGCCTTTCGCATCACGCACCGGCAGGGTGCCGACAGTGGCGGTGTAGTCCAGGGTGCGGCCGGCCAGGCGCATGCTCTGGCGGGCCGACGCATCGGCGGGCAGCGCAGGTGCTTCGGTCTTGTCGTCTTTCGGATCGGGCTTGGCCTCGGCGTCAGGCGCGGCCAGCACGCTGGCAGGGGCGATGAGCAGGCCGACGCAGAGCGCGGCAGTATGCAGCAGGGACTTCATGGCACCGGATTGGCAGCGGAAGGGGGTTCCGATGCTAGGCCGGTGGCGGGCATGCCGTATGTGTCCAAAGGCATGCCCGCGCGTCGAGGCCGCCACTGGCCAGATTGGGTCAAGCGGGCAGAGGAGTGCGCACGTCGTCGTCGGCCAGCAGGCCGTATACCGCCGAATCGGACAGTTCGCCCTGGATGCGCCAACGCTGCCGCAGCACGCCCTCCAGGTGAAAGCCCAGCCGTTCAAGCACGTGTGCCGAGGGCCGGTTGCGCGGGTCGACTTCGGCTTCCACGCGATGCAGGCGCAGGGTCTGGAACAGGTAGTCCAGCAGGTGCTGCAGCGCTTCGTGCATGTAGCCCTGGCCCTGCCTGTCGGGGGCCAGCAGGTAGCCGATCTCGGCACGTGCGGCATCGCGGTCCAGGGCGAACACCACGCAGATGCCCAGCAACGGTCCGTCCAGCGTTTCGCGCACGGCCAGCTTGAGCTGGGTGCCGGTGGCCTGTGCGGCCAGGTCATCGTCGATCTGCGCACGCGCCTCGGCCGGTCGTGTCCACGCCGGGTGGTTCCAGAACCGCATCACGTCCGGATCGGACTGGATCGCGAACAGGGCGGCCGCATCGTCGCGGCGGATCGGGCTCAGGACCAGGCGTGCGCTGTGCAGCGGCAGGCCCGGGAACAGCAGCGAGTGGCTGGCCAATACGATGGTCCACGCGGATGGACGCGCATTATGGCGCCGCCGGGTTTGCCGATGGGGGCGGGATCTTTGTAGAGCCGAGCCGATGCTCGGCTGCCCGGCACGGCGCGGAATGCAGCCGAGCGTGGGCTCGGCTCTACAGGAGGGCTGCGGGAGTCAGACTTCCAGGGAGGCGAGATCGCCCTTCGACTCCAGCCAGCCCTTGCGGTCGGACGCACGCTTCTTGGCCAGCAGCATGTCCATCAGCGAGCTCGTCTGCTCGCGATCGTCCACGGTCAACTGCACCAGGCGGCGGGTGTCGGGGTGGATGGTCGACTCGCGCAGCTGTGGCGGATTCATCTCGCCCAGGCCCTTGAAGCGGGTGACGTTGATCGCACCCTTGATCTTCTCGCGTTCGATCTTGTCCAGCATCGAGCGCTTTTCTTCCTCGTCCAGGGCGTAGAACACCTGCTTGCCCACGTCGATGCGGAACAGCGGCGGCATCGCCACGAACACGTGGCCGGCATCGACCAGCGCCGGAAAGTGCTTGAGGAACAGCGCGGTGAGCAGGGTAGCGATGTGCAGGCCGTCGGAGTCCGCGTCGGCCAGGATGATGACCTTGCCATAGCGCAGGCCGGCAATGTCGTCCTTGCCCGGGTCGCAGCCGATGGCCACGGCCAGGTTGTGCACTTCTTCCGACGCCAGCACGCTGTTGGAGGACACTTCCCAGGTGTTGAGGATCTTGCCGCGCAGCGGCAGGATCGCCTGGAAGTCCTTGTCGCGCGCCTGCTTGGCGCTGCCGCCTGCCGAGTCACCCTCCACCAGGAACAGCTCGGTGCGCGACAGGTCCTGGCTGATGCAGTCGGCCAGCTTGCCGGGCAGGGCCGGGCCCTGGGTGACCTTCTTGCGGACGACCAGCTTTTCGGTCTTCAGGCGCGCACTGGCGCGTTCGATGGCGATCTGGGCGATCTTCTCGCCCAGTTCCACGTTCTGGTTCAGCAGCAGGCTGAAGGCATCGTGGGCGGCGCCTTCGATGAAGCCTGCAGCCTGGCGCGAGGACAGGCGTTCCTTGGTCTGACCGCTGAACTGCGGGTCGGTCATCTTCAGCGACAGCACGAACGACACGCGGTCCCACACGTCTTCCGGGGCCAGCTTGACGCCACGCGGCAGCAGGTTGCGGAAGTCGCAGAACTCGCGCAGCGCCTCGGTCAGGCCGGTACGCAGGCCGTTGACGTGGGTGCCGTGCTGGGCAGTGGGAATCAGGTTGACGTAGCTTTCCTGCACCAGCTCGCCTTCCGGCAGCCAGGCCACGGCCCAGTCAACAATTTCGGTGTCCTTCTTCAGGTTGCCGACGAACAGCTCGGCCGGCAGCATCTCGCGATCGCCCAGTTCCAGCTTCAGGTAATCGCGCAGGCCGTCTTCGTAGTACCAGGTATCGACTTCACCGGTGGCTTCGTCGGTCAGCTTCACGGTCAGGCCCGGGCACAGCACGGCCTTGGCGCGCAGCAGGTGCTTGAGCGCGCGCACCGCGAACTTGGGCGTGTCGAAGTACTTCGGGTCGGGCCAGAAGCGCACGCGGGTACCGGTGTTCTTCTTGCCGACGCTGCCGACCACTTCCAGCGGGGTGGCACGGTCGCCGTTGCGGAAGGTGATGCGGTGTTCGGCACCTTCGCGCTTGATGTGCACTTCCACCAGGGTCGACAGCGCGTTGACCACGCTGACGCCGACGCCGTGCAGGCCGCCGGAGAAAGTGTAGTTGTTGTTGCTGAACTTGCCGCCGGCGTGCAGGCGGGTGAGGATCAGCTCGACGCCCGGGATTTTCTCTTCCGGATGGATGTCCACCGGCATGCCGCGGCCGTCATCGCTGACCTCCACGCTGCCGTCCTTGTACAGGGTGATCTCGATCGAGCGGGCGTGGCCGGCGAGGGCCTCGTCCACCGAGTTGTCGATCACTTCCTGCGCCAGGTGGTTCGGGCGCGCGGTGTCGGTATACATGCCGGGACGGCGCTTGACCGGGTCAAGGCCGGACAGGACTTCAATATCGGCGGCGTTATAACGGGCGTTCATCTGTCTTCGAAAGCTTGGAGCGACGGGCAAGTGTGGGGTCTGGCACGGGATTTTGCACGCCTGCGGTTCAGTCTCGGCGACGCAGAGGGGGTAAAATGGCAGCCGCTGGAATCTGAACGCCGGCGACCCCTGTTGGGCCGAAACGTCCAAGCCATACCGCGAGGAGGACCTCATGAAGAAGTTGCTGACCATTGCGATCCTGGCCGCTGCCGCCGTTGCAGTGCCGCTGGTGGTGGCGCAGAACGCCGGCCAGCCGGCCCCGCAGCAGGGTGACCAGGCCGACAAGGCGCAGGCCGAGGCCGATGCCAAGGCCAAGCGTCGGGCCCAGGCCAATGCTGAAATGAAGGCGCAGGGCCAGCCGGCCCCGCAGCAGGAAGAGGAAGAGGAAGCGCGCAAGAAGCGCTGATCCCGCAACCTGCCAGGCGCCCTTGCGACAAGGGTTGCGCTCCGGAACGCCCCGCGTTGCGGGGCGTTTCTTTTTAGTAGCGTGCCATCTGCCTCTTGGGTTGGCGGCCATCAATCTGTAAACTATGGCTTTCCGGGAGTAAGTGCGTGTCCACCATTTGCGAATGGGCTGGAGCGGCCAAGCGTGGCTTCCAGCATGGCGGGTCGCAGGTGACGGTCGATTTGACCGGCACGGCCGCCCCGACCTCGCACGGTGGTCCCCGTCCGGCGCCTGCCGCCGCACGGATCCGCACCTCCCTCGCTGTCCCAGCGAACCGGAAAACCCCCTCTGAGCACCATGCCTGCCCTCCGGGCGCGCGTGGCGCTGCCGTTTTCCATTTCCAGACAGGATGCTTGCAGCCATGACTCCCTTGATTTTCGTAACCGGCGGCGTGGTGTCCTCGCTCGGCAAAGGCATTGCCGCCGCGTCGCTGGCCGCCATTCTTGAAGCGCGTGGCCTGAAGGTCACGATGATGAAGCTCGACCCGTACATCAACGTCGACCCGGGCACCATGAGCCCGTTCCAGCACGGTGAGGTCTACGTCACCGACGACGGCGCCGAGACCGACCTCGACCTGGGCCACTACGAGCGCTTCGTGCGCACCCGCCTGAGCCGCAAGAACTCGGTCACCACCGGCCGCATCTACGAGAACGTGATCCGCAAGGAGCGCCGCGGCGACTACCTGGGCGCGACCGTGCAGGTCATTCCGCACATCACCGATGAAATCCGCCGTTGCATCGACGAAGCCACCGAAGGCTACGACGTGGCGCTGGTCGAGATCGGCGGTACCGTCGGCGACATCGAGTCGCTGCCGTTCCTGGAGGCGATCCGCCAGGTGCGCACCGAGCGTGGCCCGGAGAAGGCGCTGTTCATGCACCTCACCCTGGTGCCGTACATCGGCGCCGCCGGCGAGCTGAAGACCAAGCCGACCCAGCACTCGGTGAAGGAACTGCGCTCGATCGGCATCCAGCCGGACGTGCTGCTTTGCCGTTCGGAACAGGCGGTGCCGGATTCGGAGCGCCGCAAGATCGCCCAGTTCACCAACGTGTCCGAACGCGCGGTGATCAGCGTGCCGGACGTGGACGTGCTGTACCGCATCCCGTCGGGCCTGCATGCCCAGGGCCTGGACGAGATCGTGGTCAATCAGCTGAAGCTGGCCGACAAGGCGGGCCCGGTCGACCTGTCGATGTGGGAGGACGCGGTCGACGCGACCCTGCATCCGCTGGACGAAGTGACCATCGCCGTGGTCGGCAAGTACGTCGATCACCAGGACGCCTACAAGTCGGTCGGCGAAGCACTCAAGCATGGCGGCCTGCGCCAGCGCACCAAGGTCAACCTGAAGTGGCTGGAAGCACAGGACCTGGAAGGCACCGACATGGGTGCACTGGCCGATGTCGACGGCATCCTGGTGCCGGGTGGCTTCGGTGACCGTGGTTTCGAAGGCAAGGTGCTGACCTCGAAGTTCGCCCGCGAGCAGCACGTGCCGTACTTCGGCATCTGCTACGGCATGCAGGCGGCGGTGGTGGACTACGCCCGCAACGTGGTCGGCCTGGAAGGCGCCAACAGCACCGAGAACGACCGCCAGTCGCCGAACCCGGTGATAGGCCTGATCACCGAATGGCGCACCGCCACCGGCGATGTCGAAAAGCGCGACGACAAGAGCGACCTGGGTGGCACCATGCGCCTGGGCCTGCAGGAGCAGCGCCTGAAGCCGGGCACGCTGGCCCGCGAGCTGTACGGCAAGGACGTGGTCGCCGAACGCCATCGCCACCGCTACGAGTTCAACAACCGCTACCGCACCCAGCTGGAAGACGCTGGCCTGGTGATCGCCGGCAAGTCGATGGACGACACTCTGGTGGAAGTGGTCGAACTGCCGCGCGATGCGCACCCGTGGTTCCTGGCCTGCCAGGCGCACCCGGAATTCCTGTCCACGCCGCGTGACGGCCACCCGCTGTTCATCGGTTTCATCCGTGCCGCGCGTGAGCGAAAGGCCGGCGGCAAGCTGCTTTCCGAAGCGCGCGCCTGACTTGTGAATGGGGGCTTCGGCCCCCATCCTGCATGCTTCAACCCCCAGCGCACCGGCCCGGCCGGTGCTGCGGACAACAAGGAAACGCCATGAAACTGTGTGGATTCGAGGTCGGGCTGGACCAGCCCCTGTTCCTGATCGCCGGCCCCTGCGTGATCGAGTCGATGCAGCTGCAGCTGGATACCGCCGGCAAGCTGAAGGAAGTCACCGACAAGCTCGGCGTCAACTTCATCTTCAAGTCCAGCTTCGACAAGGCCAACCGCACCTCGGGCACCGCCTTCCGCGGCCCGGGCATGGAAGAGGGCCTGAAGGTGCTGGCCGAGGTCAAGAAGCAGATCGGCGTGCCGGTGCTGACCGACGTCCACGAATACACGCCGATGGACGAAGTGGCCTCGGTGGTGGACGTGCTGCAGACCCCGGCGTTCCTGGTCCGCCAGACCGATTTCATCCGCAAGGTGTGCTCGGCCGGCAAGCCGGTCAACATCAAGAAGGGCCAGTTCCTGGCGCCGTGGGACATGAAGCCGGTCGTGGAAAAGGCCAAGGCCACCGGCAACGAGCAGATCATGGTCTGCGAGCGCGGTGCCAGCTTCGGCTACAACAACCTGGTCAGCGACATGCGTTCGCTGGCGGTGATGCGCGATACCGGTTGCCCGGTGGTGTTCGACGCCACCCATTCTGTGCAGTTGCCGGGCGGGCAGGGCACCAGTTCCGGTGGCCAGCGTGAGCACGTGCCGGTGCTGGCCCGTGCTGCGGTGGCCGTGGGCATCTCCGGTCTGTTCGCCGAGACCCACCCGGACCCGTCCAAGGCGCTGTCCGATGGCCCCAATGCGTGGCCGCTGGACCAGATGGAAGCGCTGCTCGAGACCCTGATGGAGCTCGATGCGGTGACCAAGAAGCACGGCTTCTCGCGCTTCGCGTGAGTCGTGACCCGTGGCGGGCGCTGGAGGACCAGCGCCGCCGCCGGCACTGGAAGCAGTGGCCGTGGGGCTTGATCGCACTGGCCCTGGCCGTGCTGTTCACCGTGGGCATGTTCGGGCTGGTGCTGATCGGCGCCGCATCCGTGCGGCCACCGGGTGATGGTGGCAGCGCGCTCAATCTGCGCGCGTACTTCATTGCGCTGCTGGTGGCGGAACTGCTCGGTGCCGCGGGATGCGTCGCTGCCGCTGTGCTGGCCTGGCGGTTGAATCGCGGCAAGGTGGCCGCTGGCCTGGCGATCATCCTGCTCTCGCTGTGGCTGGGCGCCCTGTTCTACGGAGTGCTTTGATGAATACGACCACATCGGCGCGCGGCTGGCCTTGGGGCCTGATCGCCCTGGGGCTGTCCGTGTTGACCTGGATCGCGCTGGTGGTGGGCGTGCTGGCCTTCACCGCCAGTTTCCGGCCGCCGGGGGACGGGAACAGCGGCGTGCAGGCCACGCAATGGTGGTTGCTGGGCGCGCTGGTCACGATGGTGCTGTCCTTCCTGGGCAGCCCGGTGGCGATGGTGCTGGCCTGGCGACGGCGGCGTGGCCCCATCCTGGCGGCGATTGCCGGTGCGTTGCTGGTGATGTTGGTGTCGCTGGTGCTGATCGTGATCGGGTCCAGCTGGGGCTGAAGCCGCCCATTCCATTTGGCAAGTGGCGGGCAGCCGGGGATAATCACGCGGCATTCGTTTTGTCGCCCCTCTCCAGACAGGTAACCGGTCCGACCATGAGTACGATCCGCAGCATCCACGCCCGTGAAATCCTCGACAGTCGTGGCAACCCCACGCTGGAAGCCGAAGTCATCCTGGAGGACGGTTCGTTCGGTCGTGCCGCGGTTCCCTCCGGCGCCTCGACCGGCACCAAGGAAGCGGTCGAGCTGCGTGACGGCGACAAGACCCGTTACCTGGGCAAGGGCGTGCGCAAGGCCGTCGACAACGTCAACACCACGATTGCCGCCGCACTGAAGGGCTTCGAGGCCACCGACCAGGCCGGCCTCGACCGTCGCCTGATCGACCTCGACGGCACCGAGAACAAGGGCCGCCTCGGCGCCAACGCACTGCTGGGTGTTTCGATGGCCGCCGCGCACGCCGCTGCCGCATCAAGCAAGCAGGCGCTGTGGCAGTACCTGGCCGCCAAGACCGGCGTGACCCCGTCGCTGCCGGTGCCGATGATGAACATCATCAACGGCGGCGCGCATGCCGACAACAACGTCGACTTCCAGGAGTTCATGGTGCTGCCGGTCGGCTTCACCTCGTTCTCCGAAGCGCTGCGCGCCGGTACCGAAATCTTCCATTCGCTGAAGTCGGTGCTGAAGGGCCACGGCCTGAGCACGGCGGTCGGCGACGAAGGCGGCTTCGCACCGGACTTCCGCAGCAACGTCGAAGCGCTGGACACCATCCTCGAAGCAATCGGCAAAGCCGGCTACACCGCCGGTGAAGACGTGCTGCTGGGCCTGGACGTGGCCTCCAGCGAATTCTTCGAGAACGGCAAGTACAACCTGGTCGGCGAGAACAAGCGCCTGACCTCCGAGCAGTTCGTCGACTTCCTCGCCGACTGGGCCGCGCAGTACCCGATCATCACGATTGAGGACGGCCTGGCCGAGAACGACTGGGCCGGCTGGAAGCTGCTGACCGACCGCATCGGCAAGAAGGTGCAGCTGGTCGGTGACGACCTGTTCGTGACCAACCCGAAGATCTTCCAGGAAGGCATCGACTCGGGCACCGCCAACGCGATCCTGATCAAGGTCAACCAGATCGGCACCCTGAGCGAAACCCTGGAAGCGATTGCCATGGCTGACCGCGCCGGTTATGCCGCGGTGGTCTCGCACCGTTCGGGCGAAACCGAAGACACCACCATCGCCGACATCGCAGTGGCCACCACCGCCACCCAGATCAAGACCGGCTCGCTGTGCCGCAGCGATCGCGTGGCCAAGTACAACCAGCTGCTGCGCATCGAGGAAGCCCTCGGCGCCGGCGCGCGTTACGCCGGTCGTGACGCGTTCGTTTCGCTGAAGCGCTGAGCCGATGCGCGACTGGCGCTGGATGCTGCTGGTGCTGGCCCTGCTGCTGGGCTGGCTGCAGTACCGCTTCTGGTTCGGTCCGGGCAACTCGGGCGAAGTGATGATGCTCGAAGCCCAGGTCACCAACCAGGAGCGGGACAATGAGGGCCTGCAGCAGCGCAACGATGCGCTGGCTGCCGAAGTGAAGGACCTCAAGGAAGGCCAGTCCGCCATCGAGGAACGCGCGCGCAGCGAGCTGGGCATGATCAAGCCTGGCGAAAAGTTCTACCGCGTGGTCGAGGATGCGCCGGTCCACCCGGCGCAGCCTGCTGCAGGCGTCACTGCCCAGGCTGGCGAACATCCGGCGGACGTGCCATGAGCGCGGCCATCTGGGTCGTGGTTCCGGCTGCTGGCCGTGGCACCCGCTTCGGCGCGCCGTTGCCCAAGCAGTACCTGCAGGCAGGTGGGCAGATCCTGCTCGCCCATACCCTGGACGCCCTGCTGGCGCACCCGGCCGTGGCCGGTGCGATGGTGGTGATCGGCCAGGACGACGCCGACTGGCCGGGCTGGAACGAGTGGGCGGGCAAGCCGGTGCTGACCTGTGTCGGGGGTGCGACCCGTGCCGCCTCGGTGCTGGCCGGGTTGCAGGCGTTGCCGGAGTCGGTGCGCGCCGATGAGTTCGTGCTGGTCCACGATGCGGCGCGACCGAACCTGTCCCTGGCCGATCTCGGCCGCCTGCTTGAAGTCGGCCGTGCCGACCCGGTTGGCGCGATCCTGGCCGCCCCGGTGCGCGACACGCTCAAGCGTGCAGGCGACGACGGTGGCATCGACGGCACCGAGCCGCGCGAGCGCCTGTGGCGCGCACTGACCCCGCAGCTGTTCCGTCGCCACCAGCTCAGCCGCGCGCTGTCCGACGCTGCTGCCGCCGGTGTTGAAGTCACCGACGAGGCCATGGCCATGGAGCGCCAGGGCCAGCGCCCGCTGCTGGTGGAAGGCAGTGAGGACAACTTCAAGGTCACCACCCCGGCCGATCTGGACCGGTTCGAATTCGTACTTTCCCGCCGCGCCAGCTGATTGCCCGCGCGGCCCTGCTGCAAGGGTTGCATCCATGAGCACCGCACCTTTCCCGCCCGTCCGCATCGGCCAGGGCTATGACGTCCATGCCTTCGGTGAAGGCGATCACATCATGCTCGGCGGCGTGAACGTACCGCACAGCTGCGGCGTGCTCGCCCACAGCGACGGCGACGTGATCCTGCATGCGCTGTGTGATGCGATGCTCGGCGCATTGGCGCTGGGTGACATCGGCCAGCATTTCCCGCCGAGTGACGACCGCTGGAAGGGGGCCGACAGCAGTGATTTCGTGCGCCACTGCGACAGCCTGCTGCGTGAGCGTGGCTGGCGTGTCGGCAACACTGACATCACCGTGATCTGCGAGCGACCCAAAGTCGGCCCGCATGCGCTGGCCATGCGCGAGCGCATCGGCGGACTGCTGCAGTTGCCGCTGGATGCGGTCAGCGTCAAGGCCACCACCTCGGAAAAGCTGGGCTTCACCGGCCGTGGTGAAGGCATTGCCGCACAGGCCGTTGTGCTGCTGGTGGCGGCATGATTCCGCTGCCGTTGGCGTTTGGTGCGCCGTTGTTGACGGCGCGCATCCGCACCACGCCGGACGATTTCCAGGTCGACGAGCTGCCGGCCTTCGAGGCCACCGGCGAAGGTGAGCACCTGCTGCTGCATATCCGCAAGCGCGGCGCGAACACCGTGCATGTGGCCAAGATGCTGGCCAAGTGGGCCGGCCTGCCGGAAATGGCGGTCAGCTACGCCGGCATGAAGGATCGTCACGCGGTCACCACCCAGCGTTTCAGCGTGCACCTGCCCAAGCGCATTGCGCCGGACCTGGCCGAGTTGGCCAGTGATGAGATCGAAGTGCTCGAAGCGACTTGGCACAACCGCAAGCTGCAGCGTGGCGCACTGGCCGGCAACCGTTTCAAGCTGGTGTTGCGTGAAGTGCAGGGCGATGCCGCAGCGATCAGCGAACGCCTGCAGCAGGTTGCCGAGCGCGGCCTGCCGAACTGGTTCGGCGAGCAGCGCTTTGGCCGCGACGGCGGCAACGTGCCGGCGGCACTGGCGATGTTCGGTGGCCGCCGCATGCGCAAGGATCAGCGTTCGCTGCTGCTGTCAGCCGCGCGTTCGGCACTGTTCAACCGCGTGCTGGCCGCGCGCGTGGAGCAGGGCAACTGGGATCAGCCGCTGGAGGGCGAAGTGTGGATGCTCGATGGCAGCCGCAGCGTGTTCGGACCCGAGCCGTACACCGACGTGCTGGCCGAGCGCCTGGCGCGTTTCGACATCCATCCCAGCGCGCCGCTGTGGGGCGAAGGCGAGCTGCGCAGCACCGATGCGGCACGCGAGCTGGAGCTGGCTGCGCTGGACGACGAGGAATCGAAGGCCCTGCGGGCCGGCCTGGAAGACGCGCGCCTGAAGCAGGAGCGCCGCGCGCTGCGCCTGCGCCCGGCGTTGCTGCAGCACCAGTGGCTGGCCGATGACGTGCTGGAGCTCTCGTTCGCATTGCCGCCCGGCTGCTACGCGACAGCCGTGCTGCACGAGCTCGGCGCGGTGGAAGACGCCTCGCAGGCCTGACAGAAAAAGGGGACGGAGGGAATTAAGTCGTTTGTGCCACAAACGACTTAATTGCCTCCGTCCCCTTTTTCATCTGCGCGCCAGCAGTACCAGCACCGCACCGGTGCCACCTTGCCCGGTCGGCGCCGAATGAAACGCCAGCACGTCGTTGCGCAGCCGCAGCAGGCGATCAACCAGGTTCTTCAGCACCGGCGCACCGCCATCGGACTGCAGGCCCTTGCCGTGGATGATGCGCACGCAGCCATAGTCGTGTGCATGCGCCTCCAGCAGGAACTGGCGCAACAGCGTCTCCGCCTGCGCGGCGGTGGCGCCGTGCAGGTCCAGTTCGTCCTGTACCGAGTACTGGCCACGCTTGAGGCGCTGGAACAGGCGTGGTGGCAGGTTGTCGCGGCGATAGCTGGCCACGTCGCCGGCTTCCAGCGGCGTGCTGTCGCGCAGCAGCCGGGCGAACTCGCCGGCGGCTTCGGCCTCGTCACGTTCGGCCATGCGCGCGCGCGGCTTCGGCCGGGGCGCAGCCGGTGCCGGCTCGGCATCCTTGCGCAGCGGCGTCACTTCGCCGATGGCCGCACGGAACAATGCGGCCGGATCTTCGTCTTCAGGGTGCGACATGCGTACAGGGTAAACCGCCGGCGCAGGTCTGCCTATGACGGTTCGATGTCGGCCGTGACCGCCGGCAGGGTAGGACCGGCGGCTCGCATGCGGCACAATAGACGATGCCCTTGCAGGGTCGACGGCTTCCGCAGGGGAGTACGACGGTCCCGCCCACACTGCACGGTGATGGAATCGAATTCTTGGAAAATCAAGCGGTTAAATCGAAGATGCGAATCCTGGTCAGTAACGACGATGGCGTCGACGCCGCAGGCATCCGGATGCTTGCTTCGGTGCTGCGCGAGGCCGGACACGAGGTCACGGTGGTCGCGCCCGACCGCGATCGCTCCGGCGCCAGCAATTCGCTGACCCTGGACCTGCCGATCCGCCTCAAGCGCATCGACCATTACACCGTCTCGGTGGCCGGCACCCCGACCGACTGCGTGCACCTTGCGCTGACCGGGCTGCTCGAGTTCGAACCCGACATTGTCGTGTCCGGCATCAACAACGCCGCCAACCTCGGCGATGACGTGATCTATTCCGGCACCGTCTCGGCGGCGATGGAAGGTCGCTTCCTCGGCCTGCCGGCGGTGGCGGTCTCGCTGGTTACCCGCAACCATGATCCGAAGCACTTCGAGACCGCCGCGCGCGCCGCAGTGGAGATCGTCGCCCGGCTCAAGGCCGATCCGTTGCCGGCTGACACCATCCTCAACGTCAACGTGCCGGATCTGCCGTGGAGCGAGGTCAAGGGCTTCGAGGTCACCCGCCTCGGCAACCGTCATCGCGCCGAAGGCTGCATCGCGCAGAAGGACCCGCGCGGCAACGAGGTGTACTGGATCGGCCCGGCTGGTCGTGAGCAGGACTCCGGTCCCGGCACCGACTTCCATGCGGTGCGCACCGGCCACATCTCGATCACTCCGATCCAGGTCGACCTGACCCGTTACCAGGCACTGGAGAAGGTGGCCAGCTGGGTTGGCGGCCTCAGTGCGGCGCTGGACCAGCCGGCATGAGCCCACGCCTGCGCCTGCAACCGGAAGCCGTCGGTATCGGCATGACCTCGCAGCGCGTGCGTGACCGACTGGTCGATCGCCTGCGCGAAGCCGGCATCGTCGACGAGCCGACCTTGAACGCAATCCGGGTGGTGCCGCGCCATCTGTTCATCGACGAGGCACTGGCGTCACGCGCCTACGAGGACACCGCCCTGCCGATCGGGCACGGCCAGACCATCTCGCAGCCCTGGGTGGTCGCGCGGATGACCGAGGCGGTGCTCCAGGTCGCGCCGAAGCGGGTGCTGGAAGTCGGCACCGGTTCCGGTTACCAGGCCGCCATCCTCGGTGCGCTGGGCCTGGAGGTCTACACCGTGGAGCGCATCGGCGATCTGCTGCGCCAGGCCCGCAAGCGCTTCCGTGCGCTGGGCATGAACATCCGCACCAAGCATGACGACGGCCGCGTCGGCTGGGCCGAGCACGGTCCGTTCGATGCCATCGTGGTCACTGCGGCGGCGCCGGCACTGGTCGACGCCCTGATCGAGCAGCTGGCCGGGGGCGGCCGCCTGGTGGCGCCGGTCGGTGGCCCCGGGGCGCAGTCGCTGGTACAGCTGGATCGCAAGGCCGACGGCAGCATCGAACAACACGTGCTGGCGCCGGTCACGTTCGTGCCGCTGCTGTCTGGCATGCTCGACTAATCCACGGAGCAGGGTTGCATGAAGATTTTCGGGCCGCTGTACGAGCGGGCGATGAAGTGGGCGGCGCACGAACGCGCGCCGACCTACCTGACGGTGTTGAGCTTCCTCGAGGCGATCATCTTCCCGGTGATGCCGGAGGTGATGCTGGCGCCGATGTGCGTGGCCCAGCCCAAGCGCGGCTGGTGGTTCGCCACCCTCAGCCTGGCCGGCTCGATGGTCGGCGCGCTGGTTGGCTATGCACTGGGTCATTACGCCTTCGAGGCGATCAAGCCGCTGTTCGAAGCGCTGGGCATGCTGCCGGCGATCGAGCAGGGCATCATCACCGTGCAGGCGAAGATGGCCGAGTCGCCCTGGGCGGTGTTCACCTTCCTGGTGCTGGGCGGATTCATGCCCATCCCGATGAAGGTCTTCACGTGGGCATCGGGTATCGTCGGCGTACCGATGCCGCAGTACCTGCTGAGCATGCTGATCGGTCGCGGCAAGCGCGTGTTCGTGCTGGCTGCGGTCATCCGTATCGGTGGTGCGCGTGCCGAAGCGGCACTGCGTCGCTGGATTGAACCGCTGGGCTGGATCGCCACCGCGTTGGTGGTGGTGCTGATCGCCTGGCTTGTATGGAGGTCGAAGTTCGCATGAGTCCTGATCGTCTGAGCAAGGGAGTGCGCATCGGCGCGCTGGCGTTGCTGGTTTCCACACTGGCCGCCTGCGGCACCGCCACCGTGGTCCGCCCGGGCGGCGGCAGCACTGGTGGCGTGACCACGCCGAAGACCTCGGTGCCCAAGCCCGGGCAGACCGTGGTGGTGCGCAAGGGCGATACCATCTATGCGCTGGCCCGCATCCATGACATCACCCCGGCCGACCTGATTGCCTGGAATCGTCTGGACAACCCGTCGACCATCTACCCCGGCCAGGTGATCCGCCTTTATCCGCAGGGGGCCACCAGCGGCCGTGCGCCGACCACGGTGGTCACCCCGCCGCGTTCGGCTGGCAGCAGTGGCGGCAGCACCGCGCCGGCCCCGACGCCGGTCGGGCCGGTCAAGAGCAACATCGCCTGGCGCTGGCCAGCCGATGGCGCGATCGTCGGCCGCTACGTGGCCGGTGATGCGACCAAGCAGGGCGTGGACATCGCCGGCACCAGCGGCCAGCCGGTCAAGGCCACCGCCAATGGCGTGGTGGTGTATTCCGGCGCCGGCCTGGTCGGCTACGGTGAACTGATCATCATCAAGCACAGTGACCAGTGGCTGTCGGCCTATGGCCACAACCGCAAGCGGCTGGTGAACGAAGGCCAGAGCGTGAAGGCCGGTGAGCAGATTGCGGAAATGGGCCGTACCGGTGCGAACCGCGACATGGTCCACTTCGAGATTCGTTACAACGGCAAGCCGGTCGACCCGCAGCAGTATCTGCCGGCACGCTGATCACCGTGTGATCGGGTAGCGCCGGGTCACGCCCGGCGGCTTTCCGCGCCGCGACGCGGCGCCGCCCGAGCATGGGCTCGGGCGCTACAGAGTACGTGTGATCCAGGGCACTGCCGGGCCATGCCCGGCGACGCCACGTCAGCCTTCGAGAATGAAGGCGGCGGCGACCTTGCGGCCTTCGCCGGCCAGGATGTTGAAGGTGCGTGCGGCGGCCGGATTGTTCATCACTTCCAGGCCGATGCCGCGTGACAGGCAGGCGGCCATCACCACCGCCGGCGGGAACACCTGGCGGTCACCGGTGCCGAGCACGATCAGCGCCGGGTTCAGCGCCAGGATCGGCTCCAGGTCGGCCAGCTGCAGTTCGGTGGCCTGCTTCACCGGCCAGCGCTCGACCAGCTGGTCCGGGGTCAGGAAGAAGCTGCTGCCCAGCACCAGCTCGTTGACCCGGGCCGAGCGGCCATCGGCGGCGCGCAGGCTGTAGGCGTAATCTGGCGGTTCGTGGTTCAGCTGCATGGCAGTAGGGCGATCAGCCGCGCGGCAGCACGATCTGTCGCTGTTCCTTGCTCGGGCGGTACAGCACGGCGACGTGGCCGATGCGCTGCACCAGCGCGCTTTCGGTGGCTTCGACGATCTCGCCGATCATCACGTCACGGGCGTCGCGGTCTTCGGCAGCGACCTTCACCTTGACCAGCTCGTGGCGCTCCAGCACTTCGTTCAGCTCAGCGATGAAGGCCGGGGTCACACCCTTGCCGCCGGTCTGCAGCAGGGCCTTCAGGTCGTGGGCTTGGCCGCGCAGGAAACGGGTCTGGGAAGCGGTCAGGGCGATGGACATGCAGGAAAACACGGTTGAATGGGGCGATCAGGGTATCATGAGGACCCCATCAGCCCCTATTTTCAATGGCTACCCGCAGCAAAAGCAGCCAGCGCTGGCTCAAGGAACACTTCTCCGACCCCTTCGTGAAGAAGGCCCAGGCCGAAGGCATGCGTTCGCGCGCCGCCTACAAGCTCGAAGAGCTGCTGGAACGTGACCGGTTGCTGAAGCCGCACATGGTGGTGGTCGACCTCGGCGCGGCCCCGGGCGGCTGGTCTCAGCAGGTTCGGAGACAGATCGGCGACACCGGCCGCGTGCTGGCCCTGGACATCCTGGACATGCCGCCGCTGGCCGGCGTCGAGTTCCTTCATGGTGACTTCAGGGAAGAAGCCGTTCTATCACAGTTTGAAGCCATGCTCGGGGATCAGCCGGTAGACCTTGTGCTGTCGGACATGGCCCCCAATAAGAGTGGTGTGGGCGCGGTCGACCAGCCGCGGATGATGCACCTGGCGGAGCTGGCCCTGGATTTTGCCGACAACCACCTGAAAACCGGTGGGGCATTCCTGATCAAGCTGTTCCAGGGCGAGGGCTTTGACGACTACGTGCGCGACATGCGCCGCCGGTACGACAAAGTCTCCATCCGCAAGCCGGAAGCCTCGCGCAAGCGCTCTCCCGAGGTGTATGCCTTGGGTCAGGGAAAACGCGCCCACATGAAGTAAGCTCGCAACGTACGCAAGTTCGACCCCAACGCAACGCCAGCACTGAGAGGAACACCGGAGCCAATGAGGATGAACGACTTGACCAAGAACCTCCTGCTATGGGTGGTCGTCGCCGTCGTGCTGATGGTGGTCTTCCAGAGCTTCTCGCCCAAGTCCTCCGGGGCCGGGGCGCAGGGCGCGTCGTATTCGCAGTTCCTGGACCAGGTGGACAGCGGCAACGTGCAGAAGGTCGCCTTCGGCGGCGACATGCGCGGCGGCACCAGCCAGCTGACCTACACCACCCGCGGTGGGCAGTCGTCCACCATCACCGCGCCGTTCGATCGTGACCTGATCAACGTGCTGCGCACCAAGAACGTGGAGATCGTGCAGGAGGAGCCGTCCAGCGGCATTTCCCTCGGCGCGATCCTGATGAATTTCCTGCCGGTCATCCTGATCATCGGCTTCTGGTTGTTCATCATGCGCCAGATGCAGGGCGGTGGCGGCGGTGCCAAGGGCGCGATGTCCTTCGGCAAGTCGCGCGCCAAGCTGCAGGGCGAAGACCAGATCAAGGTCACCTTCGCCGACGTCGCCGGCTGCGACGAGGCCAAGGAAGAAGTGGGTGAACTGGTCGACTTCCTGCGCGACCCGTCCAAGTTCACCAAGCTGGGCGGCAAGATTCCGCGCGGCGTGCTGATGGTGGGCCCGCCGGGTACCGGCAAGACGCTGCTGGCCAAGGCCATCGCCGGCGAAGCCAAGGTGCCGTTCTTCTCGATCTCCGGTTCGGACTTCGTTGAAATGTTCGTCGGCGTCGGCGCCAGCCGCGTGCGCGACATGTTCGAGCAGGCCAAGAAGCACGCGCCGTGCATCATCTTCATCGACGAAATCGACGCCGTCGGTCGCCACCGTGGCGCCGGCCTGGGCGGCGGTCACGACGAGCGCGAGCAGACCCTGAACCAGCTGCTGGTCGAGATGGACGGGTTTGAAGGTGGCGAAGGCGTGATCGTGATCGCCGCGACCAACCGTCCTGACGTGCTGGACCCGGCGCTGCTGCGTCCGGGCCGTTTCGACCGCCAGGTCGTGGTCGGCCTGCCGGACGTGAAGGGCCGCGAGCACATCCTGAAGGTCCACATGCGCAAGCTGCCGCTGGCCGACGATGTCGAGCCGATGGTGATCGCGCGCGGTACCCCGGGCTTCTCCGGTGCTGACCTGGCCAACCTCTGCAACGAGGC
Organism: Stenotrophomonas sp. GD03877; assembly: GCF_029840555.1. Taxonomy (NCBI): domain Bacteria; kingdom Pseudomonadati; phylum Pseudomonadota; class Gammaproteobacteria; order Lysobacterales; family Lysobacteraceae; genus Stenotrophomonas; species Stenotrophomonas sp. GD03877. The sequence continues at coordinate 7,739 of NZ_JAOCCT010000005.1, read as the reverse complement.
CGCCCTGTTCGCTGCGCGTGGCAACGAGAAGGAAGTCCGCATGGACCACTTCGATCGTGCCCGCGACAAGATCCTGATGGGTGCCGAGCGCCGCTCGATGGCCATGAGCGAAGAAGAGAAGACGCTCACCGCCTACCACGAAGCTGGTCACGCCATCGTCGGCCGCCTGGTGCCCGAGCACGACCCGGTCTACAAGGTCACCATCATTCCGCGCGGCCGTGCGCTGGGTGTGACCATGTACCTGCCGGAAGGCGACAAGTACTCGATGAACCGCGTGGCGATCAAGTCGCAGCTGTGCTCGCTGTACGGTGGCCGCGTCGCCGAGGAGCTGATCTTCGGTGCCGACAAGGTCACCACGGGTGCCTCCAACGACATCGAACGCGCTACCAAGATGGCCCGCAACATGGTCACCAAGTGGGGCCTGTCCGACCAGCTCGGCCCGATCGCCTACGGCGAAGAGGACGACGAGGTGTTCCTGGGCCGTTCGGTCACCCAGCACAAGAGCGTGTCCAACGACACCGCGCGCCGCATCGACGAGGAAGTGCGCAACATCCTCGACGAGGCATACGCACGCACCACCGAGCTGATGACGGCCAACCTGGACAAGCTGCACGCGATGTCCCAGCTGCTGCTGCAGTACGAGACCATCGACGCGCCGCAGATCGACGCCATCATGGAGGGCCGCGATCCGCCGCCGCCGGCCGGCTGGAACAAGTCGAACAAGGACGGTGGCAACGACAAGGGCGGCGACGCCCGTCCGCTGCCGCCGATCGCAGGCCCGGCCGAATCGCACTGACGGCCCGCTGCATGTGACACCAGACGAGGCCGGGGCAACCCGGCTTCGTCGTTTCCGGGCCACTGGCCCATCCCGAAGAACCGCACTGACGCTGGAGCCCGCATGTCCGCCCCGAAGCCCGAACCGATTTCCCACACCGTCGAAATGGTCATCGCCACCGTGGTCGGCGTGGGTGTGGGCCTGGGCGCCGACAACCTGCTGCTGGGCTGCGTGGTGGGTATCGGTGTCGGCATCGTGCTGAGCATTGCCAAGACCCTGTACGTGGATCGCAAGCGCCGCCGCCGTTGAGGGCGCGGCAGGGCTGCGCCCTGCACCTGCCGAAGCTTCAAGCAACGGCCGAAGCAACAGCAAAAGCTGGCTATCCGTGGGATGGCGGGGCGGTGTGGGCAGGCAGGACACGCCGTAAACCCCGCTCCGCGGTCCGGCCCAGCCGCTGGCGGCTGTGCGTTCGGGCGATTGCGAAGCAATGCTTCGCAAGCAAAGCCCCCTCACCCATGGGGGCTCGATGGCGCCATCCATGGCGCCAACGGTCCTGCCAACCCACACCGCCCCACCTTTGACAGATTCCGGGAGCTGTTGGTAGGTGTCGACCTTGGTCGACACGGCAGATCCACGCCATGCGTGGATGCATTTCGATTCCAATTCGAAATGTTTGATTCCGATGGAGATTCATCCACGCATGGCGTGGATCTACTGCAGATCGCGGAAATCTGTCGAAGGCGGGGTGGGTCCGGTTGCGGGGGCGTGAGCCGCATGGATGCGGCGACCGAGCTTACATGGACGTACTTGCAGCGGCCCCCGCAACCGGACCCACCCCGCCATTCTTCAGTAAACCCGCTGTTGCTCCGGCTGTTGCTGTCGCTCTGGCCTTGGCGGGTGCAGGGCGCCGCCCTGCCGAACTAAACTACCCGCCGTTGTCCCTGCAGGATTGCCCATGTTCGATACCTCGCCCCAGCTCGATTGCGCCGGCCGCATCCTGCGCCTCGACCGTGCCCGGGTCATGGGCATCGTCAATGTCACCCCGGACTCGTTCTCCGACGGCGGCGCGCACGACACAACTGAAGCCGCCGTCGCCCACGGCCTGAAGCTGGTCGAGGAGGGCGCCGACCTGCTCGACATCGGCGGCGAATCGACCCGCCCGGGCGCTGCGCCGGTGTCGATCGAGGATGAGCTGCGCCGGGTGATTCCGGTGATCGAGCAGCTGGCCGCCCGCACCCAGGTGCCGATCAGCATCGACACCTTCAAGCCGGAGGTGATGCGCGCGGCGGTGGCCGCTGGCGCCGGCATGATCAACGACATCTTCGGCCTGCGTCAGGACGGGGCGCTGGACGCCGCCGCTGAAACCGGCGTGCCGGTGGTGCTGATGCACATGCAGGGCGAACCGGGCCACATGCAGGCAGATCCACACTACGGCGACGTGGTCGCCGAGGTGCACGGTTTCCTGGTGCAGCGCCTGTTCGCCGCCGAGATGGCAGGTATCGCGAAGAAGAACCTGCTGATCGACCTCGGTTTCGGCTTCGGCAAGACCACCGCCCACAACATGACCCTGCTGGCGCGCTCGGAACGCTTCCTGGAACTGGGCGTGCCGATGTTGGCTGGCCTGTCGCGCAAACGCAGCCTGGGCGAACTGACCGGCCGCGACACCCCGTCTGAACGCGTGGCGGCGTCCGTGGCCGCGCATCTGATCGCGGTGCAGCGCGGTGCGCGCATCGTGCGCGTGCATGACGTGGCGGCTACGGTGGATGCGCTGAAGATCTGGCAGGCCGTCGACGCCGTGCCGACGCCACGTGCCGACGCCACGCCGACGATCCGCTGGCCGGACGAAGATTGATGGGCATCGACCGGCGGCCACTGGCGATCGCCGTGATGGGGCCGACCGCCAGTGGCAAGACCGCCACCGCGATCGCCCTGGCACAGCAGCTGGATGGCGAAATCGTCAGCGTCGACTCGGCGCTGGTCTACCGCCACCTCGACATCGGCTCGGCCAAGCCTGACGCCGCCGAGCGTGCACAGGCGCCGCATCATCTGCTGGATCTGCGCGATCCCTGGCAGACCTACTCGGCAGCCGAGTTCGCCGCCGATGCCGGCCGGGTCGTTGCCGACATCGTGGCGCGTGGCAAAGTGCCGATCCTGGCCGGTGGAACGGGGCTGTATTTCCGGGCCCTGCTGCAGGGCCTGTCGCCGATGCCGGAGGCCGACCCGGTGATGCGCGAGGCGCTCAGCGCCGAGGCGGCCGAGCGTGGCTGGGCGGCACTGCACGCTGAGCTTGCCAAGGTCGACCCGGCTGCGGCGGCACGCATCCATGCCACCGACCCGCAACGCATCCAGCGGGCGCTGGAGGTCTACCGCCTGACCGGCACCCCCATCACCGAATGGCAGCGTCGGCCGGGCGTGGCGCCGCTGCCGGTACGCACCCTCAAGCTGATCCTGGCGCCGCGTGACCGCGCGGTGCTGCACCAGCGTATCGAGGCGCGCTTCGACGCCATGCTGGCGCAGGGCTTCCTCGACGAGGTGCGGGCATTGCGCGCGATGCCGGAAATGGCCGCCGTGACGGCGCCGCTGGACCTGCCGGCGGTGCGCGCGGTCGGCTACCGCCAGGCCTGGGAATACCTCGACGGCGAGGGCGATGCCACCCGTTTCCGTGACAAGGCGATCTTCGCCACCCGGCAGCTGGCCAAGCGCCAGCTGACCTGGTTGCGCGGCGAACTTGATGCGCGCTGGTTCGACCCCCATATCGACCATAAGCGCCTGGCCGGCGCGGTGTCGACCTTCGTCGCACGCTGAACCCCCGCCAGCCGTGTAACATCATCGCTCGGCGGGCGGCTCGGGGGCCGTGGCAACCGTCGGCAACCCAATAAGAACAATAATCAGGAGTGTGCAATGTCCAAGGGGCAATCGCTGCAGGATCCTTTCTTGAACGCACTGCGGCGCGAGCGCGTGCCGGTTTCGGTGTACCTGGTCAACGGCATCAAGCTGCAGGGCACGATCGAGTCGTTCGACCAGTTCGTGGTCCTGCTGCGCAATACGGTCAGTCAGATGGTCTACAAGCACGCCATTTCCACGGTCGTTCCGGCACGCAACGTGAAGGTCGGTCCGGGCGGTGGTTACGTGCAGTCGGGTGAAGGTGGTCAGGCAGGTGATGAAGCAGACGAGTAATACCGGAGCGGTGAATGTTTGACCGCTCGAAAAAGGGCGAACACGCCCTGTTGATCCAGCCCCATTTCGGCAAGCTGGAAGACGATGTGCTGGAAGAATTCGGTGATCTGGCCCGCTCGGCTGGGGCCAGCATCGCCGCGACGATCACCGCGCGCCTGGACCGTCCGAATCCGTCGACCCTGATCGGCAGCGGCAAGCTGGACGAGATCAAGGCTGCGGCCGATGCCAGTGGTGCCGACCTGATCCTGGTCAACCATGCGTTGAGCCCGGGCCAGGAGCGCAACCTGGAGCGCTTCCTCGAGCGACGGGTGATCGACCGTACCGGCCTGATCCTGGACATCTTCGCCCAGCGTGCGCACAGCCACGAGGGCAAGCTGCAGGTCGAGCTGGCGCAGCTGCGTCACCTGGCCACGCGACTGGTGCGCGGCTGGACCCACCTGGAGCGCCAGCGCGGCGGTTCGATCGGCCTGCGCGGCCCGGGTGAAACCCAGCTGGAAACCGACCGCCGCCTGCTGCAGAAGCGGGTCGAGCAGCTGCAGAAGCGCCTGGAAAAGGTTGAAGTGCAGCGCACCCAGATGCGCCGTGCGCGCGTGCGCAGCGAGCTGCCGCGCGTGGCCCTGGTGGGTTACACCAACGCCGGCAAGTCGACCCTGTTCAACGCCATGACCGGCGCCGAGGCCTATGCCGCCGACCAGCTGTTCGCAACGCTGGATCCGACCGTGCGCCGCATTGCGGTGCCGGGGGGCAACGTAGTGCTGGCCGATACCGTCGGCTTCGTCCGCGATCTGCCGCATGATCTGGTCGCCGCATTCCGCTCGACCCTGTCCGAGGCGCGCGAGGCTGATTTCCTGCTGCACGTGGTCGATGCTGCCGATCCGCACCGCGAGGAGCGCATCGCGCAGGTGGACGAGGTACTGACCGCGGTCGGTGCCGGTGACCTGCCGCAGCTGCTGGTATTCAACAAGATCGACCGCATCGACGGTGCCGACGTCCGCCACGATGGCCAGGATGGTATCCCGGACGAGTCCCGTCGCGAGCGGGTGTGGATTTCCGCGCGTGACGGGCAGGGCCTGGAGCTGCTGCAGGCAGTGCTGGGCAAGCGCCTGGGCCTGCAGCACGTTACCGGCGAACTGCGACTGCCGCCGGATGCCGGCCGCCTGCGTGCGCGCCTGCACCAGCTGGAAGTGATCCGCAGCGAGCAGGCCGATGAAGATGGCTGGTTGCTGCAGGTCGACCTGCCGATCGCCGAAGCCGAAAAGCTGGCCGCCAGTGCCGACGGCGCGCCGATCCGGGCGCTGCTGCCGGAGAAACTGCCGGAGTGGTGAGCTAGCGGCCCGGTAGTGCCGGCCGCTGGCCGGCAGCGCGACCTTGCTGGAGGGGCGCGACATCCGGCTGTCATCTGCGGTACAACGTGCAGGTTCTTCACCCCACCGTCATGCCGATGTCCATTCCCACCGACGCCGATCTCAATGCCCAGTCAGCCGCGCTCGGGCAGCGCCTGCAGCAGGCCTCGCTGCAGCTGGTGACCGCTGAAAGCTGCAGTGGTGGCTGGATCGCCAAGTGCATGACCGACATTGCCGGTTCCTCGGCGTTCTTCGACTGCGGCATGGTGGTCTACAGCTACGAGGCCAAGCAGCGCCTGCTGGGCGTACGCGCGCAGACCCTGGAGCAGTTCGGCGCGGTCAGCCGCGAAACCGTGCTGGAAATGGTGTCCGGTGCGCTGGTCAACTCCGGCGCCGGTATCGCCGTCGCGGTGACCGGGATCGCCGGCCCCGGTGGAGGGAGCCCGGACAAGCCGGTCGGCAGCGTCTGGATCGGCTGGAAGCGCCGTGGCGGCTATGCCCGCGCCGAACTCTTCCAGTTCGATGGTGACCGCGAAGCCATCCGCCGGCAAACCGTGGCGGCGGCATTGCGCGGTATCGACGCCCAGCTGTGACATGCTGCTCCGGTAATCGTCCGGAGCACGCATGATGTGGGAAACGCTGGGCACGGTCCGTGACCTGGGCCGACTGCAGGAAATCGCCGTCGTCCTGATCCGCTATGGCTTCGGCGATGTGGTGCGGCGCATCGGCCTGGCCAGCACGCTGGAGCGGGCAGGGCGCCTGCTGCACTGGAACGAGGAGCGGCAGGAGCTGCTGCGGATGACCGCGCCGGTGCGTGTGCGCAGCGCAATGCAGGACCTCGGCCCGACCTTCGTCAAGCTCGGCCAGGTGCTGGCGACACGCGTCGACCTGCTGCCGCCGGAATGGATCGCCGAGCTCTCCGAACTGCAGAACGCAGTACCGGCGCTGCCATATGCGGATATCCGCGAGCAGCTCGAAGCCGATCTTGGTGCGTCTCCGCAGGACGTGTTCGCGTTCCTCGATGAAACCCCGATGGCGGCCGCCTCGCTGGCGCAGGCCCATCGTGCGCGCCTGCATGACGGTCGCGAGGTGGTGCTGAAGGTACGACGCCCCGGCATCCGCGATGTGGTCGAGGCCGACCTGCGGCTGCTGGCCCGCCTGGCCGAGATCGTCGAGGCCCGGCTGCCGGACCTGCGTCGTTACCGCCCGGCCGAAGTCGTGCAGCAGTTCACCGTGTCGCTGCGACGCGAGTTGGATTTCGCCGCCGAATGCCGCAATGCCGAGCGCATCGCGCGCAACTTCAATGGTCGTGATGACATCCTGATTCCCCGCGTGCACTGGCAGTGGACCTGCGAGAGCCTGAACGTGCAGGATTTCGTCGACGGCATTCCCGGCCGAGACCTGGCCGGTGTCGATGCGGCCGGGCTGGACCGCCGCGAGCTGGCACGGCGTGGCGCCGACATCGTGCTGAAGATGGTGCTGGAGGACGGCAGCTTCCATGCCGATCCGCACCCCGGCAACATCATCTATCTGCGTGATGGCCGCATCGGCGTGATTGATTTCGGCATGGTTGGCGCGCTGTCCGAAGTACGGCGTTTCCAGGTTGCGCAGCTGCTGCACGGGCTGGTCGAGCAGGATCCGCAGGGCGTGGCTGACGTGCTGCTGGACTGGGCCGGCGGTGTCGAGGTTGACGAGAACCGGCTGCAGCACGACATCAGCCAGTTCGTCGATCAGTACCGTGGCGTGCCGCTGAAGGATCTGCGCATCGGCCTGATGCTGGGCGACATCACTCAGCTGCTGCGCAGCTACAGCCTGACCCTGCCGGCCGATCTGGCACTGATGATCAAGGCCTTCCTGACTCTGGAAGGCATGGGCCGCCAGCTGGACCCCGATTTCGACATGGCCAGCGCCGCGCGCCCGTTCCTGGAGCGCGTGGTGCTGCAGCGCTATGCGCCCAGGGCGCTGCTCAAGCGCGGCCGGCGCAGCCTGCTGGGCCTGGTCGACTTCGCCGGTGAGCTGCCCCGCGACCTGCGCAAGCTGGTGCAGGCGGCGCGCCGTGGGCGGCTGCAGCTGAAGGTGGAAACCAGCGCGCTGCAGGGCTTCGGCGAGCAGGTGAACCGTGCGGCGAACCGGCTGGTGATGGGCATCGTCACTGCTGCGCTGATCATCGGCTCGTCGATCGTGATGCACAGCGTAGGGGGTGTCTCCAGCCGCTGGCTGCTGGCGCTGGGTGTGTGCGGTTTCATCGGCGCCGGCTTCTGCGGCGTGTGGATCCTGTTCTCGATATGGAGAAGCGGCAAGCACACCTAGTGTGCTTGCCGCACCGATTCCTGTAGAGCCGAGATCCTATGTTCGTGGTCAAGCCTGCTGGAAGCAGGCTTGACCGACCTTCAGCATGGCCGGATCGAAGTCTCGGCCGCTTTTGAACACGCCCCAGGCGATCC